>CALKIU010000069.1 GCA_937995745.1 uncultured Bacillaceae bacterium | reverse complement strand
CCTTTTGCGGCATTCTCGCAAAACCCCGGGACTTCAAGTAAAACGGGCCTGTTTCCCGCCGCCGGTCCCGGGACCGCGGCCGAAACCATTTGATGGTGGACGACATTCCGGATTTCCCCGTCAACGGACGGTTACGTTCATTCGCCGTTAAAAACCGCTAACAACGTACACTTTATTCTACCATTTCTTCCGGGAAACTTGAAGATAAAGCCGGCCTTAAATTCATGGTTGGCCCGATTTTGCGCATCACGACGACGCTCTGCTTTTTTGGTCCAAGGCGTAAATTTCTTTAACCATGTCGGCAAACAGTGGAATCACGCTCCCGGCGTCCTCCGGTACATCAAGATTGACGGCAACGAGAACATATTTCGGATTCTTAAACGGAAAATACCCGGCAAACCATTTGTGATGGAGAGGCTTTCCTTGCGGAGAAAATGCTCCCGTTTCCGCCGTGCCCGATTTTCCGGCAACTTCATATGGCAAATGGCGGAGGCTTCTGCCGGTGCCCTTTTCATTTGTCACTACTTGCCGCAGCAACTTTTGCAATTTGATGGCGGTATATGGAGAAATGGATTCTTCGGGATGCTTTTTTTTATCAAAAGCGACGACGGAAGGCCCATTTTTATACTCCACTGAAAACACGGCCCGCACCAGTTCTTTTTGGTCTCCCCTGCCAATCGTGGCCATCATATTGGCGACGGCAAGCGGCGTTACCCTGACCTCATGCTGGCCAATCGCCGTCATCGCCGTCAGATTTTTATCCTTTTTTGCGCCGTCGTCAAGATAAATCCGCCCCAAATCTTCGTCGGGCAGCTGTTGAAAATCCTTTAAATGAAAGATGTCGCCATGCCAAACATTCCGTCCGGTGAGGGAAAGCTTTTTTGCATAAATCTCAATGATGTCTTCATTTATATTGACAAGCTCATTGGCCAGGGTGGCGAACGTATTGTTGCAGCTTCTGGCAAAACTGTCGGAAAAACTGAGCATCCCGTGCCGGTAGTTCGGGTCAGGTTTGCCGTGAATGGTGATACTGCAATCATACAAACGGGACGGATCATCCAAATGGTAGTCAATGGCCGCTGCCGCAATGACCGTTTTAAAAACCGATCCCGGAATGTGCTGTGTGATCATCATGTTTTTAATTCCGCCCCCTTGGGAATCATACGGGTCAGCCTTGTTAATCCCCGGACGGGACACGGTTGCCAGAATGGCATTCGTTTTGATGTCCAAAAGAAGCAGACCGCCTTTTTTGATTCCGTGTTTATCAACCAAATTCTCCGCCAGCTCCTGATAATCGGCGTCAATGGTTGTTTTGATGTTGACGGGATAAAAAGGATTGGCCGGATCCACATACTTCACATTTGCGCCAAACAAGGGCCGTCCCAATCCGTCCACATGGTAGATGAGTTTTGCCGCTCCCTCGCCGATGAGGAATTCGTCAAAACTTCTTTGCAAACCGGTCAGGCCGACCGGTGTATGCACGGGAAGGGGTTTGTCCGGATAGCGGCTTTTCAAAAGGTTTTCATTTTCCCCCGTGATTCCGATTAAATGTTCGGCGTAATACCCCGCTTTCGGAACTTTTTTCTCGACGGCAAAAACACCGGGAATCCCCAAGTCGTTGATTTGCTTCATTTGCTCTTCCGTAAGCAAAAGAGGGGCCGGTTCCCCGTAAACAAAAGGCTCTTCCGCTTTTTCCACCGCCCCGGAAATGGCAAGAGGCGGTTCATCAATGATTTCGGCAAGCTTTCCCGGATCCCAATCAAAGTGTTTTAAAAAAGGGAATAATACGAGAACCCTCATTTTTTCATACATTAACGGCCTGCCGCGGCGGTCGACAAAACCGCCCCGTCCGTTGTCAATCTCCAACTCCTGGGTTCTTTGGCTCACGCTCGCTTCAAAAAGATTTATTTTCCTTTTGGAAAAGTTTTCGGGAGATATGAGTTGAATATGTGCCAGCCTCGCTATGAACAGGAAAAAGAAAGCGGCAACAACGGAAATGAAAAAGACCGTTCTTTTTTTCCGCATAAAAAACACCTCGTCAAAAGCTTTGACGAGGTTCATCGTTTTCAAACGCCAACCGGCGATAGCTAGCCCCCGGCCATCATCAGTTGGCGCCCGACACGAAATATTTATTTGATGTCAATGATTTTTACAAGCATTTCTCCTCCGGGAGTCTGCACGGTCACTTCGTCATTCACTTTGTGCCCGAGAAGGCTTTTTGCAATCGGAGAGTCATTGGAAATTTTTCCTTCAAACGGGTCGGCTTCGGCGCTGCCGACGATTGTGTAAGTTTCTTCTTCTCCATCGGGCAGTTCAATAAACGTCACCGAGCTGCCAAGCGTGACCACATCTCTGTTAATCTCGTCTTCATCAATGATCTTGGCATTTCTAATCATATTTTCAATCGCCGCAATTCGTGCTTCAACAAAAGCTTGCTCTTCCTTGGCGGAATCATACTCGGAATTTTCTGAGAGGTCGCCGAAACTGCGGGCAACTTTGATTCTTTCCACCACTTCTTTTCTTTTTACTGTCTTTAAATATTCTAACTCCTGTTCTAATTTTTCTTTTCCGGCTAATGTCATCGGATATTCTTTTTCAACAGCCAAAGTTCTTCACTCCTTCTAGTTTTACAACCTCCGTAGGTATTTTAAAATGCTCTCATTTCTGGAAAACGGCTACATTTCCGCCAATGCACAGGTGCGCGCCCCTCAACTCAGGACGCGCATTCCGGTGCTCTTTTTTAAAAAGAGTTGGTATTCAAATTTAAATAAAATCAACATCACTATTATATATAAATGAATAGTACTCACATATGAGAAGAAAATCAATAGTTTTTTTACACAAAATTGGCACTTTTTTCTTATCGGCCGGCCGGGTGCATCCATTATATCATGTAATCTTTTTCTTTCCATATCCATTAAAAGGAAATATTTGTTCAAAGAATCTCTTTGCGCATCAAGTTATAAGGATACAGCGGACGTTCCGATTTAAAACGGACAATTTGCAAGGGGTGGCGGGCGGCATCCAGTTCATTCCCTTCTTCGTCCCAAATTTTTTCTACAACCATCGTAAAATTGTCAATTTCCGGGCCGAAAAATTCAACTGTTTGTCCCGGCCGAAAATGATTGCGCTGCTGCACCGTCACCATTTGCGTCTCTTGATCATAATCCAGCACCAATCCGGCAAACTCATATTTCAGCGGTTCGCTGTGATTTCCGAACATCTGCTCTTGATACCCCGGGAATCCGGCAAAAAAGGCAGGAGCCGTATCGCGGATGGCGCATTTCTCCAACTCTTCCAACCATTCTTCCTTGAAAACAAAATTGTCCGGATCGGCGCAATAAACATCTATCACTTTTCGATAGACGCTTACTACCGTGGCAATATAATGAATCGATTTCATCCGTCCCTCAATTTTAAAACTGTCAATGCCAAGTTCGATCATCTGCGGGATATATTCAACGAGCCGCAAATCTTTCGGGCTCATGGCGAAAGGAGCATCTCCCCGGGAAAATAACGGCCTTTCCTCTGTTCCGTCGAGTTCATACAGGTCATAATCCCATCTGCATGACTGACAGCAGCCGCCCCGGTTGGAATCCCTCGCCGTCATATGGTTGCTGAGCGTGCAGCGCCCGGAATAAGCAATGCACATCGCCCCGTGGACAAAAGTTTCAATTTCGATATCAACCTTTTCCTTTATTTCTTTAATCTCTTCCGCACTCGTTTCCCGGGCGAGAACGACCCTGTCCAATCCTTCTTCTTTCCAAAACTGGACTGCTTTCCAATTGGTCAAAGATTGTTGGGTGCTGAGGTGGACTTCAATTTCCGGTGCAAGGCGTTTAGCCGTTTCAATTATGAGCGGATCGGCCACAATGATACCGGAAATGCCGGCTTCTTTCAATCCGAGAATGTATTCTTCCAGTCCCGGAATATTTTCATTGTGGGCGTAAATATTTGTGGTGACATATACTTTTGCCCCGTATTGTTTGGCAAATTCGACGCCTTCCTTCATTTCTTCAAAAGTAAAGTTGTCGGCATTGGAACGCAAGCCGTATTCTTGTCCGCCGATATAGACCGCATCAGCGCCGTAATGAACGGCGATTTTCAATTTTTCCAAGTTCCCCGCCGGCGCCAGGAGTTCGGGCTTTTTGACAATCACCCGTTTTCCGTTGACCACTTTTGAAATTTTATCCGCAACTGCACTCACGGTCCTTCCCTCCCTTCGTCATTTTTTCAGTAAACCGTTTCTTTAAAAAAGAAACCTCTGTCAAGGGGCCTGTTCGGCGGCTGGATCGCTTCGATCTTCCTGTAAAGCTCATCTTTTTCCCGTTCATACCCGTCCGGATCGTCAACACACAAATCGATCGCCCGCCGGTAAAGGCCGGTCACCTTTTCAATATAAGAGGAATCTTTCATAATCCCGTCTATTTTAAAAGAATCAATCCCGGCCTCTATCAAATCCTGAAGTTCATCAATCATGCAAACATCGTTCGGGCTCATAATATGCGTGCCGTTCTCGTCTTCAAAAATCGGATATTTAGCATCCCGCTCCGGGTCGTAGAGAAACATATTTTTCCCTTTTATCCTTTCGACATTCATTTTCCTGCCTTGGTATTCAAAATAGTTTCTCAGCAAAGTCCGCTTCGATTGGAACATCGCCGTCATCCCGTGGATTTGGATTTCGATTTCCACTTCCGCATGCCTCTTGATTTCGATGCATGCCTCCATATTTATTTCCCGGGCAAGAACGGCCCGCTTGGCGCCTTTTCTGCCCCAATAGTTGCATGCATACCAGTTCGTGGCGGTCGTTTCCGTACTCCAATGCAGTTTCATTTCCGGAGCGGTTTCCCTGACGGCCATCAACACGGCCGGATCGCCGAAAATGATCGCATCCGCACCGGCACGGTGAACGAAGTCAATATAATCGTTTAATTCGGGTACTTTGTCATTATGAAAAAGGGCATTCATCGCCACATACACTTTTTTCCCTTTTGAATGAGCGAGTTCAACCGCCTTTTCCACATCATCCCGGGAAAATTCACCCGCCAATCTCAGCCCGTAGCGCTGTTCGCCGACCACAAAAGCATCTGCGCCGGTTTCTGCCAAAGGGATGATATCATCGACCGTCACGGGCGTTACCAACAGTTCAGGTTTCTTCATCCATTTATCACCTCTTTCGACTGATTGCCACCCCGTCGCCGACCGGTAAAAAAACGGTGTCAAATTCTTTTAGTCCGGCCAACCATTTATTAAAATCGCGAACTTTTCTGGCAAGTGCGCGTATATTTCTGTTTTCTATATCCTCCCGGCAAACAAGTCCTTTGAAAAGCACATTATCCGTAAAGACAATTCCGTTTTCCCCCAGAAAGGGCAAATATGTCTCAAAAAATTTCCGATACTGGCTTTTCGCCGCATCGATAAAAATAAAATCATACGGCGCAAACATCTTGATCTCATCGCGAAGTTCCAGGGCATCGCCGAAAAGCAAACGTATTTGGGATGATTTTCCCGACTTTTCTAAATACTCCCGCGCCACATCCAATCTTTTCTTGTCCCTTTCCACCGTCACAATCAGAGATTCCGGAAGGGTGTACGCCATTCTCAACGCCGAATAACCGATAGCCGTCCCGATTTCAAGAATCTTTTTCGGCTGTTGGATTCGCAAAATTTGCAGCATCGCTTCCATTGCGCCCAATTCCATGATCGGAACCCCATGGGATTTGGCATAGCTCTCCATGTCGGTCAAAAGTTCATTCCGCCCGGGAATAAGACCTTCCAAATAATGTTCCAATTCTTTATTGATCATTCTTTCCCCCCGAAAGTTGGAAAACCTTTTTAAAGAAAGACAATCGGACTAAGTCCGATTGTCTCCTGTCCTGTTAAACACTCGACACATTTTACCACAAAAGCGGAAGAAAAGCGAATGTTTTCGCATTTTCAAAGTTAGGCTGCTTTTGCAAACCGCTTGAAAACAGACGGTTTGCAAGTTGTCGACTATTTGAGATATTTGGCTTTCTTTTCATTATGCTCAGCGAGCGTATGGGAATACAAAATTTCTCCGGATCGTGTGGCGAGAAAATACAAATAATCCGTTTCCTCCGGATATAAAGCCGCTTCAATGGAAGTTACGCCTGCATTGGATATCGGGCCCGGCGTCAAACCAGGGTATTTATACGTATTATAAGGGTCATCTATTTCCAAATCTTTATAATAAACCCTTTCTTTATGCACCCCATGGGCATATTGAACGGTCGGGTCGGTTTGCAGCGGCATGCCGATTTCCAAACGATTGTAAAACACGCCGGCTATCATCTTCCGGTCGGCCTGTTCCGTGGCCTCTTTTTCAATCAAGGAAGCCATGGTCAACAATTCATGCACGGTCATTTCTTTTTCTTCCATTGCCTCGGCATACCGGCCGATTACCTGCTCTGTCTTATCAAGCATCGCTTCAACAATTTCCTCAATGGTTGTCTCTTCCTTGTAAAAGAAATAAGTAGCGGGAAAAAGATATCCTTCAAGGGCATACTTGATGTCTTTGTGCAATATTTCATCCGTTAAAATATCGGGGTATTGCTGCATCAACTCTTTGATATATTTGTCATCCGTCAATTTTCCCAACACTTCTTCTTCGGTGAATGGTGTCTTTTTACTGATAATATGGGCAATTTCTGTTAATTTTTTTCCTTCGGGAATGGTTATTTTCATAACCGCTTCCCGGACAACTTTGCCTGTTTTTAACATGGAGGTTATTTCAGGAAAGGTCATTGACGGAGACAATTCGTATTTCCCGGCCATAAAACCGGATTCATTTTTAAATTTTACATAATATTTAAAAACCGTGGCATTCTTGATGATACCTTTATCCTCTAAAATGCGCGCGATATCAGCGGCTGTCGAACCCATGGGAATCTCTACGCTGACCGTTTTGTCACTGTCCGGGTCGGCGGGTTTTAAGGCAGTATACACATATATCCCGCTTCCGAGCGATACGGCAATGAAAAGAGCGGCGAGAACTATTGATATCCTAAAAACCCATTTGCGGATTATTTTCGCTTCTTCCTGCTTTTCCAGCAATTTTTCTTTCATAAATTCCTGGATTGAATCCTTTTCGTCTTTGGTCATCTTAAACGTTCCCCCTCTAAGTCAAAGCCCGTTCAATGTTCCGGATCAAACGTACCCGTCAATCCGTGGAGCCTTGTATACTTATGCCTGAAGAACCTTCATTGTTCCACATTTATTCCGTCCATTCCCGGAATCATTATACTATATTTTTGCAGGATAAAACGCAAAATACAACAAATTTCGCCATTCACAAACATGTTTTCCGCCGGTTTCGCCACCGTTTTTCCAAAATGGCGGCGGGAGATCCCTTTTTTGCCGACCTTCGCCAATGCGGGAAGCGTTAAACATCAGGCCGCCAATGCCGCCTTCCGGAAGAACACGGGAAACTTCGCCGGAGTCGGCAACCAAAATGCCCAATCCAAAACCGCTTCTGCATTATCGGACGCATACAAAAAGGCCGACCGTTTCCGGCCAGCCTTTGCGTTTCACTCATCATCCTGTTCGCTCAAAAAAGTATTGAGCATTTCTTCTATTAAATCCCATTCCTCTTCTGTCTCAATCGGCTGCAAATCTCCTTCTTCCCCGCTTTCGGAAGGAATATAGGCGGAAGCATGGATTTCTACTTCTTCTTCCTCGTCATCTTCCATTGCACCAACCGGATAATACAGCACATATGATTTTCCGAACTCTTCGGACTCAAATGTGAACAAAACCTCACAGAGCTGTTCGTTGCCATCCTCGTCTATGACAGTGATATATTTTTCTCCCGGATTCATTTCTTCACCTCATTGTTTTGACTGTCAAGATAACTTTGCAAAATCATCACGGCAGCCATTTTGTCGATTACTTTCTTGCGTTTTTTCCGGCTGACATCTGCAGCAATTAACAATCTTTCCGCAGCCATGGTCGTCAAACGCTCGTCCCAGAGAACGACAGGAAGCCCGAAGCGCTTTTCCAATTCGCGGGCATAAAATTGGCTCGCCTCCCCCCGCGGACCGATGCTTCCGTCCATGTTTTTGGGGAGGCCGACAATGATTTTTCCCACATTGTATTCTTTAATAATGTGCCCGATTCTGTCAAAACCAAACTTTTTTTCTTCTTCGTTGATTGGAATGGTTTCCAGTCCCTGGGCTGTCCAACCGAATTCATCGCTGACGGCCACGCCCACTGTTTTCGAGCCGACATCAAGTCCCAAAAACCTCATGGATTAAGAGTCCTCTCGACGCTTTTCTAAATAGAATTTCACAAGCTCTTCAATAATCTCGTCCCGTTCCAGTTTGCGGATGATATTGCGCGCATCCCGGTGGCGGGGGATATAGGCCGGATCCCCTGACAGCAGATAGCCGACAATTTGGTTAATCGGGTTATACCCCTTCTCTTGAAGAGCTTCATAAACATGCTGGAGGACTTCATCCACATTGTGCTCATAGGACTCTTCCGGAAAATTAAATCTCATCGTTTTGTCAAATGAGCTCACAACACGCACCTCGCATTAAAATTTGCAGCGAATTCTTCCCTGTTACCTCTCATTTTACACTACTTTGAAGCCCATTCAAACGGAAGCCACCCACTTTTCGACATAATCCAAGGCGCTGTCCAATTTATTCGGATTTTTGCCGCCCGCCTGGGCCATATCCGGCCGGCCTCCCCCACCGCCTTCACAAATGGCCGCCACTTCTTTGATCAACTTTCCGGCATGGAAGCCCTTGTCAACAAGGTCTTTTGTAACCGCGGCAATCAGGTTGACTTTTCCGCCGACCGGGCTTCCCAGAACAATCACGCCAGAACCGAGTTTTTCTTTTAAATCATCAGCCATGTTGCGGAGTGTGTTCATGTCCGCTTTTTGTATTTTGGCGGTGAGCACGTTGATGCCGTTCACTTCCTTCACTTGGCGGACTAAATTTTGCGCTTCCAAATGATTCAGCTTGTCTGTCAATGATTCTTTTTCCCTTTGCAACTCTTTCATTTCCCCAAGAAGCGCTTCAATCCGGTGAACCACATCCCTCGGATTGGTTTTCAATTTTGCCGCCGCTTCTTTAAGAATCCGATACTGCTCGTTCATTAATCTATAAGCGGCTTCGCCCGTAACGGCTTCAATCCGGCGGATTCCGGCGCCGATTCCGCTCTCGGAAACAATTTTGAACAATCCGATTTCCGAAGAATTTGCCACATGGCAGCCGCCGCACAATTCAATGCTGTAATTGCCGATTTGCACAACGCGGACAATTTCCCCGTACTTTTCGCCAAAAAGCGCCATGGCCCCCATTGCCTTTGCTTCATCCAGTTTTTTATAATCAATTTGCACCGGCAGGGATTGCCAAATTTTCTCATTAACAATGGCTTCGATTCTTTCCAGTTCATCCTCACGAACCTGTCCGAAATGGGAGAAGTCAAAACGCAGCCGCTCTGCTTCCACCAATGAACCGGCCTGATTAACGTGGCCGCCGAGAACATCTTTTAATGCCTGATGCAAAAGGTGGGTTGCCGAATGGTTTTTGATGATTTTTTCGCGATTTTGCCTGTCCACGGCGGCATACACTTTATCATTCACTTGCAATGTTCCGGATTCAATAAAGACCCGGTGCAAATTTTGTCCGTTCGGCGCTTTTTGCACGTCTTGGACGACCGCTTTGGCAGCGCCGCTTTCTATCGTGCCCTCATCGGCGATCTGACCGCCGCTTTCCGCATAGAACGGTGTTACATCAAGGATGAGCTGCACTTCTTCCCCGCTGTTTGCACTGTCTTGAAGTTCCCCGTCTTTGATGATGGCCAAGACTTGTGCTTCCGTCTCTAGTTCATCATATCCGATAAAGCGGCTTTCCACCTTAAGATCAGCGAGAACACCGCTTTGAACCTGCATGGAGTCGACGTCTTGTCTTGCAGCCCGGGCTCTTTCCCTTTGTCTTTCCATTTCACGTTTAAATCCTTCATGATCGATGCCGAGCCCTTTTTCCTGGGCATACTCTTCCGTCAATTCAACCGGAAAACCGTACGTGTCATATAGGCGGAATACATCTTTTCCGTCAATGACGCCCGTTCCTTTTTCTTCGGCCTCTGCCAATATTTCCGATAAGATGTTTAACCCTTCATGGAGAGTTTCATGGAACCGTTCTTCTTCATTTTTGATGACTTTCTGAATAAAATCGCATTTTTCCTTTACTTCCGGGTAAAAATCAGCCATCACTTCGCCGACTACCGGCACCAACTCATACATGAACGGCCGGTTAATATTGATTTGCTTCGCATAGCGCACAGCCCGGCGGATGAGGCGGCGCAGCACATATCCCCGGCCTTCGTTGGAAGGAAGGGCTCCGTCACCGATGGCAAAAGCAACCGTGCGGATGTGATCGGAAATCACCCGGAACGCGACATCGGCTTCTTTGCTGCTCTTATATTTCACACCGGAAATTTCCTGTATTGCTTGAATGATTGGGACAAACAGGTCCGTATCAAAGTTCGTTTCAACCTCCTGCATCACAGAAGCGATTCGCTCCAACCCCATTCCCGTATCAATATTCTTTTTCGGAAGCGGAGTGTAAGTTCCGTCAGGATTGTGGTTAAATTCGGAAAATACCAGATTCCATACTTCCAAATAACGGTCATTTTCCCCGCCGGGATACAGTTCCGGATCATTTTCATCATTCCCGTATTCAGGACCCCGGTCATAAAAGATTTCCGTGTTCGGGCCGCTTGGGCCTTCGCCAATATCCCAAAAATTCCCTTCCAATCTGATAACCCGTTCTTCGGGAATCCCGATTTTTTTTGTCCAAATCTCAAAAGCTTCGTTATCCTCCGGATGAATGGTTACCGACAACCGTTCTTTGTCCAGGCCGAGCCATTTTTTATCAGTAAGAAACTCCCAAGCCCAAAGGATAGCCTCTTCTTTAAAGTAATCTCCGATTGAGAAATTGCCCAGCATTTCAAAAAACGTGTGATGGCGCGGGGTTTTTCCTACATTTTCAATATCATTCGTCCGGATGGATTTTTGCACGTTGGTGATACGGGGATTTTCCGGAACCAAACGGCCGTCAAAATATTTTTTTAATGTGGCCATCCCGCAGTTAATCCACAAAAGAGACGGATCATCAACAGGAATTAAAGAAGCGCTCGGTTCCACCGAATGACCTTTTTCCTTAAAAAATTCCAAAAACATCCGGCGAATTTCAGCACTCGACAGTTTTTTCATGGTAAACCTCCGTTTTTTCTAATTTTTTTCGATAAAACTTCTTACAAAGAAAAAAGCCCCCTCCCTGACACAGGGACGAAGGCTCGCTCGCGGTACCACCCTGATTGTGAATGACGGCAGAAAAACATCATTCACCACTCAAACCTCTTAACGCGAGGGAACGGCAGTGATTAGCTGCGCTCCGGACTGGCCTTCCGTTACCCTTCATCTGGAATTTCTTTCAGCCTGGGGAAATTCCTCTCTGATGCGCCGGAAACGGCACGAAGATGGTCTGTAACGTACTCGGTCCTTCATCACGTTCGCTGTATGTAATCTTTTCTGCCGGAACAAAATACATACCGGCCAATTATCCGCAATCAATGTCAACATTTCCGAAACCTACTATGGATTATAGCCAGTTGCAGGGAAGTTTGTCAACGTTCCTTAACTGCTTCGACAGCTTTTTCTTTCATATGCATAAAATGATTTTTGGCATGGACGATGCTCACCTTGAGCACGGCAGTTACCGGGACGGCCAAAATAAGGCCAACAATGCCTCCGATTTCCCCTCCGGCTAAAAGAGCCAGCATAATAATCAGAGGATGCATCCGCAAACTTTTCCCGACGATATAAGGAGAAAGTAAGTTTCCCTCCAAAAATTGCAACAAAAGAAGAATGACAAACAAAATAATGACCATTTTCATCGATATCGTCGCCGCTATAATCAAGGCCGGCAACATGCCGATCACCGGTCCAAAATACGGGATGATATTCGTAATGCCAATGATGGAACCCAATATAAGGGGGTAATTCATCCCGATCAGCCAGAAAATAAGTGCCGCAGAGGCGCCGACAATCGTGCAGACGAGCAATTGGCCCCGGATATAACCGCCAAGGGATTGGTCGACATCACGCAAAAAACGGATTCCGCTTGCCCGCCATTTCCCGGGGGTTAAATACCATACCGCCTTTTTTAACAGTTCGATGTCTTTTAAAAAATAAAAAACAATAAAAGGAATGATAGCGATCATCACAATGGAATTTAAAATCCCCATCAAAAAATCGATAACTTTATCCAACAGAGAATTTAATTTTTGCTCAACCGCGCTAATCCCTTCATCAATCATGTTTTGGACCCCGGCCGGCAAGGTGGACGTCTGTACCTGAACGGCTGATATCCACTCCCGGTACTGATTGGTCAATTGGGGGACATTTTCCACCAAATCGCGAAGTTGGACAACAAAAGCGGGGATTCCTTTATATAAGGCGAAACCGATTCCGCCAAAAAAAAGCAAATAGATGATTAAAATCGATAACCATCTCGGCAGATTGTTTTCGTAAAGTTTCTCAACAATCGGATGAAGCAAATATGTAATAAAGGCGGCGATCACAAACGGAGTAAGGACGACGGCAAAGATTTTCATAACAGGAAACCAAAGAGCCCGGAGCTTTAAGAACAAATACATGACAACAAAAACCAATAGTAACAGCCCAAGGCGGAGAAACCATTTTTTATGAAAATCCACATCATCCACTCCTCTGTCCTTCCACCGGTAGAATCCCCCTCATCACGGAGGGGGAATCTTAATTCCCCGACGGCCCATTCCCGGTAACCATCCGGGCAAAAATTCTCTAAATACTGTATCTGCGCTCATCTTCGTCAAACAAATCATCCAATGACGTAAGCGTTCCGTCTTCTTCCACCTGATGGGTATGAATGATATTTTGATGCAATGACAGTTCTATGAAACAGTTCCAGCAATAATATTGATAAACACCTATTTTCCCCAAATCTTTGCTATGGCAATTGGGACATTTTAACATTTGTGACACCTCTATTCCCATCATCATTGGTATCGTCTGCCCGTTGTTGCAGCGATGACGGCATCTTTGCCGGATGGCAGAGAGCCGCGCATTTTCACAATCCTCTTACTGCCCGTGTTGTTGAAAAATCATCGGGCAAGGATACTTTAAAATTGTTCCCATTTTTTCCAGAAATATACATTCTGTTCTTTTTTGGGGAAGGTGTGCTCTTCCGACAATGGTGTAGAAGAATCCGAATTTATTAGGGGTCGTTTATATTGGCGCCGTTCAGCTCCGGGGTGATAAAGCTGAGTCTTGAAGGGGAAACTCCCGGACATTGTGTACCGCCCGAATGGTTGCATAGTCCGTATCACCAATCAACCTGAGTTTTTCAGCCGATAGAACACAAAAAAGGTTGTCCAAATTACAGTCTATTTTGGACAATAGCCAATGGATCTGAACGGGTGTTGTCCAAATTCACGCCCTTTTTGGACAAAACGCCCATTTTCCGTCAGTTTTGTCCAAATTATCCATTATTTTGGACAAAGTGCTTGAGTTGTAAAACGGTCTGTCTAAATTACCGCCTATTTTGGACAAAAGCCAAGAAATCAGAGCGGAGTTTGTCCGAATGAACCCTCGTTCCAGACAAAACCGACGAGAAAGCCCAAACTTTATCCGAACAATACTCTTTGAAGGAACAAACACGGAAATACGGAAGGAGCTTGAAATAGAGGATGATTGTTTTATTTGCCTCGACGGAAGGAAAGCGGTCAAAAGAATGTGTGTGGCCATGAACAAGACTTAAAATATATGAATGTGAAGACTATATAGACTGCCCGTTAACGGCAAAAGACAACCGTCAAGTTCATTAAAATCCAGTTTATGAAGAATGGAAAGCAAAGCCAAACAAGCCCTTGAATGGGACAAAAAAGACGCCGAACTCTACGCTCGAAGAAAATCGAGGTATAAAGTGCGTCCGGTCACCTCAAGGACAACCGGTGTTTCCGCAGATTTTGCCTGTGGGGCCTTGAAAAATCGGAATGATGGCAATCGCCCACACTAATACTGAAAACGGGCGGTATCCCCCACTGCTTCCAGAAAAAAATCCTGAAAAGAAATACAAGCAAGTGGAAAAACGCCATTCGGCTTCTCCACTTGCTTGTATATTTCGTTATCTTAGATACTTTTCAGAAAACCCCGACTTAACTGTCATCACAATCCATAAAATCGTAGGGAGTGAGATTCCCCATGCCTATCATCGGATCAACCTTCATCAATACTTCTTCCGCTGAAACGGGAAGCTCCCCGCCGGGAAATTGAACTATCCCCTCTTCCTTTTCCTCCGTCTTCGGTTGAATGGCTGTTGCAACTAGCTTGTTTCCGTCTTGCTCTGTTTCCTCCGTCCGGGCAACCGGAATCCCGCCCACGGCCTCCTGAAGTTTTTCCTTTAAGGTCGTCAGGCGGGACTGTTCATCCATTCTGGCCACACCCATCCTCAAAGCCTCTTCTTCGCCGCATAAAATGAGAAATTGTTTCGCCCGTGTAATCGCCGTGTAAATTAAATTTCTCCGAAGCATCCGGTAATAACTTTTCACAACGGGGAAGATGACGATCGGAAATTCGCTCCCTTGGGATTTATGGACGGAACAGCAAAAAGCATGGGTAATTTCTGTCAAATCTTGCCTCGTATAGACAACCTCGTTTCCATCATATGAAACAACGATTTGATCCTGTTTTTCCTCGTTTTCTTTCGCGTAAATGATGGAAATGATTTCACCGATATCCCCGTTGAAAACTTGGTCTTCGGGGCGGTTGACCAACTGCAGCACCTTATCCCCGACGCGGAATATGACATCCCCGTGGGAAATTTCCCTTTTCCGTTTGTCTTCGTTGCTGTTAAAAATATCCTGCAATATTATATTTAACCGGTCGATGCCTGCCGGGCCTTTGTACATGGGGGCAAGCACCTGGATATCTTTAGCTGTGTATCCTTTGTTAATGGCATTGAGGACGATTTTTCCGACGACATCGCCGATTTGTGCCGTACGGCAGCGGATGAACGACCGGTCCGGCTGCTGTTTCGTCACATCGGCCGGCAAATGTCCGCTCTTGATTTGATGAGCCAGTTCAATAATCGACGAACCTTCTTCCTGACGGTAGATATCCGTCAACCTGACTACAGGGATTGTCTCCGAATCAAGGAGATCTTTTAACACTTGTCCGGGGCCGACAGAAGGAAGCTGATCCTCGTCGCCGACAAGGACCACTTGGCAATGTTCCGGGAGAGCCCTGAACAATTGATTGGCGAGCCATATATCCAGCATGGAGGCTTCATCGATAATGACGAGTTTTCCCTCCAGCGGATTATCCTCCGTATGGACAAAACCGTCCGCGCCGTCCCAGCCGAGCAAGCGGTGAATGGTCGCCGCAGGGAGGCCGGTCGACTCGGCCATCCGTTTGGCAGCCCTTCCCGTCGGAGCAGCGAGAATGACAGGGTAAGGCTCATCCGTATTGGCATAATCCCGCGGTTCGAGGGAACAACTGTGAAGCTCGCCGTACAACTCGACGATTCCCTTGATCACCGTCGTCTTCCCGGTACCCGGCCCGCCTGTCAATATAAGCATCGGCGACATCAAAGCGGTTTGAATCGCTTTTCGCTGCGACGGGGCATATTGAATTTTCAGTCTCTCCTCCAGCTTGCCGAGTGCAAGAAGGAACTCCGACTCGGGGAATTGTTCGGCAAAATCATTTTGGGACAGAATTCTTTTAATATTTGACACAAAGCCCTTTTCCGCAAAATAGAGCGACGGAAGATAGATTCTTTGCTCCTCGATAATGATTTTTCCTTCTTCCTCCAGTTTCAACAATTCCGTTGATATATTGTCATATTCAATGATGTCCTGCTGATTTTCCTCCAATAGTCTTTTAACGCTTTCAAGGAGGTTCCGGGCCGGCATATATACATGCCCCGCCTGCATGCACTCTTGTTCCAAAGTATAAAGACAGCCCGCCCTAATCCGGTCGGGATGGTTTCCAGAAATTCCTAGCTGACGCCCCAGTTCATCGGCCCTGTTAAAACCGATCCCTTCAACATCTTCAATCAACCGGTAAGGGTTTTGTTGAATAATGTCAATCGCCTGTTTTTTATAAGCACGGTAAATCTTCATTGACAACTGGGGACCGAAACCGTATTGATTGAGGGCGATCATCACCTGTTCAAGGCCCTGGTGTTCCAACAGCGTGTCATAAAGCTGTTTTGCTTTATCGGCAGAAAGTTTCGGTACCGTATCGAGAAGAGACGGATCTTTCAATATTTTGGAAATGGCGTCTTCACCCAACGCGTCCACTATTCTTTCAGCGGTTTTCTTCCCGATGCCTTTGAACAGTTCCCCCGACAAATAGGCGATAACGCCCTCTCTCGTCTTCGGAAGCTCCTTCCGGTAATGCTGCGCGTAAAACTGCGGGCCGAAGCGCGGATGCTCCCTCATTTCCCCATAGAATACATACGTCTCATGTTCGTGGACGGTCGGAAAATACCCGGTCACAACCACATCTTTTTCCTCGAATTCAAAATTCGTTTCCTCGATCCGTATTTTTAGAACCGTATAATAATTTTGCTCATTGCGGAAAATAGTGACGACATGCGTTCCTTTGATGTAATGTTTTTGATCGTCAAACAGAACCAGCTGTTCACTGCTTCCCATCGGGATGCCTCCCTTTCGGGGTGATTTTCGCCATAAAAATAAGATGCGGAAACAGGAGTGAAAGCGCCTGTTTTTCGTTCCCGCAAAAATAAAAAGAATATGTAAAGTCAATCCGTTCCGGCAGAACTTTTTCTTTCTAAAAATAATCTTATCAAAAAATGACAAGCTTCAGACAAGAAATGATCCACGGGTTCTTCCCGTGGATCATTTCTTAACCGACATAATGCAGCCTTTCGCCATTTTTATACACTTCATCAATGGTTCCGCCGCCCAAACATTCTTCGCCGTCATAGAAAACAGCCGCTTGTCCCGGCGTAACGGCCCGGACCGGCTCGTGAAAGTCAACTTTGACTTTCCCGTCTTCCAACAAATGAACGGTCACCGGGGTGTCAGGCTGGCGGTAACGGAATTTCGCCGTACAGGTGAAAGATTTCGGTTTTTCTTTGTCGGAAATCCAATTCACATCCGTCGCAATGAGAGAATCGGAATATAATTTGTCGTTGTGAAACCCTTGACCAACATATAATACATTCCGTTGCAAATCTTTCCCAATCACAAACCACGGTTCGCCGGCCCCGCCGATTCCCAGTCCGTGCCTCTGCCCAATTGTATAATACATCAGGCCGTCATGTCTGCCCATCACTTTTCCGTCGAGGGTTTCCATGTTTCCCGGCTGCGAAGGCAAGTATTGGCTGAGAAACTCTTTGAAATTTCTTTCCCCGATAAAACAGATGCCCGTGCTGTCTTTTTTGTTTGCTGTTGCCAAATTGGCTTTTCTGGCAATTTCCCTGACCTCGGCTTTTTCGAGATGGCCGATCGGAAACATCACTTTGGACAGTTGTTGCTGGGTCAGCTGATTGAGGAAATAAGTCTGATCTTTGTTTTTATCCTTGCCGCGCAGCAATTTGTACTCTCCGTCGCGGAATTCAACGCGGGCATAGTGTCCGGTGGCGAGATAATCGGCCCCCAATTTCATCGCATGCTCGAGAAAGGCTTTAAATTTGATTTCTTTATTGCACATCACATCGGGGTTCGGCGTTCTCCCGGCTTTGTATTCGTTAAGAAAATAAGTGAATACTTTGTCGTAATATTCCTTTTCAAAATTGACCGCGTAATAGGGAATCCCGATTTGGTTGCACACGCGTATGACATCATTATAATCCTCCGTGGCCGTGCAGACACCGTGCTCATCCGTATCATCCCAGTTTTTCATAAATATGCCGATCACATCGTATCCTTGTTCTTTTAACAGAAGGGCGGCAACTGAGGAATCAACCCCTCCTGACATACCGACGACCACTCTCGTTTCTTGCGGGGATTTTTTCATCGCCTTCACCTCACTTTCTCTTATTTCCAAATCTAGCCGTACAACCGAAACTTGCCTTAAGGAAAACACAAATTTCTAATTCCCCGTCAGCCGGCGGACAATTGTTGCCGTTTCCCGGGCGACTTTTTTCACTTGCTCCTCGGTGTTATTGAGGCCGAAACTGAAACGGATCGAACTGCGCAACCGTTCCGAATCTTTCCCGAACATGGCCACAAGGACGTGGGACGGATGTATGGAACCCGCCGTGCATGCGGAGCCGCTCGAAGCGGCGATTCCCGCCAAATCCAGATTCACTAGCATCGCTTCCACATCCGTTCCGGGGAAACAAATATTAATGACGTGAGGCAAGCCTTTCTCGTGGTTTCCGTTTACCATGAATTCTACCTTTTGTTTCGTCAACTCTTCCACGAGCAGTTGCTTTAATCGGCCGTATTTTTCTCTCCGCTCGTCTTTTTCCCTTTGAATAATTTCCACAGCGGCCGCGAAACCGGCGGCGGCGGCGACGTTTTCCGTTCCGGCGCGGCGTTTCCGCTCCTGTTCGCCGCCAAAAAAAAGAGGCATCAGTCTCACTTTTTTTCCGGCGTATAAAAAACCGCTTCCTTTGGGCCCGTTGATTTTATGAGCGGAAACAGCCAACAGATCAATGTTCAGTTCATGAACGTCTATATCTTCCAAACCGTAAGCTTGTACAGCATCACAATGAAAAAGAGCCTGATGGCCGCGGAGCGCTTCGCCAATTTCCGCTACAGGCTGAAGGGCGCCTGTTTCATTGTTCCCGTACATTACGGAGACAAGTATGGTATCGTCCCTCAGTGCGGCATGGAAATCATCCGGAGAAATCACGCCGTTTTCATTAACGGGCAAATAGGTGACTTCAAATCCTTCTTTTTCCAACTGGCGGCAAGCATGTAAAACGGCATGATGTTCAACTGCCGTCGTGATGATGTGTTTACCTTTTTCTTTCATCGCCCGCGCCGCACCGAAAAGAGCCAAATTATCCGCTTCCGTTCCTCCGCTTGTGAGAATGATTTCATCGGCGGAGGCGCCGATGCTTCTTGCCAGAATCTCCCTCGCCTCATCCAGAATCCGTCTTGCCCTCCTGCCGAAAGAATGAATGCTGGAGGGGTTGCCGAACTCATTTTTCATCACTTCGATCATTTTGTCAATCACTTCCGGATGCATCGGCGTCGTTGCCGCATGATCGACGTAAATCCGCTCCACTTAATTCACCTTCTTGACTTTATTCAGTTTGTGCAGGCTGTATTTACCAAAGCACGGCTGAACAACCGGTTGCTAAGTTTTAAATATAGAACATATATCCCTCAAGATCGTCGCTTTCCGAATGATTTGCCAAGTCTTCCAGCGTGGTGTTGTCAAGCACGTTCTTAATCGCCTCGCTAATCCGCATCCAAAGTTCCCTCTGGGGCGGACTCTCGTCTTCAATTCCTTCCACGAGCACAATCGGTCCTTCCAAAACGCGTATCACATCACCGGACGTGATTTGTGAAGGATGTTTACTTAAAATATAACCGCCGTAAGCACCCCTTATGCTTTTCACAAGACCGGCATTCCTCAAGGGAGCTACAAGCTGTTCCAAATAATGTTCAGACAAATTGTTCGCTTGAGCGATGGATTTTAACGAGACGGGGCCATCCCCGTATTTTTTTGCCAATTCTATCATGATGGTCAGACCGTATCTGCCTTTTGTCGATATTCTCATCCGTTACACCTCTCTTTGATTGTGAAAATGCGCGTCCCGGGACAACGGCATGTTTTTCTTGGACAGTTTTTTCAATATACAGTCCGCTGCTGCCTGCATTTGTCTTAAAGTCATTCCCGCCAGAGGGCCGATAAACAAACTGTAAAGGACCGTTCCGATAAAAACGGGACCGCCGAGCAGCCAGCCAAAAAACAAGACAAGAATCTCCATCGCCGCCCGGACGTATTGCACTTTCCATCCCGTCCGGCTTGTAACGGCCAACATCAAACTGTCACGGGGCCCCGCGCCAAGCCGGGCAGAAATGTATATTCCCATGCCGTAAGCATTGATCACCGTGCCTGATAAAAACATAAAAAATTTTCCTGTCCATGTCTCCGGTGTTTGAAGAAACGGGAGCATGAAATACATATCGATAAACAAACCGACAAGAACCATATTTAAAAAAGCGCCGATTTGCGGAAACTGCCCGGCGATCGCGGCGGAAATGGCCAAAATGATGAACCCGACAATAATGGACCACGTTCCGATTGTTAAACCGAATTGGTAATAAAGGCCGACGTGAAACACATCCCAAGGCGGGGCGCCAAAATCTGCCTTAATCAATAACACGATCCCCAGAGACATGATGAGCAATCCGGCCAAATATATCAAAAATCTGGGGACGATTTGATCTTTTATAAGATGATTCATCTATACTCCCGTACCCTTTACTCAATAAAAATATTATCAAAATCACGAGTAATTTGATAGACTTGTGACATTATAGCATATTTTAATAAAATTATGCATTTCCATAACTTGCAAGATCCAACCCTTCAGGCTTTATTTGTTCCTTCCAGCGGTAGTACTATAATAATGAATCATGACGATATGGGAGAGATCGAAATGAATTTGAAACCCCTCGCCTACCGGATGAGGCCCAGAACCATTGATGAAGTAATCGGACAACAGCATCTTGTCGGAGAAGGAAAAATCATCCGCCGCATGGTCAAAGCAAAGCAACTGTCATCCATGATCCTGTACGGTCCTCCCGGTACGGGCAAGACCTCTATCGCAAGCGCCATAGCCGGCAGCACAAAATTTGCCTTCCGGGCTTTGAATGCTGTCACAAACAATAAAAAGGACATGGAAATCGTCGCCGCCGAAGCAAAAATGTCCGGCAGGGTCATCCTTTTGCTTGACGAAGTCCACCGCCTCGATAAAGCAAAACAAGATTTTCTGCTCCCGCATCTTGAAAACGGCTCAATCGTTTTAATCGGAGCCACAACAAGCAACCCTTACCACGCCATCAATCCTGCCCTCCGGAGCAGATGCCAAATCTTTGAGTTAAAACCCCTCACTGTCGATGAAATCGTCCTTGCCTTAAGGAGGGCGCTGAAAGACGAAGAACGGGGATTGGGCAAGTATCAAGTGGACATTGCGGAAGAAGCGTTATACCATTTGGCCGCTGCCGCAAACGGAGACATGCGGAGTTCTTTGAACGCCTTGGAATTGGCGGTCCTCTCCACGGACAAAGATGAGAACGGCGTCATTCATATCGATCTCGCCACAGCGGAAGAATGTATCCAAAAGAAGGCGGTGATGATGGACAAGGACGGCGACGCCCATTACGACGTGCTTTCCGCCTTGCAAAAATCCATCCGGGGAAGCGACGTCAATGCCGCCCTCCACTATTTGGGCCGCCTCATAGAAGCGGGAGATTTACAAAGCATTGCCAGAAGGCTCGTGGTCATTGCTTATGAAGACATCGGCCTGGCCAGCCCTCAAGCGGGTGCGCGGACATTGGCGGCCGTACAAGCAGCCGAGAGGCTCGGTTTTCCAGAAGCGCGGATTCCGTTGGCCAATGCGGTGATCGAACTGTGCCTGTCCCCGAAATCCAATTCGGCGATGGCTGCAATAGATGCCGCTTTAGCCGATATCAGAAAAGGAATCAGCGGTGAAGTGCCCGATCACCTAAAAGATGCCCACTATCAAGGGGCAAAAGCGCTCGGGAGAGGATTAAATTATCTGTATCCCCATGATTACGAAAGCGGTTGGGTCAAACAGCAGTACCTCCCTGACAATTTGCGGGACAAAATCTATTACCGCCCGAAGAAAACGGGGAAATTTGAAAAAGGAATCGCCGCCGTGTATGAGAGAATTTTAAAGTCCACGTAAAAAAGAAAGACCTGCGGCGAAACGGCGAACGGCACTCATCCGCAGGCTCCGCCTCCGTCCGAAAAAATGCGCGGACTTCAAAAAAACGGACCGGGCGTTCCTTCAGCTCCCTAGCACCATATAAATGGAAGTTGAATTGCAACGCCCTGTTTGTGCGCCAAAAATGATTCAACTTGTTGAAAAACAAAACGTACTGCCGAAAGATATCCTTATCTGGCATCTTTTACACGCGTCATTTGTATATTTCCTAATATTTGCCGGACCGCATAACTTGCCATGATCAAACCGGCCACAGACGGAACAAATGCATTCGATGAAGGAGGCATCTTTATTTTTCTTATGTCCGATTGATCGTTGCCGACTCTTTGGCGGACATCTTCCCTGATGACGATCGGACTTTCGTCGGAAAATACGACGGGTACTCCTTTCGTAATTCCTTCTTTTCGGAGCCGGGTGCGAATCACCTTGGCAATCGGATCTGTGTGTGTTTGCGAAATATCCGCTATTTTAAAGCGGGTCGGATCCATTTTGTTGGCGGCACCCATGCTGGAAATAAAAGGAATATCCCGTTTCAAACATTCTTTAATCAAGTGGATTTTGTAAGAAATCGTATCGGAAGCATCAATTACAAAGCCGGGAGCGTATTGAAAGATCTCTTCATACGTTTCTTCCGTATAAAACATTTTTAAAGGAATGACTTCACAATCGGGATTTATATCCATGATGCGCTCTTTCATCACTTCCACTTTCGGCCGGCCGATTGTTGACAAGAGCGCGATAATTTGCCGGTTAATATTCGTAATATCGATATCATCTTTGTCAATTAAAATGAGTCTTCCAACTCCGCTTCGGGCCAGTGCTTCGGCGGCATAGGAGCCGACACCCCCGATTCCCAAAATCATGATGCTGCTTTGCCGCAATTTATTCAGCCCTTCTTCCCCGATGGCCAATTCATTTCTTGAAAACTGATGCAGCATAAATAAGCCTTCCCCCCGTGGTTTTATTTCTTTTTACCCGAATTTATATATTAAATAAAAAGTTGTTTGTGATTCCACAAAAAAAATCATGCAGCGAGCTGCATGATTTCCGCACATATAAAAGAGTCCCAATGGTGCCGTTGTCTCAAACCAATGTTTTGAACCCGCTCTCGGCAGGTGGGTGCTCTGTTTTAAGCCTCGTAAGTCCCCCTACGTTGTGAATGGGGGCATTTACTCAACTTAAAAACGCAAGCTCCCTATGTGTTGGTGTTCGGTCAAAACTTTGGGTATCCAACTAACACATCAGGACTCTTTTGCTACTCTGATAATAACATATCAGACGCTTATTTTCAAGAAAGGCACAGCCCCAATGCCTTGCGGTTTCCCCGGTAAAACCTTGTCAAATCAAGGTTTTACCGGTTAATGGAAATTATTGTTATTTATCTTTTTTGATGCTGATTAAGTTCAGTTCAAGCAGCTGCTTGGAACTGACTTCTGACGGCGCATCCGTCAAGAGGCAGCTGGCGCTGGCCGTTTTCGGAAACGCGATCGTATCGCGCAAATTCGTTCTGCCGGCCAGAATCATCACCAAGCGGTCCAAGCCGATCGCGATTCCCCCGTGCGGAGGCGTTCCATATTCAAATGCTTCCAAGAGAAAACCGAATTGCTCCCGGGCTTCTTCTTGGGTGAAACCGAGGGCGGCGAACATTTTCTCCTGAATATCCCGCTCATAGATACGCAAAGACCCTCCGCCAAGCTCATAGCCATTCAACACGATATCATATGCTTCGGCGCGAACGGCTCCCGGATTCGTTTCAAGGAGCGGCAAATCTTCCCGGACGGGCATCGTAAACGGATGGTGGGCGGCGTAATATCGTCCTTCTTCTTCGTCGTACTCAAGCAGGGGCCAATCCGTAACCCACAGAAAGTTAAACTTGCTTTCATCAATTAAGCCCAGATCTTTTCCGAGTTTGACCCGCAATGCTCCCAACGAATCGGCAACAACGGCTTTTTTGTCAGCGACAAACAAGAGCAAGTCGCCCTCTTCCGCGCCCATGGCTGAAGCAATTCCCTCTTGTTCTTTTTCCGAAAGGAATTTGGCAATGGGACCTTTCAATCCGTCTCCTTCAACCTTTAACCAGGCAAGCCCTTTCGCTCCGTAACGGGCCGCATATTCGGTGAGACCGTCAATATCTTTCCGGGAATAAGTTTCTGCTGCGCCTTTCACATTGATACCTTTTACTTGTCCCCCTGTGGAAACCGGTCCGGAAAAGACTTTAAAAGCAGAGTCTTTGACAATTTCAGATATATCGACTAGCTCCAAGCCGAAACGGGTGTCCGGTTTGTCGGTGCCGTACCGGTCCATCGCCTCATGATACGTAAGGCGCGGGAAAGGAATTTCAATGTCGATTCCTTTCACTTCTTTCAGCAGTTTTTGCATCATTTGTTCCATCAGCGTCATAATGTCATCTTTGCTCATGAAGCTTGTTTCAATGTCGACTTGCGTAAACTCCGGCTGGCGGTCGGCGCGCAAATCTTCATCGCGGAAACAGCGGGCAATTTGATAATATCTTTCCAGACCAGCCACCATTAAAAGCTGTTTAAATATTTGCGGCGACTGGGGAAGAGCATAAAATTCCCCCGGATGGACGCGGCTTGGAACAAGATAATCCCGGGCGCCTTCCGGTGTGCTTTTTGTCAAAATCGGCGTTTCAACGTCAATAAACCCGTGGTCGTCTAAAAATTCCCTGATCACTTTCGTTGTTTTGTGACGCAGTTTCAATGTTTCCAGCATGACGGGGCGGCGCAAATCCAGATAGCGGTATTTCAAGCGGACATCTTCCGAAACATCCGTTCTGTCTTCAATCACAAACGGCGGTGTCTTCGCTTCGTTTAAAATGGTAACCTTTTCGACCTGAACCTCAATTTTCCCGGTTTTGATATTCGGATTGTATGTTCCTTCCTCCCGGGCAACGACTGTTCCTTCCACACTCAAAACATATTCATTTCTGATTTTTTCCGCCGTTTCCAGTGCTTCCTTGGAGAAATCCGGACTGAAAACGATTTGAATAACCCCCGATCTGTCGCGGAGATCAATAAAAATCAATCCGCCAAGGTCGCGGCGTCTGTGCGCCCATCCTTTTAAAACAACTTTTTCCCCGATTGCCGTTTCAGGCACTTCACCGCAAAAATATGTTCGACCGTACATATCTGACATATGTATCCTCCTCTGCTACTCCACTAATTTTTTAAAATAATCAAGGAATTGATCAAGCGGAACTTCGGTTTGCTCACCTGTATCCATTTTTTTGACAGTAATTTTGTTTGCTTCCAGTTCATGATCGCCGATAATGGCCGCATACTTGGCATTCAGCCGGTCCGCCGCTTTGAACTGGGCCTTGATTTTCCTGTTCAAATAATCTTTTTCGGCCGAAAAACCCGCAAGGCGCATCTGATGAAGAAGCCGGACGGAATAATCACGGGCTTTTTCACCGAGGGCAACGATAAAACAATCGATTTCCTGTTTCTTTACCAGTTGGATATTTTCCGCTTCAAGAGCGGCAAGAAGGCGTTCAATACTCAACGCAAACCCGATCCCCGGCGTTTCAGGGCCGCCGATTTCCTCAACAAGTCCGTTGTAGCGGCCTCCTCCGCAAAGTGTCGTAATTGCCCCGAATCCTTCCGCTTCACTCATGATTTCAAAAGCGGTGTGGTTATAATAATCGAGGCCGCGGACAAGATTGGGATCGACTTCATAGGAAATGCCCAGTTCGTCCAAATACTTGAGCACCTTTTCAAAATAACGTCTAGATTCCTCATTTAAGTAATCGAGAATCGACGGCGCCGATTTCATTAATTCATGGTCGCGATCCTTTTTGCAATCCAATATTCGCATCGGGTTTTTTTCGAGTCGGTTTTGGCAGTCGCTGCAAAACTCGCCGATGCGGGGCCGGAAATGGCGGATGAGCGCCTCCCTGTGGGCGCTTCTGCTTTCAAGGTCACCGAGACTGTTGATGACAAGCTTTAATTTTTTCAAACCGAGCTCTGAATAAAAATTCATTGCCAAGGAAATAACTTCCGCGTCAATGGCCGGATCGGCGCTTCCCAAAACCTCGACGCCAAACTGGACAAATTGGCGGTAGCGTCCCGCCTGGGGCCTTTCATAGCGGAACATCGGACCCATGTAATAGAGCTTTACCGGCTGAACCGGCAGACCGTGCATTTTTTGCTCCACAAAAGCACGGACGACAGCTGCCGTGCCTTCGGGTCGGAGCGTCAAACTTCTTCCACCGCGATCCGTGAAAGTGTACATTTCCTTTTGCACGATATCGGTGGTAGCGCCGACGCTTCTGGAAAACAGGTCTGTCTGCTCAAAAATGGGAGTGCGGATTTCTTTATATTGATATCGTTCACAAAGTTCGCGGGCTTTTTCTTCAATGATTTGCCATTTTTCCACTTCCCCGGGCAAAATATCCCGGGTTCCGCGGGGAATGCTGATAGACAATGTTCATCCTCCTTTACCTTCTTTCCTGTGTATGTATGAAAAGACAGTCCTTTAAACGCATAAATTTCTGCATTTTCAAAACAAAAAAACCCTCCCCCTTGAATACAAGGGACGAGAGTTGATATTCCCGTGGTGCCACCCTAATTGAAGTTTAACAGGTAAACTTCCACTTTTACAGTTAACGCCTGTCTACGTTCATCCCTACTAAAACCTCGATACGGCTCTTTCGGAATGAAACCTCCGGAGTGTCGTTCGTTAAGGCATTGTGGAGAAATGCTTTCAGCCGCGGCATTTCCTCTCTTTCCACATGCTTCTTAACTACTTTTCTCCATCAACGGTTGTCCTTTTATCTTTTCATATATTAATCTTCAATTTTTTAATTGTCAAGAACGCCGGAGCCGTTTTTTCAGCATTTTTACATCCGCGGACGAATAACCGGTTTCTGCGGCACATTCCGTCGAAAAATGCGTTTCTTCTCCTTGAATGCCATCACGAAAATCGACGGACAAAATCTGATTTTCCGCTTTTTGAACAAAAATGTCTTTATCGCCGGCCCTCATATCCATCCCCCTTTCATGTATGTTCTGGCCTATTTTTTCCCGTTTCATACAAAATAAGCGGGGAAAATGCCGGCAGGAAAAAAGAAAATTCAATCGAAAATGATATAATGGGATTAATTTCCATTTTCTGAAAGGAGGGAGTGTTGTGAAAAGGAAGGCATTCAAACGGCTGGCGGTCTTGTTGTTGTTTCCGATTATGATGATGTTTGCGCCGTTGCATCCGGAAGCTTCGGAAGATAATTCCGCCGCCGGGAAAGATTTTGTTCCCATCCGGGCAGGGCCGAAAACGGAAAATGACCGTTCCGTCCATGAACGGATCAGCAAAAACGATGAAGAAGCAATATGGACAACAGACGGAAACAAAAAAGAAAATCAAGCCGGAAAAAAGGAAGGCTTGACTCCGAGGCTCCGTGAGGAAACGGATAACGGAGATTCAGAACAAAACCCGGAGGATGCTCCAGAATCCTCTTCCGTCAAACAGGAAGGGGAAGGCGGCAAAGAGGACAGCAAAAGCATCGGCGATGGGAAGCGGAGAACAGGGAAGGCTTCCGGGGGAGCGAACGGGAAACGACATGGAATCGTTTCCGCCGGAAAACTGCTCGTCCGTTCCGGGCCGGGCATGCACTATGAACCGGTCGGTTCTTTGCAACATAACGCTTCCGTCACCGTCCTGTCTTTTCAAAATGATTGGGCGGAAATTGTTTTTCATACCGGCACAGCCTGGATAAACACTCGTTATGTCCGTTTTCCCGGGGACACGGACAAAGAGGAGCAAAACGGGGATGTGGAAAGGAAAGAAGAAAACGGCGCGATGAAGGCGGAGACAGAAAACGGGGCCGATGCTGACACTCCGGACAAGGGAATGGTTGACGCTCCCGCTTTAAATGTCCGCGACAGTGCCTCGTTGAACGGGAACATTATCGGAACAGTGTCCCGGGGCGAGATTTTTGCCGTTCTGGAAGAAAAAAACGGCTGGCTGAAGATAGAATTTGAAGACAATTGTTTCGGCTGGATATCCGGAACTTATGTCAACCTTTTCCGGGAAATGAGGACCGAAAAAGAAGACGGGGAGCAACATCCGCAAAAAACGGCGGATAAAACAACATCCGGCACCATCCTTTATAACGGCACCCGTATCCGGGAACAGCCTCACTTGAAAAGCCGGATTTTACAAACAGCACATGCCGGCGAAACCTATTCCATTGTGAGGACAGTGGGGGATTGGAAAGAAATTCTGCTGGAAACCGGCCAAAAAGCCTATGTGGCCGGCTGGCTGATTAAGGATGCGGAGGGAAACCGGTCCGCAAAAGAGAAGGAAAACAGCCGTTCACTTTCCGGTAAAGTGATTATTATCGATCCGGGGCACGGCGGGAAAGACAGCGGAGCAATCGGAGCCGGCGGAAGCGAAGAAAAAACACTAACCCTTAATACGGCGCTTATTCTTTATGACAAATTGCGGGCTGAAGGGGCGCGCGTCATTCTTACCCGCAACAGCGATATTTTTGTTCCCTTGCCGTCGAGGGTCGATCTTTCCCGTATTTACGAAGCCGATGCTTTTATCAGTATTCACTATGACAGCCACACTACCGCAAATGCCGGCGGAATAACAAGCTATTATTACCATGTTTATCAAAAACCGCTTGCCGACCATATTCATGATGCCCTGCAAAAACAAATCGGACTGCGAAACCGGGGCGTGCGCCTTGGCGATTATTACGTAATCCGGGAAAATCATCAAGCGGCCGTATTGTTGGAACTCGGCTTCATAAGCAATCCGCATGAAGAAGCCTATATCTCTTCCCGAAGCTATCAGGAAGAAATTTCGGAAGCGATCGTGGCCGGGCTGGGCAGCTATTTTTCGTCATAAAACAAAAACGGGGCCGCAGACGGTTATTGCGGCCCCTGTTCTTTATTTGCTTTCCAAAATTAAAGTCACCGGACCATCGTTAATGAGATGAACCTCCATCATAGCGCCAAATTCTCCCGTTTCCACCCGAATCCCTTTTTCACGGATAAAACGGTTAAAGGCTTCATAAATTTTTTTTGCATGCTCCGGCTTGGCGGCATTCATAAAATTCGGCCTTCTTCCTTTCCGGCAATCACCGTATAAAGTAAATTGGGAAACGGAAAGAATTTCGCCGCCCACATCGAGCAATGACTTGTTCATCTTTTGGTTTTCATCTTCGAATATACGCAAATTGACCACTTTCTCTGCCAGATAAGCGGCATCTTCCTCCGTGTCATCATGGGTGATGCCCACGAGAAGGACCAAGCCTTTATGAATTTTTCCCGTCATGTTTCCGTTCACTGAAACGTGGGCATCCCTGCTTCTCTGTACGACAACCTTCATCCGCAAAGCTCCTTTAATTTGTAATTCGTCTGACCGAATATATATCTTTTATTTGTTTAATCCGATCCACCACCTTCTGAAGGTGGGGGATATTCTTTATGGAGATGGACATACTAATGATGGCCATTTTATTGCGATCCGTCCGTCCCGAAACGGCGGTAATATTCGTCTTGGTTTCATTGATTGCCTGCAAGACCTCGTTAAGCAGCCCTCTTCTGTCAAAACCGGTAATTTCAATATCCACATTGTATTCCCTGTGATCATTCAATCCAATTTCCCATTCAACGGGAATCAGCCGTTCTTTGGCGTCTTCCGTTGCGATATTCGGGCAATCGGTCCGGTGAACGGAAATGCCCCTTCCTTTTGTTATAAAACCGACAATTTCATCTCCGGGAATCGGACTGCAGCATTTCGAGAGCCGGATGAGCAAATTGTCGATTCCTTTTACTTTAACGCCCGTCTCTCGCTTTTTCGCAGGGGGCATCGCTTTGACTTCGGAAACCACTTTGGCAATCGACGATTCCTGCTCAAGCGAGCGTTCCCGGCGCCATTTTTCCGTCAGGCGGTTTGCCACCTGGAGGGCGGTGATGCCGTTATAACCGACCGCGGCGTACATATCCTCTTCATTGGCGAAGTTGAATTTTTCCGCAACTCTTTTTATGTTTTCCGGTGTTAAAATTTCTTTCAAATCAAAGCCCATGTTGCGGATTTCTTTTTCCACCATTTCTTTTCCTTTGAGAATATTTTCTTCCTTGCGCTGCTTTTTAAAGAATTGCTTGATTTTATTTCTTGCCTGGGAAGTTTGCGCCAGTTTCAGCCAATCCTGGCTGGGACCGTATGAATGCTTGGAAGTCAAAATTTCAACGATATCGCCGGTTTTCAATTTATAGTCCATGGCGACCATTTTTCCGTTCACTTTGGCGCCAATCGCTTTGTTTCCGACTTCTGAATGGATGCGATATGCGAAATCGATTGGAACCGAACCGGCCGGAAGTTCAATGACATCTCCCTTCGGGGTGAAAATGAACACCATATCGGAAAAAAGGTCGAGTTTTAGTGCTTCCATAAACTCTTCCGCATTGGCGGACTCATTTTGAAACTCAAGAATTTCCCGGAACCAGGACAGCTTCTTTTCCAGTTCGGAGGCATCGTTGACGGATTTCCCTTCTTTATAAGCCCAGTGGGCGGCGATACCGAATTCAGCCACCCGGTGCATTTCCTTTGTGCGGATTTGCACTTCCAAAGGTTCGCCGTTGGGGCCTATGACCGTTGTGTGAAGGGATTGATACATATTCGTTTTGGGCATCGCAATATAATCTTTGAATCTTCCGGGCATCGGCTTCCAGCACGTATGAATAATCCCTAGCACGGCGTAACAATCGCGGATGCTGTCAACAATAATTCTAACCGCCAACAGATCATAAATTTCATTGAATTGTTTGTTTTGAACGGTCATTTTCCGGTATATGCTGTATATATGCTTCGGCCGTCCGTGAATTTCCGCGGGAATAGAAACTTCTTTCAGCTTCTTCCGCATGACCTCCATGACATCTTCCAAATATTTTTCCCGCTCTGCCCGCTTTTTCTTCATTAAATTTACAATCCGGTAATACTGCTGGGGATTTAAATATCTTAACGCCGTATCTTCAAGTTCCCATTTGATTTTTGATATCCCGAGGCGATGGGCCAATGGGGCAAAAATCTCCAGCGTTTCATTGGCGATGCGGCGCTGTTTTTCGGCAGGAAGAAATTTCAATGTCCGCATATTATGGAGACGGTCGGCCAGCTTGATCAATATCACGCGGATATCGCGGGCCATCGCCACAAACATTTTGCGGTGATTTTCTGCCTGCTGTTCTTTCTGGGATTTATACTTAATTTTTCCAAGTTTTGTAACTCCATCAACTAACATGGCCACTTCTTCGTTGAATGCTTCCCGGATATCATCAAGCGTTACATCCGTATCTTCAACGACGTCATGGAGAAAACCGGCAGCAACCGTATACGGGTCCATCTCCAAATCGGCAAGAATGCCGGCTACTTGAACCGGATGGATGATATACGGTTCCCCCGATTTCCGGAATTGATTTTGATGAGCACGTCGCGCAAATTCATAAGCCTTTTTGACAAATTCGACATGTTCATCATTCAAATATTTTCTTGTCCGGTCGATTACCTGTTCGGCGGTTAACACTTGATCGTTCGCCATGTAAATCACCTTTTTTTCCATGTATCGCTCCGCAATCACTAATCCCAATTCCCCTCGATGCAATTAAGATGATTGTTACTATTATCGAAAAAAATGGGTTGTATGTAAAGCATTTAGCTAAACATGCAAGATTTTGCGCCAATCTGTCGAAATTTGCTGTATTTTTAAATAATACTTCCCTATTCTTAAGTATAATAAACTTTTGAAAAAACCTCTATTGTTCAGACATTGCGCTGCCGGGCAGTGGAAAAATGGATCATAAGGCAGCCGCTTTTAACGGTTTTCCTCCATACAACTAAAAACAGCCCCCGTTATTTTTCATATGTTGATAAAACAAAATCGGAAACCTGAGCATAAAAGATTGACTGCCCCGGCGGACCGCCGGTTTCTAAGGAAGCCTTGCGCTGAAGCGCAACAACAAAAGAGCGCCTTCCTAAAAGCGCTCTTGTTCTGTTAATACTGCACCAATGTCAGTATATCATATCCTTCTAATTTTTTTCTTCCATTCAAGTAAGTCAACTCGACAATGAAAGCGATTCCAGCAACAATGCCGCCCAATTTTTCAACCAATTTGACCGTCGCATCAATGGTGCCTCCCGTCGCCAGCAAATCATCAACGATTAACACTCTCTGGCCGGGCTTGATGGCATCTTTGTGAATGGTCAAAACATCTTTGCCATACTCCAGACCATATTCAATGCTGATTGTTTCCCGCGGCAGCTTCCCTTCTTTCCGAACCGGAGCAAAACCGATTTCCAAGGAATATGCCACCGGGCAGCCGACAATAAATCCTCTGGCCTCCGGTCCGACAACAATATCCACATCCAGATTGCGGGCATATTGGACGATTTGATCCGTGGCATATTTAAACGCCTTTCCGTTATGCATCAGCGGAGTCAGGTCTTTAAATTTGATTCCCGCTTTCGGAAAATCTTCCACGATTGCAATATAGTTCTTTAAATCCATTTTTCCACTGCCTCCTCACTTTTAACAGGTCCTTGCATAATCTGTTCGAACCAGTCTTTTAACTCATGATAGGAAGAATAGAGCAATTTTCCTTCCATCGCTAGATATGTCTGCTCTTTTTGATAAGTCGGCGAGCTTGCCAAATCCTTTTTTACAGGATTCTTGTTCAAAAATATTTGTCCGTCTTTGACACGGATAAAATCCAGCTCCAGAAAGACTCTCGACATAAACTGAATCGTTTCTTTCGTCCAGCCCCGGTACTTTGCAAGTGCTTCCCCATGTTTTCTGAAATCAAAAGGAGCCCTTTTCGCCAAAAAACGGTAATACCAAGCAAAATGTTCCCTCGTGGGCATCATGGAGAAAAATGCGCTTCTCTTGCTGTAAAAATGAGCATAAATGCGCGCCGGTGCCTTTCCGGAAAAAAGATTTTCCAAATGTTTCAGGGACGGCGGCAAATCAGGCAAAACGATATTTTGTTCGTTGACATCCATCTGTTTGGCCTCTTCCGGTGAATCGATGAGCACCGTTTCATCCTCTGCACGGAGATGCTGCCGGAATTTCCGGTAGATTTCCTCGTCAAAAAAGATCCATTTCCCATCGGGAACCGACTGCAGCAATTGCTCCGCATATTTTTGCCCGCGGTAATCAAACAATTGCCATTCGCTTATTTTCAAGTCCCGGATGAAAATCTGCGGTTTCCGGATATGATTCCATTCATTGATGGCCAGTTCTCCCACGGCGGAAACTTTCGAGTAAGGGGATATTTCATCAAAAAGCTCCCCCAATCCAAAGCCCACGCCGTCCAATTCTGCTTCTTTTTCTCTTAGTACCATTTTTAAATGGCTTCCGGACGCCCCGATTTTTTTGATTTGCGCTATTTGCGCCGGTTTTAACAATATTTTCGGTTTGGGGTTTCCGACACCGAAAGGAGCGAGCATTTGCAGTTCTTCAATCGCCCGCAAATCAACATCCTCAACACAAATCTCCCCATCCAGTTCCGTCATGGGGATGAAATCTTCCGCCGTCAACTGTTCTTTGGCCAATTGATTTAGGCGTGTCCGCAAATCTTCCACATCGGCCGTTTTCAAGGTCATTCCCGCCGCCATCGGATGACCTCCGAAATGAGGGAGAATGTCGCGGCAAAGGGAGAGGTTTTTAAAAATATCAAACCCGGCGATGCTTCTAGCTGACCCTTTGGCAAGCCCAGTCGTCTCATCATAACTTAAGACGATGGCCGGACGGTAAAATTTTTCAACAAGCTTCGAAGCAACAATGCCGATAACCCCGGGATTCCACCCTTCTTTTCCGACAACAATGACAGAGTATTCTTCCGGCGGATATTTCTCATTTATCTCGGAAACCGCCTCTTCGGTTATCCCGGAGACGAGGTTTTGTCTTTCTTTGTTAAGTTCTTCCAGTTCTTCGGCGATCATTTCCGCTTCATACGGATCTTCGGTCAGCAATAAATGGACGGCAGGGTCGGCACTGTCCAGTCTCCCGGCAGAATTAATCCTCGGGCCGATGGCAAAAGCAATCGAATCCTCGTTAACAGACTGAAATCCGATGCCGGATTTTTTCAAAAGCGCCTGGATGCCCGGTCTCTCCGTCGTTTGCAGTTTCTCAAGCCCCTTTTTAACAAGCAAGCGGTTTTCTCCCCGGAGAGGAACCAAATCGGCCACCGTCCCAATGGCCGCCAAATCAAGAAGATGTTCCGGCACCTTGCCGTATAAGGCATGGGCCAGCTTAAAAGCTACGCCCGCTCCCGACAATTCTTGGAAAGGGTACCCGTCTTCCGGCACTTTCGGATGAATAATGGCTTCAGCGGGCGGAATCTCTTCGCCCGGCTCGTGATGATCGGTAATGATTAAATCTATCCCGAGTTCTTTTGCCAGTTCCGCTTCTTTCAACGCCGCGATGCCTGTATCCACCGTGATGATCAAGCGGAATCCCGATTCGGCGGCATGGCGGAACGCTCCTTCATTCGGGCCGTACCCTTCCGTAAATCGGTTGGGAATGTAAAAATCGGCGCGGGCGCCAAGCTCTTGAAGGGTAATCATCATTATGGCAACGCTCGTTACCCCGTCCGCATCATAATCGCCGAAAATTAAAATGGGTTCTCCGGCGCCGATCGCCTCTTTGATCCTGTTAACCGCCTTGCCCATTCCGGGAAAAAGAAACGGATCATGGAATGATTGCTCATCCACATATAAGAATTCCCGCGCCTCGTCAGGATCAGCCAATCCCCGCCGGATGAGAAGAGCGGCAAGAAGAGGCGTGATGCCCAAGCTTTCGGCAAGAAAATGTATTTGTTGTTCATCTTGTTGTTTTAACACCCAACGGGTTTTTGGTTTTAGCATATATTCACCTCTTAACCTTTTCATTATACTAAAAGGCGCAGTTGTCTTTCAATGCGAAAAAGCGGCGGAGGCAGGCCGTGAACATTCGCGAAAGATAACAGCTTGCCGGGAAAGAAAAAAAACCGCAGATTTCTGCGGTTACACTTGCGGTTCGTCTGTAAAATGTCTTTTTTCTTTATAAGTTTTCAATACGCCTTTTTGTTTTAGCTCTTTTGCCTTCCACACATAATAGAGCTGGGCGGCAACGAACAAAGACGAATACAAGCCGGCGATTAGGCCGATCAATAATGCAAACGAGAAGTTAAAGATCGCCTCGCTGCCGAAAATGAGAATGGCCGCGACTGCCATCAGCGTGGTAAGCGCTGTATTAATGCTCCGTCCCAAAGTTTGCCTGAGGCTTTTATTGACAATATCCGCAATTTCTTCAGCCTTTTTGATCCGTTTTTTCCGGCGCATGTTTTCGCGGATTCTGTCAAAGGTGACAATGGTGTCATTGATCGAATATCCGATGATCGTCAGCACGGCGGCAATAAACGTGATATCCACTTCCAACCGGGTGAAGCTGAAAACGGCGATGATTAAAAATGCATCGTGAAGAAGAGCCAAAACGGCCGGTATCGCCATTCTCATTTCAAAGCGCAGTGCCACATACAAGATGATGCCCACGGAAGCCAGCAATACGGCAATCAGCGCATTCTTGGCCAGTTCTTTTCCAACCGTCGGCGATACAGTGCTCACATTGGGCTCTTTACCGTATTCCTCGCTGAAGAAAGCTTTTAATTCGGCAATTTTTTCTTTGCTGAGAACGTCTTTTACTCGGGCGACGCCGATATTGTTGTCGTCGCCGGAAATGACGATATCGTCCGTTTCAATGCCGATTTTTTCTAATTGCAGACGGTATTCTTCTCCGGTTATTTGGTGATCCGCCTGCACTTCAATGCGCGTTCCCTGGCTGAAATCGATGCCGAGATTCAATTTAAAGACGAGCAGGCTGACAAGGCCGGCTGCGAGGATGATTCCCGACAACGCGAAAAACTTGTTGCGGACCCGCACGAAGTCGAAGCGGTCAAATTTCGTAGGCAAATCAATTGCTTCAACATTTTCACTGAGATCTCTGATCTCTTTTTCTTTGACGCCGTACCAAAACGGTTTCTTAAAGAGATTGCTCTTTACCAGCAATCCGAGCAAAAAGCGGGATCCGTACACGGCCGTAATGAAGCTGACGACAATACTCACGATCAACATGGTGGCAAAACCTTTGACGGAACTGGTTCCGTAGAAGAAAAGAACAAAGGCTGCCAATAAAGTGGTTAAATTGGCGTCTATAATGGAAGTCAGCGACATGCTCGAGCCCGTTTTAAAAGCCGCCGAAAGGGGCCGGCCGACTTTGATTTCTTCTTTGATTCGTTCATAAGTAATCACGTTGGCGTCCACGGCCATTCCAAGACCGAGAATCAACGCCGCAATGCCGGGCAAGGTTAAAACGCCGTTCATCCAATTGAAAATAAGGAGCGTTAAAAACAAATAAACGACCAACGCAATGGATGCCACGAGACCGGGCAACCGGTAATAAGCGATCATAAACACAAAAATGGCGGTAATGGCAATGATCCCGGCAAAAATTGTTTTTTCCAGCGCCTGCTCTCCGAATTGGGCTCCGACAGAAGTGGAATACACTTCATCCAGCTTAACGGGCAATGCCCCGGCATTCAGGAGATTAGCCAATGTTTGCGCTTCTTTTGGGGTGAAATTTCCAACAATGGATACTTCATCTTGATTAAAAACCTGCTCCACCCTGGCTGCGGAGATTACTTTTTCATTGTCATCCCCCGACTCTCTGAAAGAATCGACGCCTTCCTCAAAATCCAACCAAATGATTAGGAGATTTTCTCCCGGAGGCATATTGACAATTTTTTCTGTCACCTGGCGGAATTTTTCCGCGCTTTTCAACTTCAAGACGACATTCGGGCGGCCCATTTCATCGAAAGATTGTTTGGCTCCTCCTTCAACGAGGTCGCTCCCGTCCATCAACAAATTGTCATCTACGTCGCGGAAGGTCAGATTTGCTTCCGTGGCCAGCATTTCCCGCGCTTCATTTTGATCTTTCACCCCGGCCAGCTGCACGCGGATGCGGTTGTCCCCTTCAATTTGAATATACGGTTCGCTCACACCGAGCACGTCCACCCGGTTGTACAAAGCCTCAACCGTGGCGGTTAGTGCATCTCTGTCAATTTTTTGTCCTTCTTTGGCCGGTTTGACATCGTAGAGCACTTCAAAGCCGCCCTGCAAGTCCAAACCAAGCTTGATTCCCTGCACTACATCTTTCGCCGTGAATCCCATGGCGGAAAAAAGCAATATCACAATCAGCAGGAAGGCAACTAAACGACTGCGTTTTTGCATTATGTAAAAATCCTCCTTTATGTAAAACCGGACAAGTGGCTGCCTCCGTCCTCCCCGAAAGGCCCGGCCGCCGGGACCGGTTAAGAGTTGACTGTGAGTCCTCTATTTCAACAATTCTTTCCGCAATTCCTCATCGGAAAAATCAAATACGGCTTCTTGTTTAATCGTTTCCATTGTCACATAATTCATAAATTCACCGGCACTAACCTTCAAAATGTCGGCCACAATTTCATGAAGCCTGGGCTGATGTTTTTGTTTTTTCCATTTTTTGTTTTTTAGATACACCCAAATATCGTCTTCCGTGATCGTTTCATACCCCAACAACTGTAACTCTTCCACTTTGCTGGTCAACGCAGGTTCCACTTCCGAACGATACTGATCAATCAAACGGCTGAAACTCATCTTCACTCGCCTCCCTCGATACTTGCGCCGGTTTGCCGCCGGTAACCGGCTTTAGAACGGTCTCCGCAAAAAAATTTTCCCTTCAATCCGCACCGCGGACGAATCTGTGAAAATGCTTGTCATTCTTTGTCCGCAATCTCGCATATAGTTAATTGTATATTAATCCAACTCATTTGAGAAGGCGGGGAGCAAGATGTCAAAGTTTTTAAAAGGCACGCTCATCCTACTCGTAGCCGGCTTGATCATCCGCATTCTTGGCTTTGTCAACCGGATTGTCATCGCCCGTTTTATCGGCGAAGAAGGCGTGGGTCTTTATATGATGGCTTTTCCGACTCTGATGCTTGTTGTCGCCATCACCCAATTGGGCCTTCCGGTCGCCATTTCCAAGAGGGTCGCCGAAGCGGAAGCAAAGGGTGACTTTCATAAAATAAAAAAAATACTCGCCGTGTCTCTTTTAACTACGTTTATCCTTTCCGTCCTGCTGACTCCCGTCCTGTTTCTCCTGACCCCTTACTTGGCGGAAACGCTGTTTACCGATGCCCGCACGAAATGGCCTCTTTTGGCCATCGCGCCGATCGTGCCGATTGTCGCCTTGTCATCCGTTTTACGCGGCTACTTTCAAGGAAGGCAAAACATGAAACCGGCGGCCGTCTCACAAATTTTGGAACAAATTGTCCGTATTGGGTTCATTGCCGTTCTGACAAAATGGCTGCTGCCTTACGGGATAGAATATGCGGCCGCGGGAGCGATGCTTGCATCGGTCCTGGGAGAATTGGCTTCCTTCATTTACCTGTTCATATCATTTGAAATAAAGAAAAAATTCCGCGTCAGAAAAAATTTTTTCCGGCAAATTGTGAAAGGAAAAAAGACTTTTCAAGAACTGATGAGCATTGGCCTTCCCACGCTTGGCAGCAGGCTGATCGGCAATCTGACCTGGTTTTTGGAACCGATTGTTGTTTCCCACAGCCTGGCCCTGGCGGGAATCGGTGCGGGCACGGCAACAAAACTGTACGGCTCGCTGACGGGCTTTGCCTTGCCGCTCCTTATGCTGCCTTCTTTTATTACACAATCCTTGTCTACTTCTCTCGTTCCAGCTATCAGCGAAGCCCATTCAAAAAAGAATCTGGCCCTGATCGAATTCCGGCTTCAGCAGGCGTTGAAATTTGTATTTTTAACCGGGGGGCTCGCTGTTGTCCTTTTATATGTACTGGCGGAACCTTTGATGATTGTTATGTACGGTTCGGAAAACGGAGCGGGCTTTATCAAGATGATGGCGCCTTTCTTTTTATTTTACTACTTCCAAGGACCACTGCAAGCAACACTTCAGGCGATGGATTTGGCAAAAACGGCGATGATCAACAGCTTTATCGGTTCGTTCGTAAAACTGGCCGTTATTTTCTCCCTGGCAAGCCAGCCGGCCTTCGGAATCAACGGGGCTGCTTTGGGCATTGTGGCCGGCACGGTGCTCGTCACCTTGCTTCATTTTGCGTCTGTTTTGAAAAAGATATCTTTCTCGTTTGTCATAAAAGACTGCTTAAAAGCTTTGGCAGCGATGGGAATCTCCGCTTTGCCGGGCTTGTTTCTCCTTCAACATTTATGGATGGACGGCAAACCTGCAGAAACCCTTTTCATCGGCGCCGGCGCCATTTCTTTCACATATTTGCTCCTCTTGTTATCGTTTGGTTTAATCAGAAAAGGCGACTTGGAGCGCATCCCGAAAATCGGCCGGTTCTTGGCCCGTTTCGCTTTCCGGTAAGTCCTCAATCAAACAATGAGAAAAATGAATGCCCGCTTGGCCTAAAAGGGCCGGTTCCCTCCGGAACCGGCCCTTTATGATTTCTGTTCATCTTTTAAATCAACAAAAAATTTTCCATTTTGCCAGATGCAGAGGGAGATTGCTTTTATATCTCCGTACCCGAGCCGCCGAAGGTTGTCCTTTAACCATTGTTCATTCTTTCCGATTGTTTTCAAATGCTCCTTTTGGATGATGCCATCCATAATGAGCGGCACCATCAAACTGTCCTTCTCTTTCTCCTTGGTGATAACAGACAATTTTCCCGAATTTTCTAAAACGGCAAATTCCACGTCAGCCAAATCACGAATGTTTTTTTGCCTTATTTGCAGCATCAAATCGTCGAAGTTGTATCTTTGCTTACGCATCGCTTCTTCATCAATATTTCCGTTTTTTATAATCAGAACCGGTTCCCCTTCAAGTAAGTCGCGGAATCTTTTGCTTTTTAACGAGATATATGCCGTAGTAATTTGCACAATCATGAGAACGAACATCGGAATGAGCGCATTAACAAATGGAACTTCCGGCCTTTCTATGGCAATGACAGCCAATTCAGCCATCATGATCGAAACAACGATATCAATGATGCTCAACTCGCCGATTTCCCTTTTTCCCATTAAGCGAAAAATCAGGATGATCACTCCGTATAAGACGACCGTCCGGAAGATTGCCTGAAAAATATCTTCCATTCCCTTCCCTCCCCTCATGTTTATTGTTTGCAAGAATAACATTTTCATCATCAACGGTTTCCCATGAACCTTTCCATTTGAAACAACAGTTCAACGGGCGGAGAAGAGGCGAACTTTATAACAATTGTTTAAGGCATGCCATTTGCGATGACGGAAAATATACTGCAAACTCCCGGCGGCATGGGTCAAAACGGACTGTCTGTTTATTTTTCCGTGAATTTGCGTCTTTTTTTAAAAATTTTGAATATGCATGTACAAACAGGATGATTGCAGTTGAGGAAAAGAGAAGTGTTGCCATTTCAGGGAAAGCTGATCATGGGGGGATGAAAAATAGAAGGATCAAGAAGCCTGGCAAGTGCGGTGTTATACGGAATTTTAACCATTTTCTTATTGGCCGTCCTCAGCAGCACGATTTTTTCCCTTATTCTCCGTTTCACTTCTGTTGAAGAATCTTCCTTGAACATAATCATTACCGTCGTTTCTTTTGTCTCCATATTCTTGGGCGGTTTCATATCCGGCGGCAAGAGCAAACAGAACGGATGGCTTGCCGGTGGACTGACCGGCATTGTCTATTCGCTCATTATTTTTCTTTACCAATATCTTGGCTATGACAGCCTGTTTTCATTGAAACAGCTTATTTACCACGCCTGCTGCATATTGACGGCCGCAATGGGCGGAATTTTCGGAGTTAATTTCACAGCCGCAAATACGCGGAACGCATAAGGGGCTGCCCTCACTCCGAACCAAAAAAGACCGCTTCATAATCCAACCGGCACAAACCTCAGTCTTTGACCGTTTCTCGCGTTCTTTCAAAGATTTGGAATGTCTTTCAAACAAAAAGAGGATAGCCCAATTTTACGGGCATCCTCTTATTTTCAGTCAGAAGCGGACACATTGGCTCATTTGCCTCAGTCCTTAATAACTTCCCTTACCGCGGAACGATCATATGTAAGACGTGTGCCGTCGCCGCATTTGATGACAACCGTTCCTTCGTCAACGGCATCCACAATCCCGTGGAGCCCGCCGATCGTAACGATTTTGTCACCCTTTTTCAGCGCGCTTTGCATTTGCTGAATTTCTCTTTGACGCTTTTGCTGCGGTCTGATGAGCAAGAAGTAAAAAAGGACAAACATTAAAATCAGCGGCAACAACGTATAAATATACTGCTCCATCCTGTTTTCCCTCCTCTGCAAAAAATTTGGCTGCTAAAAGTATTCACAATGAATTCGTGAAGCTGCTCCCAGCTCTCCGCAACTTTCCCCAAACAAGAAAAAATCTTTACGGAGTTTGTCATACGGAGCACTTCCCAACGGGGGATGTTCAGAAATTTTTCGCATCCGGCTTATTGAAGCCATAGCGCTCGAAAAACTCCTCCCGAAAGTCTCCAAGTCTGTCCTCACGAATGGCTTGTCTGACTTGCTCCATTAATTTTAGCAAAAAATATAGATTATGATAAGTTGTAAGTCGAATTCCGAATATTTCGTTACAATGGATCAAATGGCGCAAATAAGCGCGGCTGTAATTTCTGCATGTATAACAGTCGCAATTTTCATCGACAGGCCGGAAATCCCTGGCGTATTGGGCATTTCTTACAACCAGTCGGCCCTGGCTCGTCATTAAAGTGCCGTTGCGGGCAATTCTTGTCGGCAGCACACAGTCGAACATGTCAATTCCGCGGATGGCGCCATCAATCAATGAATCGGGAGACCCGACACCCATCAAATACCGGGGTTTATCGGCAGGCAAAAGCGGCGTCGTAAATTCCAGCACCCGGTTCATCACCTCTTTTGGCTCCCCGACGGACAACCCACCGATCGCATAACCGGGAAAATCCAACGAAACGAGGTCCATGGCGCTGATTTTCCGCAAATCCTCATATTCCCCGCCTTGCACAATCCCGAACAAGGCCTGTTCCCCGGTGCGTTTGTGGGCTTTTAAACACCGTTCCGCCCAGCGGGAAGTCCGTTCGACGGATTGCTTCATGTAGTCATATTCAGCCGGATAAGGAGGACATTCATCAAAAGCCATGATAATATCGGCACCGAGTATATTTTGAATTTCTATCGCCTTTTCAGGAGATAAAAACAATTTTTCGCCGCTTAAATGATTGCGGAAATGGACTCCTTCTTCTTCAATTTTCCGGAACTCGCTCAGGCTGAACACTTGAAAACCGCCCGAATCGGTTAAAATCGCCCGGTCCCAATTCATGAAACGATGCAGTCCGCCCGCCTCTTTGATAATTTCTTCACCGGGGCGGAGCCACAGATGATACGTGTTGCTTAAAATAATTCCTGCACCCAGCTCCTTTAGTTCTTCCGGGGACATGGCTTTCACGGTGGCCAACGTTCCCACCGGCATGAAAACGGGCGTTTCAAAAGAGCCGTGCGGCGTATGAAGGCGCCCGAGCCGCGCGCCGGTTTGCTTGCAAGTCTTGATTAATTCAAAACGTATGGCAGACAATCTTCAGTTGAACCTCCTGTGACATTGATCTAAATGATGAGCATCGCATCTCCAAAACTGAAAAAGCGGTACTTTTCTTTGACGGCCGTTTCATAAGCACGGAGAACCCGTTCCCGTCCCGCAAAGGCGCTGACAAGCATGATCAGCGTCGATTTCGGAAGATGGAAGTTCGTTATCAAACCGTTGATCGCTTTAAAATCATAGCCCGGATAGATGAAAATATCCGTCCAGCCGCTCGCGGCGGCAAACTTGCCGTCGTGCAGCCCGGCGATCGTTTCCAAAGCCCTTGTCGATGTCGTTCCGACGGAAATGATTCTTCCGCCTTTTCGTCTCACTTCATTAAGCAGCTGCGCCGTCTTTTCAGACATATGATAAAACTCGGCGTGCATTTCATGCTCGGTCACATCCTCCGCCGTGACAGGACGGAACGTGCCCAGTCCCACATGGAGGGTGAGATAGGCCAAATGAATACCCATCGCTTGTATTTCTTCAAGAAGATCTTCGGTAAAATGCAGCCCCGCCGTCGGAGCCGCCGCCGAACCTCTTTCCCGTGCGTAAACCGTTTGATAGCGATCTTTGTCTTCAAGCTGGGTCTTTATGTATGGAGGCAACGGCATTTGACCGAGCCGGTCAAGAATTTCGTAAAAAATCCCGTCATATTCAAATTGGAGGAGACGGCCGCCGTGTTCCAATTCTTCAAGGCAGCGAGCTTTTAAAAGCCCTTCCCCGAAAGAAATCGTCGTTCCTTTTTTAATCCGTTTCGCCGGTTTAATCAGTGTTTCCCAAATATCCCCATTGTTTTGTTTCAGTAGAAGGACTTCCACTTTTGCCCCGGTCCCTTCTTTGATACCGAAGAGTCGGGCAGGAAGAACTTTCGTATCATTCAAAACGAGGCAATCTCCTTTGCGGAGATAATTTTTAATATTTTTAAAGACATCATGCCGGATGTTTCCGCTCTTCCTGTCCAGTACCATCAACCTGCTGCTTGCCCTGTCTTTCAAGGGCGTCTGGGCAATCAATTCCTCCGGCAAATGGTAATCAAACAAGTCTGTTTTCAAAAACGTCACCCTCACTGTTGCATGCTGTGAACAAGTATTATTTTAACGGATTCTGCCGATGAAATAAAAAATGAGAGTCAAAAGCACGCTGATTAAAATGGACGTAACGATGGGAAAATAAAAAGTGAAATTTCCCTTTTTAATAACGATATCACCTGGAAGCCTCCCAAGATGGATAAACTGCATGAGAAAACCGATGATGAAGATGATCGCACCGGTTATCATGAGGAATTTCGGAATCCCTGTCATTCAGGCACCTCCATCTGAAAATGACGGTAAACCGCTTCCGTAACGACCCTTCCCCGCGGCGTCCTTTGCAAAAACCCGATTTGAAGCAAATAAGGTTCGTACACATCTTCAATCGTTTGCGCTTCCTCGCCGATCGTCGCCGCGATCGTTTCCAGACCGACGGGGCCGCCATGGAATTTTTCTATAATCCCCTTTAATAATTTATGGTCAATATGATCCAGCCCTAAACGATCAACTTGTAATAATTCCAGTGTTTCCTCGGCAAAAAGCAAATCAATCCGGCCGTTCCCCCGCACTTGGGCGAAGTCCCTCACCCTTCTTAACAAACGGTTGGCGATCCGGGGTGTTCCCCGTGAACGTTTCGCAATTTCGGCCGCCGCCTCTTCTTCAATTTCCGTATCATAAATGTCAGCCGCCCGCAGCACAATTTTCGTCAATTCTTCCACATTGTAAAACTCAAGCCGGCTGATTACACCAAAACGGTCCCGCAAAGGAGCGGAAAGCAACCCTGCCCTTGTGGTCGCGCCGACAAGGGTGAAGGGCGGAAGTTCAACGCGGATGGATCTGGCGTCCGGCCCCTTTCCGACAACGATGTCAAGAACAAAATCTTCCATTGCCGGATACAACACTTCCTCAACAGAGCGGTGGAGACGGTGAATCTCATCAATAAATAACACATCGCCCGGTTGAAGAGCCGTCAAAATGGCCGCCAAATCGCCGGGACGTTCAATGGCCGGTCCGGAAGTCGTCCGGATGTTGACGCCCATTTCATTGGCGATAATTCCGGCGAGAGTCGTTTTTCCCAACCCGGGAGGACCGTAGAGGAGCACATGGTCAAGCGGTTCGGCCCGCATTTTGGCCGCTTCAATAAAAACCGCGAGATTGTCCTTTAACTTTTCCTGGCCGATATATTCCTTTAATGTTTGCGGCCGCAAACTCCATTCGAATGAAAGATCCTGACCGTCCGCCTCAGCAGAAACAATTCGTTCATCCATTTCCCTATCACCTCCTGATATTTCCTCCCGTATCCCAAACAGCAGTCGTTACTGCGGACCGCTTTTCATGACTTTGAGCCATTCCTTTATTCGGCGTGCGGCGAAAACTGCTCCCCGGTATATGGGATTTCGGGGCGGGCAAAAAGAAACGATAGCTTTTAAGCTATTTCGCAAGGGTGCGAAGCGCTTTTTTAATATATTGTTCCGTTGTCATTTGCTCTTTTTTCAATTCGGGAAGGACAGTGTGAATTTCTTTGTCCGTGTAACCAAGCGTTTTCAAAGCGAGGAGCGCTTCCTCAAGCTCCCGGTCATTTCCGCCTGCAACTGTTTCCGCCGCGGCGACTTGCCATTTTTCCGGGGATATTCCCGCAATCACATCTTTTAACTTTCCTTTTAAATCCAAAATCATTTGCCGGGCGGTTTTTTTTCCAACACCGGGGAATCTGCGCAAAAAAGCCTCATCTTCATTTTCAATCGCCTGGACGATTTGTTCCGGACTTCCGGCAGACAATATGCCCAATGCACCTTTAGGACCGATGCCGGATACGGTTAGCAGCTTTTCGAACATCATTTTCTCTGCGCGCGATGAAAAACCGTACAAAGCCATCATTTCCGCGCGCATATAGTGGTATATGTACACTTTTACCTCCGTATGGAGTTTGCCGGCATAAACAAACGGATTGGGGGTGATAATTTGATAGCCGATCCCTTGATTTTCAATGACAATATATTCCGGACAGACATAGTCCACTTTCCCTTGAATAAAGTCAAACAATGACATCCGCCTCTCTCTTTTGCTGTACTTCATTGTACCATATTACCCGCAACAGTGTTGAAAAAAATGGGCGTAACGGAGGAGGCTTTCGGTTTTGCCACCGGCGGCGGGAAGCGTTAGAGATAAGACGGCTAAAAAACCAAACAATTGAACAGCACTGCAACCAAACTTTAAAAGAGAAAGTGTTATATCATTTTGACAAAAGCAATGCGGACAAAAAACAGGCGTACATGACGCCCTGTATGAAGAAAATGCATGTCAAGGGAGGGGACCATTGCGGTGGAAACAAGGAGACGGCGAGAGAGAGTAAACAAAAACCATTGTCTTTATTCCGAAGTGTTTTCCCAAACGGCCAGAAGCGGACATTTTTCTCCGTGGACTGTCTTTCTGAAAACAAAAAAGCAAGTGGCGGACACCGTTTTAAATGGCACACTTGCAGGATTATCGCCGTACCGGCCTTCTTATTCTTTTTTCGATTCCGGAAATGTATAGGTCTTAAAAGTTTCCAATACTTTTACAAATTGTTCCTTGTTTCTGACCGGAATGCCTTTCTTTAATTCCGCATGTTTTGCGCTTTCCAGTTTGCCCACGTCCAGCTGGTAAAAGGATTGAATCACATTGGCTTCATCCGGCTTTCCGTTGAAAATCGACAATGTGCCGTCGGCGGCAATACCAAAATAACCGTTAGCTTTCAGCAAAGGGGAAATATCATCCACTTCTTCCCTGAACACAACCTTGTTGAAATCCAGGTCCACAAGCTGCCAGCCGCTGTACTTCTTCCAAAAATCCTCGAATGAAATGACGGTTTCCTCGAATGTTTCCTGGCTGATCTCCCCGTCCAAATATTTTCTTTCCAAAATGACTTTCATCGTCACGGGAGCCGGTTTCGTTTTCTTTTTATCAACCGCTTCCGCTTGCGTGTCCCAACAAACGAAACTCCCGATGACGGTCAGGAGGGCCAGGAAGGTAAAAAAGGTAACTGCAGTGGAATGTCCCGATTTTTTCACATTGTCACCTCCACCCTGCAGCAAATTGCCATCCGTCTTCAATCGTATTATGGTCAAATATTGCAAAATTATCCCAACTCGCTTTCATTTTCTTTGTGGCGGCCATACCAAACATTAGGCATCCGGAACAAAAAAAGAGCAAACCCCGGGAATGAGGCTTTGCTCTTTTTTGACCACGGTTTCCCCGCCAGCGTTCCTTTTCATTTCCTTCCACTATTTTTGAAATCGCAGCATATTTTCAATCTCTTCCCTGACCTGTTTCGACACCTTGCCGTTTCGCAATTCATTTTCAAGCCGCTTCACCCGTTCGTATACCCGTTTGTCGGCAACAACTGTCAAGGAATGTACGTTCAGACGATCCCTCACCTGTTTTTCAACAGCAGTCCGTATTTTATCCGTCCGGTTGCCGTCTGCGATCCGAACAGCCACCAAAACGCGGTTTCCGGAAAAAATCACGGCCGCATCTTCCACCCCGGGAACACTTTTGGCGGAAGCAGTGGTTTTTTCAATATATTCAGTCGTTTCCCCCGCTTTTTTATTTGCATCGCGCTGCTGTCTGCTGCCGGCCGGACGGGGGGCGGTGCCTTCTTTCCCGAAAGTATGGTCCATTATTTCCGTTAAAGGACCGTCATTATCATCTTCATGCCGGAAAAAGCCCCGCCCATTGTCATGATTTTCATTAGAATAATAACCGATCGGAACGGTATCCCTGTTTTGCCCTGCCTCGTCATTGTCCGCCCCGCAACCGGCAAGCGCACAGATTGCTGTCAACAATAAAAACTTCTTCCACACGGAGTGCAACATTCATACCCCCTCTTTTCTAAAGTCAAGAAAATAAAATGCTCTTTACTTATAGATTGTGAGGGGGCCGATTTTTCATACTGTCATAAAAAACCAATCTCTTGCAAAATAAGGGTATCCGGCGGCGGGAGACCGCTTTTAAAAAAGATTGCTTGCAATTGACAGATGTATAATTGAAAACGAGGGAATGATTCCCCGAAGAAGGAACAGGCGGGACAAGAATCACCGGGCCATTTTATCCGCCAAGTTTTGCAGGTCTTTAAAAAATTTTTGCCGCTCCGAAAACTGTTCCACAGTGATATGGAAGAGAAATTCCAGTTTATCCTGTCTGGCAAAGCTTCCTTCCCGGATGGCACGATTCCACTCCCTAAAAATATCTGCCGGATAAGCAAGGGCAAAAATAAATGCGTCTTCGCGGAAAAACCGGGAAATTTCTTCCATTCTTTTCAGTTCCGTTACGGACCAATTGAGAAACGGAAGGATCCTGCTGGCATATTGAAGATAATCCCACAGGGGATCGCCGATCTTGATTAAATCAAAATCAATTAAATATAGACAGCCATCACGGGCAAGCAGGAAATTATGATCGGCAACATCCCCGTGCAATATAACAGTCCTTTTTTCTTTTCTCCGCCGGCTGCATTGTCCGAGCCCCTTCAATGACCAGTCCGCCCACATCAGCATTTCAGCCAATATTTCTTTTTGAACGAAATATTTTATCATGGCGAGATTTTTTAAAAATGATGCCGTCCGTTGGCGCCATTTTTGCAAAATGTTGTGGCGCGCAATGTCAGATTCAAAAAATTTCACGAGCCGGCCGGAAACTTGATGATATCTTTTAAGCAGCGCCAATCCCCGGAGCCTGTCGCGGGCATTCTTGAAGGAAAAGGGAACGGGGGCGGGAGGCAAATATTTCAGGCATCCGTAATAATAACCTTGGAAAAACAACGGCTCCTCATGTAAATGTAAAAACGGGCACGTGCCGGCAAATCCTTCCTTCATCAAACAATCGGCAAATTCGCGTTGAATCTTCAAATGTCGATAAGAACAAAAACCTTTTAAGATAAAGATTTGGTCATTTGTTTGTATTTTATAAACTTGTTTTTTGACAGGAATAATCTTTTGGACCGGAAAAGGAAATTTCCTTTGCAAATAGAAAAGGAGACGATCGGTAAACAAATCGTCTCCCGGCTGATTAATTTTCATTTTCCTGATCTTCCTTGTTTTCCTCTTCTTCTCTGGAAAAACCGGACATTCCTCCTCCGTAAGGATTCATATAAGGCGGAACGGCTCCCGCCATATCAAAACCTCCATAACCCATTGCCGCAGGAGCAAAAGGATAATAGTAGCCGCCCGGCTGCACCGGTCCGAATGGACCTGCTCCGTAACCGTACGGCCCCATCATGGCGCTTCCGCCGCATCCGCATCCGTCAGAGGCTGCCCCCGCCGGTTGGGAAAAAAGGGGAACAGGTCCCGGTCCGGGCATGACCGGAGAAACCGGAAAGAGAGGGGCATGATACGGCGGACACCACGGTCCCATATGCGCAGCGGGTGCCACAGCGCTTGGTGCCGTTGACGGCGGCAAGTTAGCCGGCATATTAGCGGGCATATTGGCCGGCATGTTTGCAGGCATGTTGGCCGGCATGTTGGGCGGCATTTGATAATCATATGCCCCCATCACTTGCCCCGGCGGATTGGCACCGTACATTCCCGCAGATGTCCCCGCATACGGCTGCGGCAAATAGGACGATTCATCATCATAAGAACCGTAATGATGGACATGGCCTTGGCCGCCGTATCCTCCATACGGCATCGGGCCGGGCATCATTCCATGATAGGCTTGATACGGGGCGCCATAACCGGGAGAGTGTCCGTAACCGGCAGGCAAAGTGGAATAGGGGGGTTGATAATATGAATACATAGGTTGTGAATAACCTCCTGTTTCCGTATTATTGGAAGAATCATCCATAGATTCGCCAAACACTTCGGGTGAAACAGATGAACCTTTTGCTTTCATTTGTTTTGACTGGGGTGTATGTTTTTTGGGCATGTCTGCAGACTGTTCCTGAAGCGGGGGATATTGCGGTGTTGACATGGGCTGGGCGGCTAATTGAGGGGAAAGTTGCTGCGGAGCCTGCAATTTGGACATCGTGAACATGTAATAATTGTTAATGTCCGATTCCGGAATGATCGGCTTCGGCATTTTAGGAACGAATGGTTGTTTTGCTTTTAATTCTTTCACTTCCTGTTTGACAGGTTTCTTTTTTTCAGGCTTGGCCTCGGGCAAAATCTTTTTTGCCTCCGGTGCGGGAGGTGTTTTCGGTGGTTCTGTTTTTGGCATCACCTTCTTTGGTTCCTTTTTTTCCGGAGGCGGTTTCGGAGCCGGTTCTTCCATTTTCGGAGGCGGAGGTTTGGGAATTTCTTTGGCGGGTTCCTTAACGGGAACTTCCACCGCCTCTTCCTTTAAGGGGAATTCCTTGGGATACTCTTTTAAGGGAATCTCTTTCTTTGCCCCCCAAAAACCTTTCTTACCGTCCCCCATTTTCACCGTGTCTCCCGCGGCCGGAATTTTGATTTTCATCCCCGGCATAATCATATCCGGATTGCTCAAGTGTGAATTTATTTTCTTCAACTCTTCAAAATCAACACCATATTTTTTCGCTATCTTCCAAAGAGTATCCCCTTTCTGTACAATGTGGATTTTCACTGTGAGAACCTCCTATACATCAGGTGAGTCACTTCATTGGGACTGTGGCAGGTTTTCGGCGTTCCCCGGCGCAAGACAGGCACAACCGCCTTTGAGGCTCTGTCTTGCCGGCAAAACTGCTCCTCCGGCTTCTTGTCTGCTCCGTCTTACCTTTCAGAACGGACCGAAATGTTCTGATAAGTATAAAAATGTGAGCAATTTGCTAACAATCTTCACAAAAACATATGCATCTGCAAGATCGATTATGAGTAAAAAAAAGCTGTTTCATCAGTCACAAGCGGGTTTTGTCCATTTGTCACATTCGGGCAAAAGGCCGCACCCGCAAGATGAAACAGCATTTCTTGACATGATTCCATTACGATTGGGACAGCATTCTGTTCAAGGCTATTTTTGCATATTCCGCCACTTCTTCTTCAACGGTAATGAGATGATGTTCTTCTCCTTTTTCGACGGACTCCAAACACCAGACAAGATGGGGCAGGTCAATGCGGTTCATGGTCAGACATGAGCACATAAAAGGGTTTAAGGAAATAATATGCTTGTCCGGATGGTTTTTAATGAGACGGTTCACGAGATTGTGTTCCGTACCGATGGCCCATGCGCTTCCAGGTTCGGCTTCTTCAATCCGCTTAATAATATAATTGGTCGAACCTGCATCATCCGCTAACGCAACAACTTCGTGACGGCATTCCGGATGGACTATGATCTTCATATCCGGATATTTTTCCCTGACCGCTTTGACATTTTCCACCGTAAAGTTTTCGTGAACGGAACAATAACCTTTCCAAAGGATCACTTTAATATTTTGATAATCTCCGTCATATTCGAGCTCATCCGTTGCCGGATCCCACACGGCCATTTCATCGAGGCGCACTCCGAGTTTATAGGCCGTATTTCTTCCCAAATGCTGATCCGGAAGGAAAAACACCCGTTCCTTCTGTGTAAATGCCCATTTCACCATTTTTTCAGCATTGGATGAGGTAACAGTGGCGCCGCCTTTTTTTCCGACAAAGGCTTTGATGGCGGCTGTGGAGTTAACATAAGTGAGCGGAAGAATCGTGTCCCCGAAAAGGTCCTGCAATTTATCCCAGGCCCGTTCTGTTTGGTGGATGTCCGCCATGTCAGCCATGGAACAACCGGCGCGCAAATCCGGAAGATAGACCTTTTGTTCCTTCGTTGTCAAAATATCGGCCGTTTCTGCCATAAAATGAACACCGCAAAAGACAATATGCTCCGCCTGGCGATTTTCCGCCGAAAGCTGCGCCAATCTCAAGGAGTCGCCCGTGCTGTCCGCAAATTGAATGATCTCGTCTTTTTGATAGTGGTGTCCGGGAATAAAGAGCTTGCTCCCGAATTTTCCTTTTAATTCACGTACGCGTTCTTCCAATTCTTCCACGGACATTTTTCTGTACTTGTCTGGAATGAGTGTCACTTTTGATTGAAACGTTTCTAGAATGTTCAAAATCCTTTCCCCCGTTTATTCAATCAATCTTTTTTGATCCGTTCCTTTTTAAAACTTACTCCGTTTTTATATATACATAGATTATAAAGATAATGTAGCATATTTTGAACAAATTGTGAACAAATTCACCGTTATTCCGGGCGATCCGTCGATTTTCCCGGATAAACCTATTTACATATTTACATATTTACATAACGGGATTGGTTTGCAGTCGACGGTGACTTTTGTCACTTTGTCGGCGGGGCAAATGAAGACATTTCAGCCGGACGGCGGAAACGGGTTAATCTTTGAACACATTCATTTTTACGCTAATATCCAAAGATTTGACGGTATGGGTCAGGAATCCCAATGAAATGACATCTACCCCTGTATCCTTGTAGTCAGCAAGGTTTTCCAACGTGATTCCCCCCGATGCTTCCGTGACAATTCCGTCCGGAACAAGAGAAATCCATTCTTTAATCTCTTGCGGACTGCGGTTATCAAACATGATCACGTCAACGCCCGCTTCAATGGCTTCAAGGAGTTGGTCTTTCGTTTCGATTTCCACCTCGATTTTAACCATGTGGCCGAGCTTTTCCCTCACCCGTTGGACAGCATTGGTGATTGAACCGGCAAAAGAAATGTGATTGTCTTTAATCATCACGCCGTCATACAGTCCGAAGCGGTGATTAAAACCGCCGCCTGTCCTTACAGCATATTTTTCCAGCATTCTCAATCCGGGCGTTGTTTTTCTCGTGTCGGCAATTCTTGTCTTGACATCGCCCAGTAATTCGACCGCCCGGCGGGTCGTCGTGGCAATGCCGCTCATCCGTTGAACGAGATTGAGGACCACCCGTTCCCCTTTCAACAAGTCTGCGACATTTCCGCGGACAACGGCAAGCCTGTCTCCTTTTTGAAAAGGATCGCCGTCGTTGACTTTCATATCAATTTCGACGCGTTCATTTAAAATCCGGAAGCCGGTGCAAATGACATCCTTTCCGCAAAATACCCCGCTTTCCTTTGCGATAAAAACAATTTCGCCTTGCTCTTCTTCCGGAAAAATAAGATCGCTTGTCACATCTTGTTCGCCAATATCTTCGAGGAAAAACTGTTCAAGGAGTTTGCGCAGTTTTAATTTGTTCATACCTTCCATCCTTTGCTCCTGTTCTTTTGTGAATAATTTCCTTCTTCAGCCACCGGGAATCGTCGGCAAACGGATAATCGCTGCGGAAATGGCCGCCTCTCGATTCTGTCCGTTCCAATGCAGAAACAGTGATCAACCAGGAGGTGATCAGCATAAACACCCTCTCAATTTGTCCGGGGGACAAATGATCAAGTTCCGCCTCAAGCCATTTTTCTATAGAAAAACTTTCCAGCCATTGTTTCTGTTCTTTAAGTCCCGTTTCCGTTCTTACAATCCCGACGCGGGACATCATGTTCTCCTTTAATTCCCGGACATCGGGAAGTTGGAGCGTTTCTACGGGGGAAACCTTTCTTTCCCGCTGACGGAAGGAAGGAATAGCGGCCTTTTTCCCGCAAAGAGAATTAATCAATCCGGCCAGTTTTTTCCCAAAAAAGAGGCCTTCCAACAAGGAATTGCTGGCGAGCCGGTTGGCGCCGTGGATACCGGTCCGGGCCACCTCGCCGATCGCATACAAGCCTTCAATATTCGTCCGGCCATACAGATCCGTTTTTACGCCGCCCATGAAAAAATGGCAGCCGGGAACCACAGGTATCATGCCTTTTGAAAGATCGATATGATGTTCCCTGCACATGGCGGTAATCGTTGGAAAACGTTCTTCAAAGTTATCGATCCGGCCAATATCCAAATAAACTTTAAGGCCCCGTTTTAAGTAATCGTAGATCGTTTGGGCCACAACATGACGGGGAGCCAAATCTTTGAGGGGGTGGACCCCTTCCATAATTTTTGTTCCGTCTTCCGAGACGAGAACCGCGCCCTCGCCACGGACCGCTTCCGAAATAAGACCACGCCCTTTTCCTTCAACATAAAGGAGCGTCGGATGAAATTGGATAAATTCCATATCAGAAATTTCCGCTCCGGCCCGGTATGCAAGAGCGATTCCGTCTCCCGTGGCCGTTTCCGCACAGGGGGTGAAACTGTACAGCTGTCCGCCCCCGCCTGTCGCCAAAACGGTATGCTCACTGTAAATCCGGACCACGGTTCCGTCCGGATGTTTCGCTTTTGCGCCGATGCATTTGTTGCCGTCGACCATTAACTCGAACACGGTCATATTTTCCAGAATCGTGACGCTGTCTCTTGCCTTCACGCTTTCATACAGAAAATCCATGATTCGTTTTCCGGTTGCGTCACCGCCGCCGTGGACGATTCTTTTCTCGCTGTGGGCTCCTTCCATTCCGAGGCAAAGGTTTCCGCCGCTATCTACATCAAAAGAGCAACCTTCTTGAAAAAGTTCCCGGATGAGCGAAGGTGCTGCTTTCGTCATCTGTAAAACAGCTTCCTCATCGTTGTGATAACTTCCGGCGATTATGGTATCCTTAAAGTGTTTGTACGGATCATCGTTTTCCGCCAGCGCGGCTGCGACCCCGCCCTGCGCAAGCGCCGAATTTCCGTGCAATACGTTTGACTTTGTTAAGATCGTAACATTTACGTCCGGGCGTAAATTTTTTGCCAACTGTAAAGCAGCCACCCCGCTGCCAATAATCAGCACTTGTGTGCACTTCTCCATGTTTTTACCTCCGGGCTTCATGTCTTGACACCTTTCTTTACATACCCTTAATATTAAGTCAAAATTTTTAATATGACAAGTTGGGAGGTAACGGAATAAAATGCTATATTTGGATTTTGCGGCCACATCCCCCCTTGATGAGGAAGCGGCCGAAACATACATTCAAATTGCGACAAAATACTACGGCAACTCCAGCAGCCTTCATGACATCGGCAGCACCGCCGAGCGGCTTCTCGAGGCGTGCCGGGAGAAATTTTCTGAACTGACAGGTTTTTCAAAAGATGGAATATATTTTACGAGCGGCGGGTCGGAAAGCAATTATTTAGCCGTGCAAGCCCTTCTGTCAGCCGCGGAAAAAAAGGGGAAACACGTCATCACGGGATGGGCGGAACATTCTTCCGTGAGGGGGGTTTTTGAAAAAATCAAAGAGCGCGGATACGAAGTCACATACCTCCCTTTAAATGAGAAGGGGCTCATCGACTTGGTGCAGTTGGAAAAAGCAATCCGCGATGACACCGTCCTCGTTTCCATCCAATATATTAACCCTGAAATCGGCACGATCCAGCCAATACGGGAAATCGGAAAGATTTGCCGCAAACACGGCGTCCTATTCCACAGTGACGGTGTACAAGCTTTTGGAAAAATCGACTTTAAAGAATCTGTCGAATATCTGGACGGTTTCTCCTTATCCGGCCACAAATTTTACGGGCCGAAAGGAATCGGTGCCGTGTATATTCATCCCCGCCTCAATTGGAAGCCTTATTATCCGGGGGCAACCCATGAAAAGGGGCTGCGGCCGGGGACCGTCAATGTACCGGCCATAGCGGCCATGACGGTTGCAGCTGAAAAAGCTTATCGGAACATGGAAAAAAATCTGTCCCATTTCCGGCATCTCCGCCAATGTTTTTTAGAAACCATCAAACCGTATCGAAAATATGTTACCGTTTACGAAGGACCGGAAACGTCCCAACTTCCGTCGATCATCGGAATGGGAATCCGGGGCGTCGAAGGACAATGGGTCATGCTGGAATGCAACAGAAACGGCTTTGCCATCTCAACCGGGAGCGCCTGCCATACGGGCAAACAAGCCCCGTCGAATACGATGACAGCCATGGGGATCCCGGAAAAAACCGCTAAAGAATTTATCCGCATTTCCTTTGGAAAAGACACTAAGGAAGAAGATATCCGCAAGTTTGGTCAATTAATAAACGAAATTATTGCCAAAGAGGCGGTCCGGGGCGACAAAAGCTGAAAATGGCAATCTGCCGTACGGATTTTCACTCTTTTTTCCTTTGCGTTGTTTCCCTTTTCGGCTGAAAGTTGCGAAGACAAGGCACTTCGGACAAATATCAACATAATTAAGGAGAATCTCGCCTATGGAGTCAAAAAAGATGCCCGCCGATGAAAGAAGAAAATTTATTTTGCGGCTTTTAAAAAGCAGCGGGGGTCCGGTCACCGGAAGAGAAATGGCGGAAAAAACGAACGTTAGCAGACAGGTGATTGTAGGCGACATTTCCCTGCTAAGGGCAAAAGGGGAACCGATTATCGCCACCAGCCAGGGCTATCTTTATATAAGAAAGAGCGGTCCGGAGTTTGAAAAAACAATTGTCTGCCAACATACACCGGAAGAGACGGAAGCAGAATTGAATCTGTTGGTGGATCACGGTGTCACTGTCCAGAATGTGACCGTGGAACATTCCGTCTACGGAGAAATAACCGCTTCCATCATGGTTTCCAACCGCATGGAAGTGAAACAATTCATGCAGCAAATTAAAGAAACCGGCTCATCTCTTCTTTCTGAACTGACGAACGGCATCCATCTCCACACGATATCCGCCCCCTCGGAAGAAGCTCTCGAACAAGCGGTCCGCGCCCTTAAATCAGCGGGCTTCCTTGTAAAAGAAGATCAAGAATAACGAACGGTGCCAAAAATCAATAAAGCAAGCGGAGATAAGACTAAACTTTTTCCGCTTGCTTTTTCTGATCCTTTGAGGGCCATGTTTAGAAGATTATGATTCCTTTATTTGAAAAGAAGGATAGCTTCCGAGCACTTTGACAGTGCAACCGAGAGCTTCCAATTCGGCAATCGCACCGGGAATGAGAACCTCATCCATCTTCATATCCACATCAATAATGAAAAAGTAATTGCCCAATCCGGTCTTTGTCGGCCGGGATTCGATTTTGGACAAGTTCAATTTCCGCCACGCAAAAGCGGACAATACTTGATGCAATGCGCCGGAACGGTCATCAGGCAACGTCACCATCAACGTTGTTTTGTATCTTTGCACCGGCAGCGAATATCCGGATAAATCCATTGCGCTTTTTGACAAAATAATAAACCGGGTGTGGTTAAAATCCAAATCATGAATATTGCGTTTCGCAATCGCCAGACCGTATTCCCGGGCGGCCAGCTCATTGGCGATCGCAGCCGCTTTTTCTTCCGGATGTTCATGCACATATTTTGCCGCCGCTGCCGTGCTGGTCATATGCACCCGGGCTGCGTTTTTAAAATGCTTATGTAAAAATTTATGACATTGTGCCATGGCATGGGGATGGCTGTATACTGTCTCAATTTTTTCCCAATGATCAAGGTGATCGGGATGTACAAGCAAATGCTGCTGAATGGGGGCCGTAATTTCCCCAATCACGGGCAATTGCGTCGTTTCATGAACCAAATAATCTATCGTAATATTAACCGAACCTTCCAAGGCGTTTTCCAAAGGCACCACGCATAAATGCGCTTCCCCGTTAATCACGGCATCAATGCAGTCCGGTATGGTCATATACGGAACAGCAATATCATCGGGAAACATGCCCCGCACGGCAACATCCGTGAAAGTAGCTTTTGGACCCAAGAATGCGATTTTCATATTAACAGGTTTCCCCCTCCCAAACGACAAGCATGCAAACCATTCATGACATTTTGTTCATGCGAGATGATTAAGCAATCCCGCTTCCGGTACGGTCGGACCGCCCGCGGCCCGTTAGGGAAACAGCACATGAAGTGACGAAAGTCATACGCACCTTTTGGTGACAAGAACGACCAAGCTGCTCCCCGGTTTATTTTTTCGCAACCAATCGGGCAAAAATCGTCCATTTTAGTATACAAAAATAAAAAGCTTCAGAAAACCGTCAAAACAAAAAACAGGACCGGGAAAGTCAAACCCCGGTTCCCAGCACCTCGACTTTTTCAACAAATTCCAATTTTCTCAATCGGGACAAAAATTCATTAAACTCTATTTTCATCCCGCTCGTATTTAAGGAAAGAGTGACGTTCGCCCTCCCCTGCAGCGGAATCGTTTGATGAATCGTCAACACATTGCACCCTGATTCGGCGACAATGCTGAGCAACTTTGACAATGTGCCGGAACGGTCTTCGAGATAAACGGACAAGGACACCAGCCGCTCTTTCGCAATGGTATGGAACGGAAAGACCGTATCGCGGTATTTGTAGAAGGCGCTCCGGCTTAAATTCACTTTTTGCACGGCATCGCCGATTTTATCCACTTTGCCTCTTTCAAGCATTTCCTTTGCTTCCAACGTCTTTTTCATCGCTTCCGGAAGAACATCTTCCCGAACCAAATAAAATTTCCAATCGTGTCCCATTCTTCCACCGCTTCCCCTTTCCCGGCCTAATCGTTCATCCCGTGGACATCCTTATTTCGACCAGACAACCAAAGACGCTATTCGACAAATTCGAACTCAAAACCGAGCAATCTGACTGTGTCACCGTGTTTGGCCCCCCGTTCCCTGAGGGCATCATCCACGCCCATTCGGCGAAGCTGTCTGGCAAAACGGCGGACAGACTCATCTCTTGAAAAATCAGTCATCTTAAACAATCGCTCTACGGCTTCCCCGCTAAGGACAAAGCTTCCGTCCGGATCGCGGGTAATTTCAAACTCCTTCTTATCCGGTTCATGTTTGTAAATGACCCGGTTAACGCCCTCCTCCATTTCATCGCGCCATAACGGAAACTCCGGCGTCTTTTCCAAGGTATCCGCAATCGCAAACAAGACTTCCTTCAAGCCCTTCTTTGTCAAAGCGGAAACAGGGAAAACCGGATAATCGTCTTGATACTTCTCAAGAAACTTCTGCAAATTTTCTTCCGCACCTGGCATATCCATCTTATTGGCGACAATGATTTGCGGCCGTTCCAATAAACGCAAATTATATTGTTCCAGTTCCTTATTGATAGTCACGTAATCTTCGTAAGGATCTCTGCCTTCGATGGCCGCCATATCAATTACATGAACTATGACCCTCGTTCTTTCTATATGTCTGAGAAACTGATGTCCCAGCCCCGCCCCGGCATGGGCACCCTCGATCAAGCCGGGCAAGTCGGCAAGAACGAAACTGCGGCCGTCTGCCGTTTCGACAACCCCAAGATTGGGAACTAGCGTTGTAAAATGATAATCGGCGATTTTCGGTTTTGCCGCGGTAACGACTGACAAAATGGTTGATTTTCCAACGCTCGGAAAGCCTACGAGACCCGCATCGGCGAGAAGCTTTAATTCCAGCATCACTTCCCGTTCCTGCCCGGGTTCTCCTTTTTCCGCGTGCTCAGGGGCAGGGTTGGCCGGCGTTGCAAACCGGGTGTTTCCTCTTCCCCCTCTGCCGCCTTTCGCAATGACCGCCCTTTGACCGTGAACGGTTAAATCGGCAATGATTTGTTTTGTTTCCAAATCCGTCACCACAGTCCCCGGCGGTACCTTGACAATCAAATCGGGGGCATTTTTCCCATGGCGGTTTTTCGACATGCCGTTTTCTCCCCGGGCGCCTTTAAAATGGCGCTTATACCGGAAATCCATCAGCGTTCTTAATCCTTCATCCACTTCAAAAATGATATCGGCACCTTTTCCTCCGTCTCCGCCTGCCGGCCCCCCTTTGGGAACATACTTTTCACGGCGGAAAGCAACCATGCCGTCACCGCCGTCTCCGCCTTTCACATATATTTTTACTTGATCAACAAACATGTGAAATCACCTCCCGGTCACTTTTTTGAACAAGGCGCTCCATGCCCGGCCGTACGCAATATTCCCCTTCATCCGTTCACTTTCATGTAAGGCAAAAATAATTCAAACGTAAACTCCTGTTCATTATACTCGTGAATCTTGTCCACAATGGAAGAATGATGGCGCAAGTAATTTAAAACGGCTGACTCCTCCATTATTCTTCCTCGAAAATCAAAAAAGAAACGATATCCGCCATCTTCCTCTTCAATGGTGATGCTTAAGCAATTTTCGGCACAATCGTCGACGGATGAGCTTAATGTGTCCAAAAAGGAAGATGTCCATTTTGTCAAAAGATGATCGTCAGCCGCCAAGCCTTTTCCCGGTTCTTCGCCCAAAACCTCGTATTCCAGGTGTATTTTATGATTTTCCCAGTTGTAAACCAACAGAAGCGAAGCAAATTCAGGCATATTCATATTTGACAACTTGGATTCCTGATAGGCATCGGCGATGATTTCATCAAGTATTTTATTCACTCGTTCAATATTATTCAATGAAATATATCCTTTGATCAACTGGACACGGTTCAACCAATCGTGGCGCGCGTGCCTCAAAATTTCCACGATATTCCAATCTTTTTTCATACTTGCACTCCCAAATTCCCCTTCGCGTTTTTAAGAAAACAGCCCGTATGAAAATCTTCTTTTTGTTAGTATAGCAAAAATATAACAAAGCGTAAGCATGGAAAACAACAAAAAACCGCCGGCTCTTTAAAAACGGCTCCGCGGCTTTCCTTTTTCGGGGAATCGGAAATGCAAACCAGCGTCACTTAAGGGAAAAAGAAAAAACTCTAACCGAAACGGCTAGAGTTTTATAAAAACGTGTTAAGCTTCCTTGGCAACGGGATATACGCTCACTTTTTTGCGGTTGCGTCCGTAGCGTTCAAATCTTACAATACCGTCGATTTTTGCATAAAGAGTATCGTCTCCGCCTCTGCCAACGTTCGCTCCCGGGTAAATTTTTGTTCCCCTTTGACGGTACAAAATGGAACCGCCTGTCACAAATTGACCGTCAGCACGCTTTGCGCCAAGGCGCTTGGAAATGGAGTCACGACCGTTCTTGGTAGAACCTACTCCCTTTTTCGTTGCGAAAAATTGCAAATCCAGTCTTAACATGTCGTTCCACCTCCTGCTTTGTTTGAGGTAATTTTTATATACTCGCCATAGTCCCTTTCGATCGTCTGCAAAGACACGACCATGCCCTCGAGCAAGAGCTGCACTTTCTCTTGTGTATCCTCATCCAGATTGTCTGGAATCACACATCGGAGAAAGCCGCCTTTGCCTTGTTCAATGTCCGGTTTCACACCGGTTAACGCCATCACCGCATTGATGGCGCCGAAGGAAACAGCGGAAACACCCGCACAGACAATATCTTTTCCGTATTCGTCGTAAAAAGCATGGCCGCTGATTGTGAATGATTTGATCCGCCCCGAATCAGTCCGGTAAATGGCCGCGTTTATCATCAGCCTTCACACCATCATGCGTTGATTTTTTCAATCAAAACTTTTGTATACGGCTGACGATGGCCTTGTTTCTTGCGGTAGTTCTTCTTCGGTTTATATTTGAAAACAATAATCTTTTTTCCGCGCCCGTGTTTTTCAACTTTTCCTGTCACAGTGGCACCTTCGACAACAGGGTTGCCGACTTTGATGTTTTCACCGCCTACAAACAACACCTTATCGAACGTGACGGTTTCACCTTCCTGGGCATCAAGCTTTTCCACATAGATGGATTGGCCCTCTTCAACCTTGATTTGTTTTCCGCCTGTTTCAATGATTGCGTACATATCTGCACCTCCTTAATTACTAAGACTCGCCAGACCGGGTGTCATCCTTTTGAACGGCGCGATAAAAAACCGCGCATGCAAAAGGAGAACTTGTAACCCGTACCGAGCGGTTGTAGCACGGGTGCTACGAAGATAACATTTGAATAGTAACATAGTTTCCAACAACATGTCAATATGCAAACGAAAATGTTCAAAACACTGCTTGAAAAGTGCTTTGTTGCGCTTTCCATAAATGTGCGGGTAGATTTCGGTCTTCATAGCCGAAGCCGAAAATCACGACAAATCTTCTGATTCTCCCAAGGAACCGCCAATATCCGCAAAGTCTCCCCATCTCTTGATGTAATAAAACGGCTTGGGACTTTCTTTTTCAATAAAAACGATTTTAAATCCCAAGACATCTTCAAGCCTCTTGCGGTGGACATCTTCGCTGCCGCAAAACGCCTTTCTCACTTCCACCGTGCTTTCAATCAAAACGGCTTCGGCATCCACCCCTCTGTATTCCCACAATTCCCGTTCCAGTTGAAAAGCAACCGTTTCCACACTCAGCACGCGGCCAGTGCCGTTGCAAGCGGGACACGGTGCCGTAAGCAGTTCGGAAAGGGATCTGTTCGTCCGCTTTCGCGTCAGTTGAAGAATACCGAGTGAGGTAAAACCGGCAATGTGCGTCCTTTTTTCATCAGGGGTCAAGGCAGCCCTCATTTTTTCCAGAATTCTTTCTTCGTCCTCTTTTTCTTTCATATCAATAAAATCGATGAGAATCATTCCGCTCAAATCGCGCAACCTGATTTGCCGGGCAATTTCCTCCGCGGCGGCTTCATTTGTTTTTACAATTGTATCCCTATGATCCCATTTGCCGGAATATTTGCCCGTATTGACATCAATGACGGTAAACGCCTCTGTTTCATCAAAAACAAGATAGGCCCCGTTGTCCAGCCAGATCATTTTCTTCAATGCTTTCTCAAGTTCATGATTTAACATGTATGCGGAAAATATATTTTCTTTTTCATGATGGAAGATAATCTTGAGCCGCTTGTTTCTATTCATCTCCCGGAGAACAGCCGTCAATCCGGCATCATTGCAGATGACGGTTCCCTCGGCCATTTTCAGCATTTCTTCCCGGATGGCGTCAAGAAACGAATTTCTTTCAGCCAGTAAACCGGGTTTTTTCAACTCCAGAGAATCGCGCAGCAGTTTTCGGTATTGCTCTCGCAGGCCTTCCAATTCACGAAAAACATCCTCTTCGGATGCCTGTTCGCATGCCGTCCGGAAAAGCAGCCCCTCCTCTTCCTTTTTTATTTTTTCCGCAAAATTCCGCCATTTCTCCCTTGCATTCCGATCGGTAATTTTTTTTGAAACCGCGGTATATTTTCCTTTTGGCATATATACGATCAAATTTCCGGCAAACTCTATATTGGCGGTCAGCCGGGGACCTTTCCCCCTGGTCGGGTCTTTGTCTATTTGCACCAAAAGCCTTTGGCCCTGATGGACAAGCGATTGGAGGGGGCGCGTCTTTCCGTCCTCCCGCAACGCAGGAATATTGTCTGCCGGCAGGTAGCCGTTTTGGCCTGTGCCGATATCGACAAAAGCGGCATTCATGCCGGGAAGAACCCGCGTTACCGTCCCAAGATAAATATTGCCTACAGCCGACTCTTGGAGCGGCTGTTGAATGACAAACTTTTCTACACATCCGTCTTTGATGAATGCAAACCTTTTTTCCCTGCTTACACAATCAATAACAAGCGTTTCCAATGTCATCCACTCTTTGTTTAAAATCCATTTTGCACAATCACAGCACATCAACGGGAACAATCAGAAACGGTTTTGAAAGATCCCGCTTCCCCTACATCGCAGTCGCCGGAAAACAATTGCCGGCGGCAAAAAACAATGAAGGGGCGTCCCCCTTCTATTATCCCTCTTCAATATTGGTAAAGCAAATCCCCGACCTTGGCCGTTAATAATTTTTCCGAAAAATAGGCATGAAGAAGTTCATTTTCATCTAGACATGCTTTTTCTTCTCCCCCGCTTTTAACAATAATCGGGTGTTTGCATCCCCGCTGAAATTTTTCCAACACCTCAATGATCAAATCGCTTTCCTCGGTGACAATCGGCTGCAGTTTCCGCAAATCATAGTTTTTTCCGTAATATCTTTCCAACAGAAAACGCATGAAGACATAACGCCTTTGTTTCCACTCCTGATAAAGGGAAAACAGCAGAAAAGAGGTGACAATCCAAAAATGAAGATTGAACGGATTCAAGATCAAAGAGGCAGAAGCGAAAATGCCGAGACCGGCAAAGGATGCAATCAACGCTTTTTGCATGGCGTCGGGAAAAGATCTGTTCAAAGACAAAAACATAAACAATAGTTTTCCCCCGTCAAGGGGCCAAATCGGCAGCATATTAAAAAAGAGAATCATGAAATTGTACAGGATGAACAGTTCAAACTTATACGCGGAAATCCATTGAAGCTGAAAAAGAATGAAAGCCGCTCCCATCAACCAAATATGCTGGGCCGGACCGGCCAGCGTAACGATCGCTTCTTCTTTCAGGGGCCTGTTGCCATGCTCGTCCATCTCTGCCACCCCGCCGAAAGGAAGCAAATATAATCTTCTGATCCGCCACGAAAAAAAAGCGGCAGCCGCTCCGTGGCCCAGTTCATGGACGAAAACAATGAGAAACAGCATTGCCAGATCCGTAAATCGGCCGGTGATGACTGCAAAGGCGGCAGCCAGCCACGTTATCGGGTGGATATGGGTTTTTGCGAGCAGCCCGAAATATTTATTCAAATTGGATCACCTGAATCGGGTCGATAAAATCGTCCCCTTTTTTTATGGCAAAATTAAACGACCCCTTCTTTCCGTCAGGCGTGTCCGAAGCGGTGCCGACACGGGCCCCTTTTTCAATAAATTGATAAAGTTCGGCATCTATTGTCTGAAGATTTCCGTACCAGCTCTCGCTTTTATCACTGTGCTGGATAATAACCGTCTTGCCGAACCCCTCCTTTTCTCCAATAAAGCGGACAATTCCCTCCTTCATGGCGGACACGCTTTCCCCTTTTTCCGTCTCAATCGTAATGCTTTGTCCGTCCATATCAAAGTCTTTCAAGATGCGCCCCGTGGCGGGAACGGCATATTCCGGATCATCGCCGGCACCTGAGTCTTTCTTGTCATTTTTAAACGGCAGAAGAGCGAGCGGTTTTCCGAAATGTTTTTCGTACCAATCAGAGACCGAAGCAAAATGAAAATCTTGTTCCAATGCTTTTGTGACCGCTGTTTTAAAAGGCTCTGCATATTTTCCCTCGTTTTGAAAGGCAATGGCCACCACGAGGACCAAACAGGCGGAAGCCAATATTTTAAATAAAAAAAATTCTTTGCGAAATAAAGGATAGCCGCGTTCTCCAGACTCTCCCCCGAAAGTCGGGATTCTGTCAAAACCATATTTTTCCTCATCGCTCACTAACAGGTATTCCTTGCCGGCCTTTTTCAACAGCTTTTCCCGTTCGCGCTTTCGCTTGAGCATCCGTTTGCGGAACTCATCGGCTCTCGACCGCATTCTCTCCACCAATCCCTTGTACGTTTTGTACAAGTCTATGTTTTGTCCTGCAAAAGTATGACAAAAACAAAAAAGAAAGGCGTTCCGTAACCCGTTTTTGCGGCAGGAGGAAGCCTTTCTGGACATATCCATAAACAAAGGACAATATATCTTTTTCCGCGGTTTCATTTACCGGCGAACAGCTTTTTCAATTTGGAAAAGACCCCTTTTTGTTCGTCCTCCAAGGGCTGGAGCGGCACAGATTCCCCGAGAATTCTCCGGGCAATGTTGCGGTAAGCGATAGCTGCTTTGCTGTTGGGATTTAAAACGATCGGTTCCCCGTGCGTCGTTGACTTGATCACTTCGTCATCATCTACGACAACCCCGATTAAATCAATGGAAAGATGAGTAGTGATCTCGTCTATATCAAGCATATCCCCTGTTTTCATCAAATGATTCCGGAGCCGGTTAATGATTAGGCGGGGCGGGGCAATCCTTTCTTCTTTTTCAAGAATGCCAATGATGCGGTCGGCATCTCTGACAGCCGATACTTCGGGGGTTGTGACCACGAGAGCCCGATCCGCTCCGGCGATGGCGTTCTTGAATCCTTGTTCAATCCCGGCCGGGCAATCAATGATGACGTAATCAAAATCTTGTTTTAATTCATCAATCAAAGTTTTCATCTGTTCCGGGGTGACCGCCGTTTTATCGCTCGCCTGTGCGGCGGGCAGCAAATATAATTTATTATCAAAACGTTTGTCCTTCACCAATGCTTGGTGAAGTTTGCATCTTCCCACCACCACATCGACGAGGTCATAAATGATCCGGTTTTCAAGCCCCATGACGACATCCAAGTTTCTCAACCCGATATCGGTATCCACTAAACAAACCCGCTTCTCTTTAAGAGCAAGGGCGGTGCCAATATTGGCCGTAGTTGTTGTTTTTCCCACTCCGCCTTTTCCGGACGTAACCACTATCGCTTCTCCCAATCTAGAATCCCCCTTCCAATCTCGTTAAGTTCGGTCTCAGTTGTATTAACACTTGCAATCTATCAATCACAATCCGATTGTCTTCATCGATGTAGGCACATTCCATGCCTCTTCTTTCATTTTCCGGAAATCCCCCATCAGGAGCCCGGGTAATGCAGTCATTGATTCTAAGCTGGGTTGGCTTCATGACAGAGGCGGAAATAATCGCTGATGAGTTCCCATTCACACCGGCATGGGCGATCCCTTTCAACGCTCCCATAATAAATATATTTCCGCCCGCCATCACCATTCCGCCGGGATTCACATCGCCGACGAGAAGAAGATCTCCGGGAACGGCAAGTATTTGGCCGGAACGGACAATTCTTGCCACAGAAATGATCTCATTTTGCGCTGCCAACTCTTTTGCTTCAGCCTTGGTGATCACATTGGCATCAAAAGATTCTATGACTAAATTTCTCTTTTTTCCGATTATATTTCTTATCTCGTCCTTCTGGTCTTCTGACAAATATCGATTGCCGCTGTGAACTTTCACGCTGATCGGCTGGCTGTCATTATGCAAGAATGTATTTTCAGTCAAGCGTTCCTCCAGTTCTCTTTTCAATTCCTCAAAAGAACATGCATCACACAGATGAAAAGTTAACCCTTCTTTCGTCCCTTTTATGACCACATTCTGTTTTTTTTTCATGAAGTGTTCACCTCTTCGTGCGAAGACACAGCTTCAGGACGATATATTTAAATATTTTTCCATTATACGTAAAACTGTTCGACAAAACCTTAAAAAATCCTTCTTACAAAAACATATATTTGTGAAAAAGTCTCTTTTTTCAACGTGACCGGGAAATAGACGGCGCCTCTTGGAAAGCAATGCTCTAAAAAAACTGTCTATATTTCGCCCTACTCTTTGATGATTTCCTTCTTGTATTTTTCGAAAAACCGTTTCAGGGGATAACCGATGATGATTGTGACCAGCAAGTTCAAAATAAGTGTGGGCAAAAGTCGTTTCTCAAGAAACGCCGAAAACTCCATATTTGTAATTTTGATTAGATAATTCATTTCATAAACGGCAAATTCCAACAAAGTGATTGCAACTAATGACACGAATGTCAGGATAACGGCATTGGCCTGTAGAGCTTTCATTATTTTTGAAACCAAAAAAGCAATCAGAGGAAAAAGAACCAAATAAATTCCCAAAATTCCCGTATAAACGACATCAAACAGAAGCCCCATGATAAAACCGGTTAAGATGCCCTGCTTGACATCGCCGAAAATGGTAAAAAACAATATGGCAATCAGCAATAAACGGGGCACGAAAATAACTTCATTGCCAAACATTTTCAGCGGAAGAAATTCAATAAATATACTTTCAAAGACAAACAAAAACAAAAATAAAAGGGGAAGAAGGAGTTTTTTCACTATTCCTCCTCCTCCTCTTCAGCGTTCCCGCCCGCATCAGGCTTGATCATTCCTCTTTTGACAACAATCACGTTTTTAATATCGTACAAATTTGCTCCCGGTTTCACATAAGCCGTTTGATTGAGACCGAATTCATCCGGCTCCACGTCGACCACTTCGCCAATGGGCAATCCGGCGGGAAAAATTCCGCCCATTCCCGATGTAACAACTTTTTGGCCTTTTTTCACCTTTGCATCAAAGGGGATTCTTTTTAATTTTAATAATCCCCGTTTTTCATCATACCCTTCTATCGTCCCGTAAATAGATTCCTCATCTTCTCCCCGCAGTATTTCCGCGGAAATTCTGTTGGTCGGATCCATGGAGCTTAGAAGTTGAATCGTTGAAGTAAACTGCTGGGTGCTCTTGACTTTTCCTATCAGCCCGTTTGCCGTAATCACAGCCATATTTTTTTCAACACCGTTGGTCTTGCCTTTGTTAATGATCAGCAATTCTTCCCAACGATCGGCATTTCTCGCGATCACGGTCGCCTGTATGGATTGAAAATCCCGCAGCGAATCTTTTTTATCGAGAATTTCACGAAGTTCGCCGTTTTCCTTGGCCAGCATCTGAACTTCCACTTCCAACCGGGCCAATTCATCCAACCGTTTTTTCAGTTCTTTATTTTCCTCATATGTATCCAGCAAGCCTCTTACATTTTCAAAAAAATCGGTCAAATATCCTGTCGGTACCGCCAAAATTTGTTGCACGAATCCGGTCGTATCTTTCAGAAATTGTTCGGGCCACGTTAACTGCTCTCGGTCTCTCAAAGAAAATCCTATTAATGCCACGAGAATGATGATGCTGACGAGCAGGATAATCAAACGCTTATTCAAGAAAAATTGTGGCATTGCCGACACCTCTATTTGTCATTCTGGATGAAAAGATGGACTTTTTACAAGGGGGCGTTGACCGATTCCCGTCTTTCCCGGAAAATTAAAATTGGGACTAAACAACGATATTCGGAAAGAAAGCAACCGTCTGCCATTCCGCACCGGCAAACCCGCCTGAAAAACGGAAAAATTCATTAATTCTATCATACCATTATTGGGGACATTTCGATTTAAATAAAAAAAGAAAACCTTAATTTTTCACAATTGGTTTGTAAAATTTTTCTTCCTATTCATGCAAAACATGTATTTTGTTTTTCAAAAGTCGGGAAAGATGCGTCCTTCGAGAAGGAAAAAAAAGTCATTTTCCCGGACGCAAAAAAATATCGGGGATAAAACCGGTGAAAGCTTTATTCCGGATGGTGCAGCCGCAAGAGACCAACATACAGCCGGAAATTTTAACTTTAATGGCCAAATTTGCTGACAAAAACAATAATGATTCCTGCAAATCAGAAAGAAAAAATTCTTCCTGACTTGCAGGAATGACCTCAATTTCGGCGCTTTCACTCAACGGGACTCTCTGGCGCGGTTTTTAAACAGATCAATGTTATCGAGAGCTTTGCCTGTCCCGATGGCCACACAATCCAACGGATTTTCCGCAATCAATACCGGCATATTTGTCTCTTCACTGATCACTTTGTCGAGGTTGCGAAGAAGAGCTCCCCCGCCTGTCAGCACAATTCCCCTGTCCATAATATCGGCTGCAAGCTCCGGAGGGGTTTTTTCCAAAGTGACTTTGACGGCATCCACGATGGCATACACAGGATCCCGCAGTGCTCTGGAAATTTCTTCTGCGGTAATTTCAATCGTTTTTGGCAAACCGGTCAATAAATCACGGCCGCGGATTTCCATGTTCTCTATTCCTTCCGGATCACCGGCGCTGCCGATTTCCATTTTAATCATTTCGGCCGTACGGTCGCCAATCATCAAATTATAATTTTTCCGTATATAATTGACCATCGCTTCATCCATTTCATCGCCGGCAATGCGGATTGTTTGACTTGTAACAATGCCGCCGAGAGAAATGACGGCTACTTCTGTCGTTCCTCCCCCTATGTCGACAACCATGCTTCCGGTCGGTTCCCAAACCGGAAGATTGGCTCCGATAGCCGCCGCAAAAGGTTCCTCAATCGTATAGGCATCACGGGCACCCGCCTGACGGGTGGCATCGATCACCGCACGTTCTTCCACGGCTGTGATTCCGGAAGGAACACAAATCATGACATAAGGCTTGCCGGTAAAAGGGCCTTTCTTCTTCAAAGCTTTATTTATGTAATATTTCATCATCGTTGCCGTCGTGTCGTAATCGGCGATAACTCCGTCTTTCATCGGCCTCAGGGCGATGATATTTCCCGGAGTGCGGCCAATCATGTTTTTTGCCTCATTACCGACTGCAACAATCGTTTTTGTATCTGTTTGCAACGCCACTACTGAAGGTTCCCGAACGGCAATTCCTTTTCCTTTCACGTAAACCAAAGTATTCGCAGTACCCAAGTCTATTCCAAGATCTCTTGTTCCAATTCCAAACATTTACAGTATCTCCCTTTCTGATACGTTCCTAAAGCTCCGATGATTTCATCACAAATCCGGCAACTTTACCCTCGTACTCGCTTTTGGCATATGGTGAATCTTGTGAGGAAGATCGGGGAAGATCCCGGCTTCCTGTTTGTCGAAGCGCGATTGTCGATCCTCATGGTGGGCAATCCAAAAATCTTTTATACCAATGAGTATCATACCCAATTTCGGGATTTTTTCAACCATAAAATGGTTTTCACTTGCGGAAAAGCCCCTGTCAAATTTACAAGTATATTATATATAAAAGATGTTTAAATGCATAGTTTTATATATAGCCTTTTTCCTTTAAACTGACATATTTGTTTTCTCCGATAATGACGTGATCCAGCAGTTCAATGCCGAGAATTTTTCCTGATTCTGCAAGTCTCTTCGTCACATCTATATCCTCTCTGCTCGGTGTCGGATCGTAGGGTCGGGATAAGGCGCCTTGCCGGATAAAGGGCAGGTTTCCTCCCCTCCCTCAGAACCGTACGTACTCCTTTCGAAGTATACGGCTCGCCGGCTGACGATCCGCAATCCTTTTTTCCGCAAATGTTCCGCTGTTTTAGCAACAGAGCTTTTTCGCTTTGCCGCGACCGTTTTAAAAAAGCTTCCCCGGGCAATATAAAAAAGCTTGTCTAAATGATGGATATTTGCCGCCAACCGGTAGTATTGGGCAAAATTTTTTAGTTCTTTATTATAAAGAGCCAAAATTTCCTCTTCCGTCTTATGGATTAATTTTTTCCGATGGGAAATGACGCCGTTTTCCAACAGGCCATATCCCTTTTTTCGGGCAAACTCCCTTATTTTCCGGTCCGGTATGAGTAAAATAATTTTACGGTCTGTCGGTCCCGCAAGTTCTCCGGCCGGTTTTAACCGCGCTCTTTCCGGGCTGTGCCCGCTTTTCCTTTGCTTCAAGCGGCAAAATTCGTAGCCGAGAAAAGGGACACGTTTTTCCAAATGAAAGAGCTGTACCCGGCTTTCACTTTTACTGAAGCCAAGCTGTTCATACAGGAATATCTCCAAATCCGCGAGCAGGCTGCGCGCCAACTGTTTTGTACAGGACAAGCCGATGACGAATTCACGTCCGGATCGGATATAATTTATTTTTCCGAAATGCTCTTTCCGGCGAAAATAGTTCTCTGCGCATATTTGCACAAAGTGATCCAATTCCGAAAAGCAAATCCGCTCCAATAATCCGCGGAATGAACGGGCCCGTCTGTGTTTGAGAATGCCCGATGCCAAGACTTTCTTGATTATATACAGAAAGCGCCTGTCGTCAATTTTTGCCCCTACGAACTGCAATAACTGGCGGCTGCAAATACCGGAGGCGATTTCGCCTTTTATGCACCAGGTGTAAGCGCCAAAAGTTCTCTTTACTCTGAGTAAGGCAGCAAAAGGCGCTCTTGAATCCTCCATATGTTTTGCGGAGGATATCCGGTGCGCAAACACCGCTTCGAGAATGAATCTCATCGCCTCCAAAAGGAGAAATTCTTTAAGAAACGGTTTTACATCCTCATTTCCTTTCATGGGGGAAGCAAAAAAGGTGCGGCGATACGCGCCATTTCTTAAATTCTCGATCGATCGCCTGATTTCCTCCAAACAAGCGGCTTCCGTCCGATAAGAACCGCTTTTAGGCAATTGTAAACGTTCCAATGCTTTGAGCCAAAGTTCTTCTTTATATAACAGACGAAAACAATCGGTGATCCGTCTCCCTTTTTGCGCGGCAATTTTTATAGTTTCAAGCTGCTTGAACGGATTTTTCGCCATATTCATGACTTCCTTTGCCGGATTCGTCAGCCTGTCTCCCTTCCCCATGCTAAACCCATTACAGGCAAACGTCGGGTACTATGGAGACTCCGTTACCATATGCAATCGCCGAAAACCATTAAAACGGCCATTGCACGAAGGTAATCCCTGCATTATGCGCCATTTCAGATGCGTGGTGGTTAGGTATCCTTTTCGACGGTTTCCTCCGGACGGAGGCCTGATGGACAAACCTTACTATGGAAGTGCTCAGGCGCTGCATCTCCCATTTTGTCCACATTGCCTGTCAGCTGTCATAGGCAACGGCGCACCCAACGCTCAACCGTCTGGGATTCAAGCAGTATAGCCTTTACCATACACCACTTGGCCTGAAGAAGCGATTCGACCAGACAGCTTCGTCGTCTCTTCTCCTTTTGACATCATGCTATGTTCCCCCCTCAAGGTTTCCCCCGGAGGTAAGATGCTGACCATGGAATATTGTAAGGAATTCCAGATTTATAAAAATCGCTGAAATGACACACCTTGCAGGCGCACGCCTGACGGGTGATTGTGGAAACAGATGACGGAGGCTGCAGAACGTTTCAACGCTTCTTTAAAAACTTCGCGGGGATGTACAATGGAGGCGTTTAAGCTGCCGATAAAAACGGTTTTTTTGTGGAGAACTTGATTCTTCGTATTGAGGTAAAGGCAAACGAAATGTTCCTGGGACAGAAATCTCATATCGTTCATGACGTAATTGGCCCCATCCTCCGGAGAACGAATAACATAGCGTTCATTGTAATTGAGATTGGCTATTCTCCTGCCGATTTCAATGGCCGCCAAAATCTGAATCGCTTTCGCTTTTCCGATTCCTTTGATGGCCGTGATTTCATCCAGTGTAGCTTCCTTCAACATTCTCAAGCCGTCGAAAGATTTTAACAGCCTGTTGGCCAATTGAAGGACAGATTCATCTTTTGTTCCTGTCCGCAGCAAAATGGCAAGCAATTCATGGTTGGAAAGGCTTTCAGGGCCGTATTTGACAAATCTTTCCCTTGGTCTTTCATCTTCCGGAAAATCTTTTATCATCAAATTTTTCTTTGCCAAATATATCCCTCCCGTTAGAGGCGGCGGGGAGATGACGGGACAATTCAAGGCAAAGGATATCCCAATTTCCGGAGCTCGCGGGCGGTTCTTGACACGGGAAGGCCCACGACGGAAAAATAGTCGCCATTAATCTTCTTGACGAGCAGACTGCCCAAACCTTGAATGCCATAGGCTCCTGCCTTGTCAAGAGGTTCGCCGCTTTTTACATAATTTTCAATTTCCTCGTCTGTCAACTCCCAAAACACCACCTCCGTTTTGTCAAAAAACGTCACATGCGTTTCCGGACTGAAAATCGCTACACCTGTATAAACATGATGCGTCCTTCCGCTCAAGGTTCGGAGCATCTTTGCCGCTTCTTGGGGATCCTGCGGTTTTCCGAGAATTTTCCCGTCTAAGACCACAATCGTATCGGAACCGATTACATAAGAATCCGGAAATATTTCGGCGACATATTGCGCTTTTCTTTTGGCCAGTTCCATAACGATTTCATGCGGCGGCAAATCAGGGGGAAAACGTTCATCAACATTGCTGCTGTGAACTTCAAAAGAAAGACGAAGATTTTCGAGAAGTTCTTTCCTTCTCGGGGAAGATGAAGCCAATATCAATTTTTTCATTGACAAAACCACCTGACCTCAGACGTATCAGAAAGGGATACATAAAAATTGTACCAGAGAATCGACAGAATCGGAATAGATATGTCAAAATCAGACAGACAGATTTCCAAGAAAAAACTTCTTCAACAGAAAATAAATTCTCCCTCGCCAAACATAATTTGCCCGTTTAATAGAAAAAACAAAAAAATCAGCTGATTTTCAGCTTTGAAAAATTCCCCGTCATTTTCTCAAGAAAGTTTTTGGTAGAAAACGAGCGCGTTTACGAGATGCTGTTGGACGCTGATTAAACGCTCACTTCCATCGTGATGGGAGGACAGTTTTTTAACGGCCAGATCCAATTCCCTTTTTATTTCTTTCAATTCAGGCCGTGAAATATCGTTCTCATTTATTTTATTCCAGCGGTCCAAAAGCTCGGCAAGGGATGGATCTGTATCCGCGGAAACAGTTCCCGAAATGATGCCGCCGGCGCTCGCGGCGGCCAACCGGTCGAACAGCACCGACGCTTCTTCCAAAAATGCAATTTCTTCTTTCTTTAAACCGGTCTTTGCATCGATATGAAAGTTCATCTCCTTGGCATAGGAGTCGATTCCTTTTCCAGCAAAATAATTCCCGAGCGTTTTCGCTCCATCCATGCTGTCCGCGACCCCAATAAAAATAAAATAGCGGCCCTCCATTTTTAGCATGCCGGCGGGAACCCCCCGCTCCGCCGCCATTTTAACAGTGTTCCCGGCCGCCGCTTCCGTGGAAAAAACGCCTCCCTGAATCACATAAACCGTTTTATCCGTTACTATTCCGGCTTGTCCGTTTTCTTCAACATTTTCTACAGGATTGGAAACCGTTTTGGCTTCCTGTTTTTGATCCGAAGCAACCATGTGCAACATCGCCAGGCCGAAACCCGTTCCTACCAATATAGCGGCGAAAATAATAAAAAGGGCGGAAAGAAACGCTCGTTTGCCGCTTTGATCATGTTTAAAGAATGTTTTCGAATGGAGCGGCATTTTTTTCAAAACGCTCTTTACCCGAATGTTTTTTTCCGGCGGCGCGGAAAAATCATATCCCTCTTTGTTTTCGGGGAGAACCCAGTGAAACGGTTCTTCCCGGGCAGCCGCCGTCTGGCTTTCGGCATCATTCTTCATTTTTGCAGCGTTTTCTTTACTCTCTCCGTCGGGTTGCTTTTTTGGCAAAACTTCTGTTTTATTTCTACCAGATTCTTTCCCAAGTTCTTGTTCGGACGTATTGCCTTGCAGCAAACTTGTTTTTCCGTTTATCTTAATGACGATTGGCCGGTTCTGCCGCTTGTCCATTTCTGACCGCCCGCCTCTCTTATGCAGTATGGAAGTCAAACTATATCCTAGCACAAAACTCACAAAAAAGAGCGAGACTTTTGTCGTCCCTTTTCGGAAAGATTTCGCCAAATTCCCCTAACCGTACAGCATTCAGGAAAATGGCACGCTTAAAACGGCAAAAGGCGCGATTCCGGGCGGGAATCACGCCTTTTTATTGTTCATTTGCTGTCTCCAAAAGTTGCCAACGGATTCGTTTTATTGCCGGGCGTTGGACTATCAATACGCGGCAATTGATGAATCAACTCCGTCAGCCCAGGCATATAATAAGCGGATACAACCAGTTCCAATTCAAGGGGGCCTGATTCATCTTCGAGGGAGACGACTTCATCAGGGCCGGAAAACTTGATGTTTTCCACTGTCATGATTCGTTCCGCCCTCTCAAGAATGTTAATAAATTCTTCCAGTTCATAATATCCGGGAGCGGAAACAGTTAAATTTATGGATACCTTTCGAAAACCGCTCGGGAGCAAAACGGTATCTCCGGTTTTGGATGGCTGCTCAGCGGATTCTTCCACTGTCTGTTCAGTGTTCGCGGCAGCTTCCATGTTTTCTTCCGCTTCGGCCCCTGTTTCTCCCATCTCCGTCATTTCTACTTCTTCAATCCCGCTTTTTTCGCCGACACTGAAATCTTTTACGAGGCAACCTGATAAAACCTCGGCCTTTTCAATATCGAGGATAAACCGTTCCAAGAGCGGTTTGACGGGAATCTGTTTTTGCAAGCTGACCGTGCTCGCATAAGTCATGGCACTTTTTTGATTCAACTGGGTATTTAATTGTTTTAGAAGCGTCTCTTCTGTTCTCAGTTCCGCTTTCCTTTTATCCAATTCCACCTTTTGGGGATGCAAAATAAAGAAATAGCACCCTGCTAAAATAAGCACTACCGCAATAGCAGACAGAACGGCAATCAATTTCTGGTTGCGCGACAGTCTCCCATTCATGAATCATCCCCTCCCTGCGTGTCGGCGGAAAGTTCTGCAATTTTCTTTCGATCGATGTGGATTTTATAATTGACATGATATCTGGGAACAAATTCAATGCCGGCTTCCACCTCTTCTTCTTCCGGGTCTCTGGCTTCCATCTTTTCCAGCTCTGCCTCTTGTACCCATTCGGCATCATTTAAATAATCCAAAAAGTAGGCCCCTTCCCGGTTTGTATCAAACTGCACCAGCAAACTGACTGTTCCCGGTACTTGGTAAGCAAATTCTTTTACAAATCCTCTTTCAGGGAGAAGAGAAGTAATCTCTTTTAAAAGCGGCACTGTTTTCGCACGGTAAATTTCAGCCCAATGAATGGCATTTTCCAATTCGGCAACCGCTTCCGATTGATCGAGATCGGCCAGTTGCATTTGCACCTGTTCTATCAACTGTTTAGTAGCAGTAATGTCCTGTTGAACCAAATTGATATTCTTTTTGTAATGGCTGTTAAGATAGAAAATGGAAACCAACCCAACTCCCAGCACCAAACCGAGTACAATAAACAGCATTAAGAGAGAGCGATCCTTCTCCTCTTTTTTCGGCAAGAGATTGATATCAACCAACATTTTTTTGCACCTCTTTTAATGCAAGTCCCATCACAAGATGGTAATTTCTCGGGAGAGGGTTATTAAACTTTGCGGACAGTTTTTGTTTGTCGATTGTCACAATCGGTATATCAAACCGGCTTTTCAGTTCGTCGAGAATAAATGACAAAAGGGGATGATCTCCATGAACCAGCATCTTTGTAATTTCTGATTTGCCGTGAGTCAATGAATAGCGGTAAAAATCAGCAAGTCTATCAATTTCCGTAAACGCATCGCTGTATTGAAAGTCGATTTCTTTTACCGCATCGCCGACAAAATGCCATTCATAAATGCCGGATTCATTCATGCGCAAATCCCAATGATCCCTGTAAATTTCAATCGGAATATGGTGCATCACCAAAGGGATGGTTCCGGCAAAGATGCAGATGTTTACTTTTTCCAAGTCAAATTGGGCAACAAGAAGATGTTCGTCTTTTTCCGCCTGGCCGAGAGAATAATACAGCCGGTGAAGCGCCAATGCGGAAATCTCTGCGGCAATGGGTTTTAATTTGCAACTTTCCAACAAATCGGCATACATTTTCACGTGTTCTTCCTCTGCCGCAATAATCAAAACCTCCCGCTGGTCGCCATTTTCGTCGAGCAGCACGATGTCAAAAACTGGGTCTGTAAAGGGGAGGTGAATGCTGGAACCAATCTCAAGGTACAAATACCCGTAAATTTCATCTTCTTGAATATCGGCAGGTATGGACACTTTGCGGATATTCACAAAGGAATCGGGCACCAAAAAGCGCACCGGCCGTTTACGAATATTCCATTCATCGACGCATTGTTCAAGAATGGTTCTGACGGCTTCCACATCTTTAATGGTTCCGTTGCTTATCAAGCCTGCCGGAAGATAACGTTCCCCCCAACGGTAAGGAATGGAGGATTGTTCATTTTCCAACTCCATAAACCGGATGGAGTAGTCTTGTATGACCAAATTAACAACATTTTTCTTGGAAAAAAAATTTAGTTTCATCGTTTGATCCCTCGTTTAAAATCCGCCTGAAAAAAGGTATATATATTTTTTGACAATCCAATCTCCGAAATAATAGGAAATTAATGTTCCCGCTGCAATAAAGGGACCGAACGGAATCGGTTTGCCTTTGCTGACGAACTTGAAAGCAAGACCGATGACCCCGAACACGGCACCCAAAAACACTGACAACAGAAAAGAAAGAGTCAACGTTTTTACACCGGTGGCAAAACCGATTAAAGTGAAAAGTTTGATGTCTCCTCCCCCCATGCCGCCTTTGCTGATAACGGCAATCAAGAAAAGGACGGAAAATCCGAGCAAAGCTCCGAGGAGAGAATCCCACCACGGTGTCAGAGGCATAAATATCCTCTCTATAAAAAAGATTCCTGCAAAAATAAGAAGAATTTTGTCGGGAATTATCATATAAGCAAGATCAGACACAACAATAATCATAAAAAGAGAGATTAAAGTCAGAGCAATCAACAGGTCGCCCGACCAGCCAACGAAAAAAGGTGCGGTGGCAAAAAGCAGTCCGGTCACCAATTCGACAGCCGGATATATAGGCGAAATTTTCGCCCCGCAAGTCCGGCATTTTCCCCGTTGAACGATATAAGATAACACGGGAATCAGTTCCCCCGCTGTCAAAGGACGGCGGCAGCGGGGGCAGGCCGAACGCGGTCTTATAACCGATTGTTTCGCCGGGACGCGCAATCCAACGACATTGAAAAAAGAGCCAAAGACCAATCCTGCAACAAAGCTTGTGACGAAGACAAAACTAGCCATGGCGAAGACGAATATTAACTATATTATTTGTTATTACTGATCTTTGAGATCCAACGTGACATCATCGCGGGTCAACTTGGATGTATCTGTAATCTCTTTTTGGAAATATGGTTCAAGTTTAACCTTATATGTTACCTTTCCGTCCGATGTTTCTACTGTTACCTGTGCTGTCGAATATCCTCTTCCGCTCGGGTCCTCAAAATCGTCTAAATAGCCTTTCTCCTTTAATGTATCTGCAGAAACAGTACCATTATTTATTCTGTTATCGGTAAAGTAAAGCTTCGCCGCTGATTCAAGTTGTTGCGCGTTGGCAATGTGGGCATCCTTTTGCGAGTTGTCCATCAGAGTTCCGACGGCCGGAATGGCAATTAACAAAATAATCGCCAAAATGACAATGACCGCCAACAATTCAATTAACGTAAACCCTTTTTGTTGTTTCAACTGTTTTTTCAGCAACTCTTTCATAACTTTCACTCCTTGTCCTAGTAAAATATTCCTTAATTTTAAATTCTTTCAATATTATTATATATGTTAAAAGTATTATAAATTTGAAACAATTGTTAAGATTTTGGGTCTATTTATCTATCTGATTTGACCGTAAAGCTCGAACATTGGCACTACAATAGAGATGATGATCAATCCGACTAAAACCGCCAAAATAACAATCGTCAAAGGTTCCAAAAGTGATTTCAGCCGTTCGGTGCTGTTTTCCACCTCTTCTTCATAAAAATCGGCCACTTTGCCAAGCATCGTATCAAGAGAACCCGTCTGTTCGCCGATGGAAATCATCTGGGTAACAAGCGGAGGAAACGCCCAATGCCCTCTCATCGGCTCTGTCATCGAACGGCCCCGCTGCAAAGAGTCATGCGACTCCCTCAGCACTCTGGCAATCACTTCATTTTCCCCCACCTCCTCGACAAGTTTAACGGCTTCCAAAATCGGAACGGCATTTGCGACCAACGAACTCAACGTTCTTGTCATCTTTGAAATAGAAGCTTTTTGGAACATTTTTCCGATAATAGGGAGCTTTAATAGCAAATAATCCAAATAATACTTTGTCTGTTCATTTTTTCTCATTAAAGCGATGACAATGACTAAAAGGAGGAAAATGAGCAAAACCATCCACCAATAAACCTGCATAAACTCGCTCGCCGCGATGGTATATTGCGTGAGCCGGGGAAGTTCGCCGCCAAAATCGGCAAACATTGACACGAATCTGGGCACTACCGAAACAAGCAAAAAGATGACGACGGCAATGGCAATAATCAATACAACTGTCGGATAGGCAAGGGACGAAATAATCTTGGCCCGGACATTATTTTGTTTCTCAAAATGATCGGCCAAAATTTCCAAAGATTCATCCAAATTCCCCCCTGCCTCGCCGGCTTTGACCATATTAATAAACATCGGCGGGAAAATTTTCGGCTGGCCCGCCGCCGCCTCGGAAAAGGACTTGCCTTCCCGGAGGCCTTGCTCCACTTCGAGCAATGCCCTTTTCAACGCTTTACTTTCCGTTTGCGCGGCAAGGATTTTCGTTGAATCGACAATAGTGACCCCGGCTTTAATCAAGGTGGCAAATTGCCGGAGATAAACGACAAAATCGCGCAGTTTCACCGGGCTTCCCAATGAAAATTCCTTCGTAAAAATCGTTTCGGGAACCTCAGTGATTTCCAAAGTCCTGATTCCTTGTTCCTTTAGCAGCCTGACGGCCTCCCGCTTGGAAGAAGCCGTGATGGCGCCTTTCCGTTTTCCTTTGCGATCCCTGCCTATATATTTGAATCTAGCCATAGCTTCTCTTCTCCTGTAAAAATAAATCAGCATCTTCTTTGGAAATTTGGTTACTTTTCACAAGATTTCTGATACTCAATTCAAACGTGTGCATCCCTTGTTGTCGGGATAGCTGGATTACGTTGATAATTTGATACACTTTGTCCGTCCGGATTAAATTGGCCACGGCAGGATTGTTGATCAAAATTTCCGTAGCCAGCCTCTGACCTTTTCTGTCAACGGAAGGAAACAATCTTTGCGCAATGATTGCCACGAGAACGGATGCCAGCTGATAGCGAATTTGCGACTGTTGGTGCGGGGGAAAAACATCGATGATCCGATGAATCGCCCCTTCTGTATTAAAGGTATGAAGAGTCGCCAACACCAAGTGTCCAGTCTCTGCGGCCGTTATGGCCGTCTGGATTGTCTCCAAATCTCTCATTTCCCCGACAAGGATGACATCCGGATCCTATCGCAAAGCGGAGCGGAGTCCGGAGGCAAAACTTTTCGTATCGAGACCGATTTCCCGTTGCTCAATGATCGATTTGTTGTTGTCATGCAAATATTCGATCGGATCCTCGAGCGTGATGATATGCTTGTTCATCGTCCGGTTCATATAATCTATCATGGCCGCCATCGTGGTAGTCTTGCCGCTTCCGGACGGTCCCGTCACAAGAATTAAACCTTGTTTGCTATTGGCTATTTCTTTTATGACCGGAGGGAGATTTAACTCGTCAATGGTCGGAATCCTGTTCGGGATGACGCGGATGGCCAATGCCGCGCTGGAACGTTGAAAATATACATTAATCCTGAAACGGGAAACTCCGGGCAGTTCATAAATTAAATCGATTTCCTTGTTTTACTTAAATTCTTTCCACGCTTCCTCCGAGAAAAAAGACTTCGCCATTTCCTCCGTAACTTCCGGAGTTAACCGTTCTTTTCCGTACTTTTTCAGCATTCCATTTATCCTGAAAACAGGCTTCGTGCCTGCCGTGATGTGGATATCGGTCGCGCCGAGCCTTTGAGCCGCAATCAATATTTTTCTCATGGACTCCCTCATGGCCCCCGTTTCCCCCTATTCCGGCAATGCTACTTTCAACACTTCTTCCGGAGTCGTCAATCCTTTTTTAATTTTCAATAACCCATCATCCAGCAAAAAAATGGTTTCATTTTTAATGGCCAATTCCTGAAGCTTGCTGAAAGATTCCTTATTTGTAATCACATGGCGCATTTCATCATCGATGATGAGAACTTCCTGAATGGCCATCCTGCCCCGGTAACCGGTCATATGGCATGATGAACAGCCCCTTCCACGGACTATTCTGTCAATTGTTAAGCCTCGTTTTCTGAAAATAGCCCGTTCCACTTTTGTCGGTTCATGTTCCTCGGCGCAATCCCGGCACACCCGTCTCACAAGACGCTGGGCAACAACGCCGCTGACGGAAGCAGCCACCAAAAACGGTTCCACTCCCATATCTATTAATCTCGTAACGGCCCCAAGCGAGTCATTTGTATGCAAAGTGCTGAAGACCAAGTGTCCGGTAATGGAGGCGCGGATGGCAATTTCCGCCGTTTCCCTGTCGCGTATTTCCCCAACCATGATAATGTTCGGGTCTTGGCGGAGGATCGCCCTCAAACCTGCCGCAAATGTCATTCCCACATTCGGGTTCACTTGAATCTGATTAATTCCTTCCAGCTGGTACTCAACCGGATCCTCGATTGTGATAATATTGACCTCTTCACTGTTCAATCTGTTCAACGTCGCATATAGTGTGGACGATTTCCCGGAACCGGTCGGACCGGTGATCAAAACGATGCCGTTTGGCCTTTCGATTAGTTTGAGATATCTTTCCAAATTCACTTTGTTAAATCCGAGTCGGTTCAAATCACTGATCGTTGCGCTGAAATCAAGTATTCGCAGGACAATTTTTTCGCCGTAAATCGTCGGCAACGTGGAAACGCGGATATCGACGTGACGGACATCTACATTTATTTTGATCCTGCCGTCCTGGGGAATGCGGTGTTCTGTAATATCCAAGTTGGACATAATCTTAATTCTTGCGGTGATCACGCTTTGCATCGATTTCGGCAAGACCTTTTCTATCCGCAGAACCCCGTCAATACGGTAGCGGACAACGACCTTCGTTTCGTGAGGATCGATATGAATGTCGCTTGCCCGTAAAGTGATAGCGTTAGAGATTAATTGGTTTACAAGGCGGACGACAGGCGAATCCTGTTCCGTCACGTCTTCCGTTTCCGTTGGCCGGACGGGTTCTTCGGCAAACTCCTCGAACCCGTCTTCAACGTCATAGTACCTGCTAATTGCCCGGAGAATCTCATCTTTGCTGGCGATAACCGGTTCTATTTGAAAACCTGTCGACAGCCGCAAATGCTCTATGGCGATAAAATCCAGGGGGTCGGCCATGGCGATATAAAGCTTGTCCCCTTGCTTTTTCAGGGGAATGAGAAGATGCCTCTTGGCCGTTTCTTTTGAAACAAGATTCAGCAAATTTTTTTCAAACGGGTATCCGTAAAGACTGACATGGGGAACTCCCAGTTGAAACTCCAAAACTTCGATCAGCTGCTGCTCGGTAATATACCCTTTTTGCAGGAGAGCCTCCCCAATTTTTTGATTGGGCTTCCTGTCCCTTAGTGCAGATTGAAGCTGCTCCTCCGTTATGAGGCCAGCTTCCAGAAGTAAATCTCCGAGGCGTTTCCGGGTCCTTTTCTTCATTGCATCAACCCCGTTGTGCTGTCCTTATTTTTTCGTAATTTCATCGGGATTTCCCCACAAGCCGTCATCTGAACGTCCGTCTTTGGTTTTCCCTTCCCCGCCTTCACCGGAAGGCTTCTTGTCTTCCGTGTCTTTTTGTGTTCCGTTTTCTTCACCGGTCGCTTTTTCATCGGTATCGGCATCACCGGTTTCATCTTGTTCCTCAATCACTGATTCGTCAACGCCATCGTTTTTCAACGGATAAATTTCTATGCGGTGAACGGGAGCGTAAAAATCTTCTGACACAAGCATCCTCTGTTGCAGTGCCCCGCTTTCATCGTACAATTCCCGATACACCTTGACGTACAAACCTTTTTGTCCCTGGGATTTTACAATCTTGCCCGTTTTAATTTGCGGACTGTACTGTTTAATCGTTTTCGGTTCAAATGATCTTTCATCATCCAACGCGATGGTGTATTCATTCAAAAACTCCGGCCCCGTCAAAGAAACAACGAGAGAACCGTCTTTTACCGCAAACTCGATGGCATATTCGGAATCATTGGGATTGGAGAAGGCCAAGTCAAAATTCTTTTTCACATCCACTTTTGCCTCAAAACCAAGTACGGCATATGAGGGCAATGTACTGCTGATGTGTCGTTCAAGAACGGAAAAGTTCGTCGGCAAAATAACCGTATAAACGGCGGAAGCAATTTTATTCAGCGTTTGCTCCGATAACGTATGCAACTGTTCATCCTTTAGATAATTCAACAAGGAAAACAAAGTTTTCGGTTCAATTTTGATTTTTTTTCCGTCGAAAACTTTAATTTCTTCATCTCCCTGATTCAAGGCAATGGGCGACTGTTCTATGACAGTGCTTTCTTTTAATGAGGCCGAAACATAAAAGTTTTCCACTCGGTAAATGTATTCCCCGGGTTCAAGAACTTGTGCATGATTCAATATTTCGTTTTCCAGCGCTTTAACATTAAATTCTTCCAATTTAATTGAAGGCGATAGTGATTTTAAGAATTCATTAAGAGGCGAGATGGTGGCTGCAACCAGATTTCTGATGCCGCTTTGGGCATTTTCCACGCTGGCTTGGGCATCAAATTCGATATAGCTTAAATCCAGTGGTTCGCTGTTTCCCATGTATTCAAGCGTGATGCGCGTTTGGTCCAGCCATTTGGAAATCTCCTCTTCGACGAGAGCAACGGCTTCATTTTTCGTCTTCCCGCCGACGGGAACATTTCCGATGATCGTTCCTTCAGCGAAGTAGCTGCGGTTTTCTGAGAAAGTACTGTAAGCCAAAGCACCGATCTGTGAGAAACTGAAAATATAAACCGTGCTTATCAGTAACATCAAAAACAGCTTTAAAGGTTGCTGATTCCCCACATAAATCGGCCTCCTTCATCTAAGCTTTCACATTCATGGAAATCTCAACGACAACACTCGGGCCTTCTTTTTGCGCTTTTTCAATATGTTCACGGGTCAAAACCGTGCCTTCGGCAAGAAGAATTTCCCCGTTTTTACCGTAGATGTTTTTTGTCAATGTTTTTCCTGTCAACAATTCGATTTGTTTTTCTTTTAAAGCTTTTACATCATCATCCTCGTCCGCTTCTTCGGCAGTTTCCGGCACACTTACTACTGCAGGCTCTTCACGAAAAAGCGGTTCGGATTCTTCCGCTGTTTCAGCCGGTTCGGCATCTTCATTTTCGACCGGAACAGGCTCCCCTTCCAACTCTTCCGGCGAGCTCAAAAAGCGGGAGGCCGCATCTTCATTTACGATGATGATGTCTTTGCCGAAAGTGACGACAGAATCAGATGCCAAATAGACAATCTTTTCATCCACTTTCAGTTCCATTCCGAGAATTTGTCCCGTTTCATCTTCGACAAAATACTCCTGAACTTCTCCGATCAGTTCTCCTTTTCTGGTCATCACTTTCGTCTCGGTAATCTTAATCTTTTTGTTGACGAGCTGATTGGCGATGGGAATTTCATTTAAATCGATAACGGCATTTTCACTTTCGACAGTGACAGCATATTCACCGATTCCGATGATTTTTTTAAAGGGAATGGCTTTAACGCTGACTTGAAAATCTTCATGTTCGATGGTTAAAAAATCAACAGATCCTTTATCAGGATTAATGACAAGGGATTTAACCTTGCCGATTTGGTTGCCGTCAGCAATGCTGATGATCGGCAAACCGTTAATCTGGACACTTTTCTTCATCTCACATTCACCACACCTAATCTATAAGTTCGATAAGACTATTACTTATGATACATCATTTTAACATGGACTGGTAATTTTATAATATATTTTTACAATATTGTTCATATAAATATTGAATTTCCATCATTATAACAGGGAATTCCGTGAATTTTTCACGCAAATTCCACAATAATTCCTCTAATTTTCCTAATTCTTTATTCCTTATATAGTGCTCAATGAGCATGCTGGCAAATGTGTAATAGTCCTGAGGAGGCAGATCGTCGACCAAATGTTCCTTGATAAGGCTTTCGTACTGATGCGCGGGCAGCCGATCTCTTTGCAATTCCAATTGGGAAGCCAACAAATGAAGCATTTGCTGTTGCAAAGCGTGCCGCTGTTCTTCAAGCCCAGCTTCTTCTTCATCTCCGTCTTCCAGGTTGGTATCTTCTGTTGGCAACTGTTGCGGATGGGCCTCTTGCGCAGGTTCGTCATGCAGAACTTCTTCTTCTTCACCGATTAAAATCTCAAGCTCTGTATCCCCGCCGTCCGGCTGTTCTTGCAGTTGTTCCTCTTCAACCTGCAGGACGGTTTCTCCAAACAGTTCCGAAACCGAAGCTTGCCATTCTTCCTCGTCTACCGGCAAATCAGCTATTTCGGCGATCTCTTCATCCGCCTGCTGTTCATCCCCGCCATCCTTTGCCTCATCTTCTTGGATGAAGATTTCGTTTTCTTCAGGCAAATGAGTGTCTTCCTCTTCGACTTCATGCAACATCTCTGATTCAGAAGCGTATTCATCCATAGCACCGAACAATTCGCCGCTCAAGTCACCGGTTTCCTCAAGCTCCGGCGATTCTGCAGGTGAAGCCGCTTCTAGCAATTCTTCCGTTGACAAATCTTCAACCATGGACTCCTCTTGGATGGCCGTAAGTTCAACAGTTTCTTCCGCTTCTGTATCATCATCCTCCATAAGCCTTTCTATCTTGCCGAGATAGGACGGCTCGCCAGCGGCATCCTCATCCCTGCCTTCACCGGGCTCCAACAATTGTTCATCCTCAGGTGTCTCTGCCAAATCTTGACCGGGAAGTTCGCCGAGAGCTTCGCTTTTTTCAATAATAAGCTGATCATCAGATTCTTTAAGTGCAATCTCTTCCATTTCAGCGCTTTCTTCCCGGGGATGTTCGTCCGAAGCAGCAGAGTCTTCCTCTTCGAGTTCGGGTAAAGACGCCGTCCTGATGTCTTCCATTGTCCCGCTAGCGGGGACGGATTCCTCGCGGTGTGAATCATATCGCTTATAAAAGCGGTCTCTTTCATCAACGGCATCCAAATTTTGATCATAGAGCGAATCTTTCGTACCGCTGTCCTCGGACATTCCGGCGAACAACACTTCACTCATTCTGTTCTGCATCACGTAAGCAACCAAAAAGACGAGCAGCGCGAGAATCGTCCATATCAGCCATGTCGGCAGGATATGCTGTGTCAATAATCCTATATTTGCCAATAAAAAAGCTGCTCCAACAATAAATGCTTTTCCTTTGTTAGTGAGTCCCAAAGGAAGAAAATAGATAAGCGGCACAAGGATGATCAAGGATAAAACAGACAGTATCAACTCCTGCATTTTTCAGTTTTTCACCCCTTTACCATCGAACTAGGTCGTTTTCATCACAATAAATAAAAAATTTAAAAGAGTTATGATATTCGTCATGTTTCAACAAATATCAACTCAACATTATTGTATAATAATTCGTCTAATTTTAAAAGAATCCCTTTAGAAATTATGAACCTCAAGTCATACAGAAATGACACAAATTTTCCCTCACGAGCAAATATTTTGTCGAAAAATAAGGAATTCTTTAACATTATTTTCTCTTTAACGGTAGAATTTACTTATTTTTATAATAATAAAATCTTTTCAGACTATAACTTCTATCATTTAGATGATAGTCGTTTATGCCTATTCTCTGAAATTTTTCTCCATACAAAAAGCCGGATTCCTTTAACCGTTCCGGCCTTTTTTCCTTTTGCGGCACAAAGTTCCCGCCTAAGAGATTTTGTAATAACTTTTGTACCAAGCTGCGAATCTCTTAATTCCTTCCTCTATCGAAACGGACGGTCGATAGTTGATCGCTTGCTCCAATTCTTGTACACTCGCAAAAGTTTCTAATACATCTCCGGGCTGCAAAGGCAAAAAGATTTTCTTCGCCTTTCTTCCCAGTTCTTTTTCCAGACAGGCTATTAAATCATTCAATTCGACAGGTTTGTGATTGCCGACATTATAAATTTTATAGGGTATCGTCCCTGCCGGAGGACCTTTTTTAATCAGCCTGGATATTGATTCAATCACATCATCAATATAAGTGAAATCCCGCTTCATGTTTCCTTGATTATAAACTTTAATGGGCTCGCCCTTCAAAATGGCCCCGGTAAATTTGAAAACAGCCATGTCCGGGCGCCCCCAAGGGCCGTATACAGTAAAAAACCGCAAACCCGTCGCAGGAAGTTTGTACAAGTGGCAATATGCGTAAGCCATCAATTCATTTGCTTTTTTGGACACAGCATACATACTGACCGGCTTTTCCGTGCAGTCGGTTTCCGCAAAGGGAGTATTCCTGTTATTTCCGTAAACAGAACTGGATGACGCATATATTAAATGTTTCGTTTGTCGCTTGCGGCAACATTCCAAAATATTTAAAAATCCTGCCACATTTGCTTGCACATATTGTTGCGGCTGTTCCAAACTGTACCGAACGCCGGCCTGAGCCGCCAGATGAATCACCGTCTCAAACGGCCGCAACGAGAAAACGTGTTCCAAAAGCTCCTTATTTTCCACGGAACCTTTAAAAAATGAAAAGCGGGGATTTCGTTGTAAGATTGCGAGCCGGTCTCTTTTCAGCCGCACGTCATAATAATCATTCAAGTTGTCGATACCAAACACTTCGTTTCCTTCCGCAAGCAACCGGTTTGCCATATGAAATCCGATGAATCCGACGCAGCCCGTGACTAGAAAAGCAGAACCTTCTTGACCGCTTGACATGTTTCCACCTCCGTGTTTAAAAACCGTTCCCTTCTCTTGTTTTTTGCGGACATACTGCATATGTATGTCATCCCGGTTTTCTTGTATAGGAATTTTGCCGCGGCAACTAGTTTTTTATTTTGCGGAATTTAGAGACTTGTCCTATACCAAACAGTTGCAAATGACATAACTTGTTAAAAACAAGCTTTTGCACAGAACCTGTAGAAACAAAAAACGGAGGGAAATGCATGAAAACCCTGGAAATCATGCCGTGGATGACGGAGGAAACAAACGAAACAACAGAAGCGGATAAATTGCACGTGCCTGAGTATATCCAATTTATTGCATTGGCTGTTTTAAAGCAATATGACTTTTCCGTCCGCTGCATGGATGTGGCAGCGACAAAACCGAAAAAGGGAGGGGCTATTTGGAAAATCGAAACGAGCGAAGGACCGAAAAGCCTCAAACTTCTCCACAGAAGGCCGCCAAGAAGCATATTCAGTCTCGGAGCGCAGGAATATTTGTGCCAACAAAAAGCCCGGGTTCCTGCGATCGTCAAAACGAACACGGGGGAAAAATGCGTTCTCGCAGGAGGAAAAATTTGGTTCGTAGCAGAGTGGATAGAATCGCTCACTCCCGCCCCGAAAGATTTAGACGGCGCGAAAAAACTCTGTTACGGACTCGGGGAATTCCATCGTCTAAGCAAAGGATACCGGCCTCCGTCCAATGCGGAAAGCGCTTCAAGAGTGGGAAACTGGGAGAAAAAATATCGGAAAATTTTATTAAAGATGGATTGGTTCCGCCATATCGCCCAGGCCTATCACGACCTGCCGGCAAGCGAATCTATGTTGAGAGCAGTCGAATATTTTGAAAAACAGGCGCAAAAAGCCCTGGAAAGATTGCAAAACTCAAAATACCGCGAATTGGCAAGGTACGGCGATCTTCATTGGGGGCTGGCCCATCAGGATTACGGCTGGTCAAACGGTCAATTGGGGAAAGGCAGCGTCTGGATCATCGACTTGGACGGCGTGGCATACGACCTTCCCATCCGCGATTTAAGAAAATTTATATCCGGGATGATGATCGATGCCGGGCATTGGGATCCGGAAACGCTCCGGGAGCTTATCAAGGCCTACCACGAAGCAAACCCCTTGAGCAAAGAATTGTACGACTTGCTGCTCATCGATTTGTCCCTGCCGGATGAATTTTATAAAAACGTAAAAGATGTCGTTTATGACCCCGAATCATTTTTAAATGAAGAAACGGCGGAAATGCTCGAAGAAATGATCAGGACGGACGCAAGCAAATGGCCGGCCTTGGAGGAAATCGCCAATGACTGGAAGGATGTGAAAAAGAAAAAATGAAAGTGCTGATGATTTGCACGGAAAAACTCCCCGTCCCCGCCATTAAAGGCGGAGCCATTCAAACCTATATTTCCGGTGTTTTGCCTCATTTGAGTTCTCACCACGAAATCACGGTTCTCGGTATCGAAGATCCTTCTCTTAAAAATGAAGAAATGTCCGGAGGCGTCCGTTACGTGAGAATCCCCGGCAAAAGATTCGAGCTGTACAAAAACGGCGTGGTCAACTTTCTTGAAAACCACGAAAATTCTTTTGATATCATTCACATTTTTAACCGCCCCCGCCTCGTTTTGCCCGTCCGTTCCGCATCCGGGAACGCCAGAATCATTCTCAGCATGCACAACGATATGTTCAACCCGGAGAAGATTCCTTATGAAGAGGCCGTCCGGGTGGTGAGTGAAGTTGAAAGAATTGTCACTGTCAGCAATTATGTGGGCAATGTCATCAAATCGCTTTACCCGCAGGCTGCTCCCAAATTAAAAACGATTTATTCAGGGGTCGATACGGACCGTTTCTTGCCGGGAAGCCACAAAAACATGGAAAGGTTCCGGAACAAAATAAGAAAAAAATACGGCCTGGAAAACAAGACTGTCATCTTGTATGCGGGAAGATTATCCCATAATAAAGGCGCCGACCGGCTCATCAGGGCCCTGCCCCTCCTTGCGAAAAAATATGATGACTTGGCGCTTGTTGTAATCGGCAGCAATTGGTTCAGCGAAAACCACTTGACTGATTTCGTCGCATATATCCGGGCTCTGGCAAAAAGACAGCCCGTTCCCGTCATTACAACAGGTTTCATCCATCCCGATGAAATCCACCAATGGTTTGCGGCCGCCGATCTATTTGTATGCACTTCAGTCTGGCAGGAGCCGCTGGCGCGGGTGCATTACGAGGCAATGGCTGCCGGTTTGCCAATCGTGACAACAGCGAGAGGGGGAAATCCGGAAGTTATCATGGAAGGAAAAAACGGGCTTGTCGTCAAAGAACCGGAAGATCCGGCAAACTTCGCGGAAGCTATCTCCAAACTTCTTGACCACAAAGAAACAATGAAAAAAATGGGAGAGACAAACAGGCAGCTGGCTGTGTCTTGTTATAAATGGGAGCGGGTTGCCGCAGACATTCTCTCTGTATGGCATAATCACCCTATGAACGTTAAAAGTAATACGGCCGCTACAATTCCCCGGTTTTCCGCAAGTGCTAAAGCCCCCGAACAACCCGTTCATATCCCCCCGCCATCGTCCGGAACCCCCGGCGCGCGCAAGGGGCAAAGCGACAGCGGCAATCAGCCGCAATAAAACGGACATTTCCCGCCTTCAATAAAGGGAACTACACTCCCTGACACTTAAAAAAAATTCCCGGTTTTTTTTCACCGCCGCACAACAGGAAAAATCCGCAAAAAAGAAAGCGGGACATTTCCCGCTTTCCAACTTCCCGCAGCCGGGCAAAGTCGTCTGAATCAGCCCGGTTCGCTTTATTGACCGCGAAGCCATTTTTTTACTTCCGGAATGAAGTACAGCGACCCTGTAACGACGAGCATTTCTTCGGCGCCCATCCCGTCCGTCGCTTCCTTGACGGCTTCTTTCCAGTCCGGAACCACTTTCTTATTTTTGGCCCTGCTGTGCTGTGCCAGCTTTTCGGCTTTGGCCGCTCTCGGAAAATCAAATTCCGTAAATATGATTTCATCGGCAATTTCGTCAAAACGGCTGATCATTCCGGCCCAATTCTTATCTTCAAGAGCGGCAAAAACAACTTTCATTTTTTTGCCGGAATATCTTGCTTTCAACTCATCAACAAGCGCCGCCGCTCCTTCTTCGTTATGGGCGCCGTCAATGAGAACGAAAGGGTATTCGGACACAATCTCAAATCTTCCCGGCCAGGCGGCTTTTGCCAGCCCGTTCCGGATATGCTCCTCTTCAATATAAAAAGCAATCAATTTGTTCAAATAGATGGCGGCCATCACGGCCAAAGCGGCATTTTCCGTCTGATGGCGCCCCTTCATCGAAATGCGGAGACCATTTAAAGTTTGAAAAATGGTTTCGACGGAAAAACGTTCGCCGTCAGGCAATCGTTCATGTTCCGTAATCCGGAATTCCCTGTCTTTTAAATAAACCGACGCCCTCTTTTCTTTTGCTTTATCTTCAAGCACCTTTAGCGCTTCAGGTTGCGTGGCGCCGGTAATGAGGGTGACTCCGCTTTTTATAATTCCGGCTTTCTCAAAAGCAATCTCTTCATATGTATTTCCCAGGAAATTTGTGTGATCTTTTCCGATATTCGTAATAATCGTCAGAATCGGATACAAAACGTTTGTCGAATCGAGCCTTCCCCCCAGCCCCACTTCAAACAGGGCAACATCAACGGGGTTGATACGGGCGAAATAATAAATGGCCATCGCCGTAATCACTTCAAACTCAGTCGGTCCGCCCAGTTCGCTTTCGTCCAACTCCTCGCACAGGGGCTTGATGACGTTCGTTAATTTGACCAGGTCATCATCGCTGATGGGAGTTCCGTTGATACTGATTCGTTCGTTAAACTTTTCAAAATAAGGCGAAGTAAATGTACCGACTTTATATTCCGCTTCCTGAAGAATTTGCCGCAAATAAGCGATTGTCGAGCCTTTTCCGTTCGTTCCGCCGACATGTATCACTTTTACATACCTTTCAGGATGGCGGAGTTTCTCCATCAGCCACTCCATTCTTTTCAAACCGGGCTTCATCCCGAGATTTGTCCGCGAATGAATCCATTGAAGCGCCTCTTGATAGGTTTTTACTTCCATTCTCCTCACCCTTGCCTAACTGCAAACTTTATAAACTTTTATCAAAAAACATTGCCCGAAAAAAAACAAATCCGGATCGAAAAAAGTTTCTAAAAAGAGGGGGCGGCCATCCTCCATGAAGAAAGAAGGCCGCACTGGAAAATGTCGTTATTTTTCCGTCAATTCCTTCAAACGCTGTTCGACAACGGCCCGTTTTTCCAGGTAATCTTTTTCCTTTGCCCGTTCTTCGGCGACGATTTTTTCCGGAGCTTTTTTGAGGAAGTTTTCATTGCTCAATTTCTTTTGCACCCGCTCCACCTCTTTGTTCAACCGCTCGAGTTCTTTGCGGAGGCGGGCCACTTCTTCCTCTATATTTATCAATCCTTCCAGGGGAAGAATGATTTCGGCGCCGGAAACAACCGCCGTCATCGCCTTGTCGGGAACGGCAATACCTTTTCCGATCGTCAATTCTTCCGGATTGCAAAACCGTTCAAGATAGACCCGGTTCTTTTCCAGAGTCTCCAGGACGGTATCATTATTCACCTTTACAAGCATTTTAATTTTCTTGCTTAAAGGCGTGTTCACTTCTGCCCGGATATTGCGGACGGCGCGAATCGTATCAACGAGAAGTTTCATTTCTTCCGCAGCTTTATAGTCGGACAACGACTCGTCCGCTTCCGGCCATTTGGCGACCGTAATCGATTCGCCTTCATGCGGAAGGTTTTGCCAAATCTCTTCCGTAATAAACGGCATGAATGGATGCAGCAGCCGCAATGTATTGTCGAGCACATAGGCAAGCACGGATCTGGTCGTTTTCTTGGCCGCTTCATCTTCTCCATAAAGGGGCAGTTTGGCCATTTCAATATACCAGTCGCACAAATCGTCCCAGATGAAGTTGTATAAGGTCCGGCCGACTTCCCCGAATTCATAGCGTTCGGAGAGTCTTGTCACCGTTTTAATCGTTTCATTCAAGCGCGTTAAAATCCATTTGTCAGCAACGCTCTTCTCCCCGCTCAAATCAATATCTTCATATTTCAAACCGCCCATATTCATGAGCGCAAAGCGGGAAGCATTCCAAATTTTATTGGCAAAGTTCCAGATGGATTCCACTTTTTGCATACTGAAGCGGATATCCTGTCCCGGAGACACGCCGGTCGTCAGGAAAAAGCGCAGTGAATCGGCTCCGTATTGTTCTATGACGTCCATCGGGTCGACCCCGTTGCCGAGGGATTTGCTCATTTTTCTTCCCAGCTCATCCCTGACGAGCCCATGGATTAAGACATCTTTGAACGGACGCCGGCCGGTAAATTCAAGGCCTTGGAAGATCATTCTGGCTACCCAGAAGAAAATGATGTCATAACCGGTCACGAGCACATCGGTCGGATAGTACCGTTTGTAATCGGGCGCATCTTCATCAGGCCAGCCCATCGTTGAAAACGGCCATAATGCCGAACTGAACCACGTATCAAGAACATCCGGGTCTTGTTCCCAGTTTTCGATATCCTCCGGCGGTTCATGATCCACATAGATTTCGCCTGTTTCTTTATGATACCAGGCCGGTATGCGATGACCCCACCAAAGTTGGCGGGAAATGCACCAATCGCGGATGTTTTCCAGCCAGTGCAAATACGTTTTTTCAAACCGCTCCGGAACAAAGCGGACCTTCTTCTCTTCATCTTTCTGAAGAGCGATCGCTGCCTCGGCTAGAGGTTTCATTTTGACAAACCATTGCGTGGACAAATACGGCTCAATGATCGCTCCGCTCCGTTCAGAGTGCCCCACGGAATGGATGTGCTCTTCAATTTTAAAGAGAACGCCTTGTTCCTGGAGATCTTTGACGATTTGCTTGCGGCATTCGAAACGATCCATTCCCTGATATTTTCCGGCATTTTCGTTCATCGTTCCATCTTCATTCATGACAAGGACTCTTTCAAGATTATGGCGGTTTCCGACTTCAAAGTCGTTCGGGTCATGGGCCGGGGTGATTTTTACGGCGCCGGAACCGAATTCCATATCCACATATTCATCGGCAATAATGGGAATTTCCCGGCCGACAATCGGAAGAATGACCGTTTTGCCAACCAAATGCTTGTAACGTTCATCATCAGGATGAACGGCGACAGCTGTATCGCCGAGCATCGTTTCCGGGCGGGTGGTGGCTATTTCAATATGTCCCGACCCGTCTGCGAGCGGGTATTTCATATGATATAAATTACCCTTGATTTCTTTGTAAACCACTTCAATATCGGACAGTGCCGTTTGCGTAACCGGGTCCCAGTTGATGATATATTCCCCTCTGTAGATCAACCCTTTCCGGTACAAGGAGATAAACACTTCACGGACGGCTCTGGACAATCCCTCATCAAGGGTGAACCGCTCGCGGGTATAATCCAGACCGAGACCCAGTTTGGCCCATTGTTCGCGGATATGGCTGGCGTATGTTTCTTTCCATTTCCATACTTCTTCAAGAAATTTTTCCCGTCCTAAATCATGGCGGCTTTTTCTTTCATTGCGGAGTTTTTCCTCCACTTTTGCCTGGGTGGCAATCCCGGCATGGTCCATGCCCGGAAGCCATAACACGTCATAGCCCTGCATCCTTTTCATACGTGTAATAATGTCTTGAAGGGCCGTGTCCCAAGCATGGCCCAAATGAAGCTTTCCCGTCACATTTGGCGGCGGGATCACAATCGTAAACGGTTGTTTCGATTCATCATCTTTCGCCTCAAAAAATTTCCCTTTCAACCACCATTCATAGCGGCCTTCCTCTACCGTCTTATGGTTGTACTTTGCAGGCATGGTGATTTCGTTCGACACGCAGCAACTTCCTTTCTCCTTAAATTGGTTTTCAGGCAATTCCTTTTTCCGTTCCAATTCGAAACAGGTTGTTTTTATGTAAGAAAAAATTTGTTTCCCCGGCAGAATCCGTTGCAAAATAAAAAACCACCCGTCATAAAAGGACGAATGGATTATTCGCGGTACCACCTTTTTTCCAATCACCAGCAGCCATCCGCATTTTCGGCATGCGGTTTCAGCGGGGTGTCCGGTTGTGCACGCATATGCTTGCCCGCTGCAATTGGCACTCAATCAGGTAACGGTCTTCCCGTCTTTTACTACTGGAACAAAAAGTTCGTTCGCAAAAGCAGCTCGAGGGGGACTTTCCGCGGGGCATGCTTGGAAAACCTCGCAGCCAAAAGTTTTCCTCTCTGTAAAGCATGGCATCCTTTGTACTTTCCCTGTCATCGCCTTTTCTTATTTTATTTTAGTCTATTTATTATAGTATCGAAATTGGCGGACCCTCGTCAACAAGAATAGCCAATTTTACGACAAATAATACCTCTTATTCCAAAGGAAAACGGTTGTATGCATATGTCGCACCGGTTGAGAAAAAAACATAGATTAATATTGACCAAATATTTGACATAAGGAACTGATCGCCATGGGAAAAAAATTTAACCCTTACAAACTTCCCCCGTTCGTTTTGACTCTCAGAAACGTGTGCCGGCAGTTCATTATCCCGGTATCTGTTTTTCAAGGAATAAGGACCCTTTTATTTCCTACTCCGTTTGATCTCCTGCTGCTGGCCGCTCTCATCTTTCTTGCCGCCGCGCTTCATATGGAATGGATTTAAAAAGAAGCTGACTCTTAATTGCCAAAGTACGCGGCAACTAAGAGTCAGCCCCGTAACAGACCGTTCGATTATTTATTGTCGGCCAAGTGTTCATCCAGCGCCTCCTGTTCCTTTCTTCTCCGCTCCATTTCCTCCAATCTCATCACGACATACTCTGTATTTTTCAACAGCCAATAATTCCGCTGCAACTCCTCCACAAACCGTCTTTCATCGGGTTCGCCCGTTTGAAAATAGGCGGCAACCGTGCGGATGATCGGCCAAGGCCGGGAAAAATAACTTTGAAAAAGAAGCATTTCCTCTTCCGTTAACGGAAAATGCTTGAAGTATACATTGATCCAGTCCACACATTCATCGCATTGTTGCGGGAAAGTCCGGAGCACCCGCGACAGAAAGGGAAGGAGGTCCATTAACGGCGAACCGGGCCGGCTTTTTTCAAAATTAATAAAATACCCGTAACCTTTGTCATCATAAACAAAATGTTCCGGAGAAATATTTCCGTGAACCAGAACAATCCTTGCGTCTTCCTTTTCTCCCGTTTGTTTAAACCATCTGTGAAACTTCTCTTTCGCATATTGCTGGGCACGGAATACATCTATATAGTACAAACAAAACAACAGCTCAAAGGGAGACATATACACCCGGTTTTCGCACTGCTCCATAAAACCTTCCAGAAATTCCTCGTCTTTCTCCCATTCATGAACCGTTTTTTCGTAATAGGCGGCTTTGTCTTCTGTTTTGATAAAAACTTTCCGCACCGACAAGCCGTGCAGCCGTGCCAGTTCGCGGAACATCTGTTGTTGCCGCCTGCTGCGTTCTTCCTTTATTTTGTTTGGCAGCCAAGGCATCAAATAGTACAGGTAATGATGATCCAACACTCCATAACGTCCGTCAACAGTCGGATATACGGGAACGATGCGGTGATACCCTCTTTGAAATAAAAACTGCAAATGGCGGATAAAACCGGTTCCCGAATAGGCGGAAATCCGCTTTAAAGCAAAAATCCCTTTATCGGAAAAAATTTTAAAAACCCGGCCGTGCCTTTCAAAATAACGCGGCTTAATGGCAAAATGGCGCAAAACGGCTTCCAGGGACGCCAGCGTTTCTTCTTTCATGCAGTGTCACTTCTTTATGATTTGTTCACTGCGGGCTCCGGAATGTACAATACCTGTCCCGTTTGAACATCTTGGTTCATATCCATATCATTGATTTTTAAAATGCTTTGCACGGAAACATCATACCGCTCGGCAATGGTTTCAATTGTGTCGCCTTGTTGAACAATGCATACTTTTAATCTCGCCACCTCGTCTTCCTCTTCTTTGCGGGCGAAAAATTCCGCGAGAGAGATGCCGTCTTTCTTTTCTTTTTTCTTTTTCTCCTTAAAAGCCAGATCGGGCTGGAAGGATGACGATTCTTCATCCGGTTCGCCCGCTTCGCTCACATTTCCGGCGCTTTTTTCTCTCTCCGCCAAACGAAAACTTTCCCCTTCCCCGGCTGCCGATAACGATGATCCTTCCGGCCGGTCAGCAACAGGCTCCGGTTCTTCCCTTCTTTCGCCGCGGTTTTGCAGATTTACTGCCTCCATTTCCGTATTCTCTTTCCTGTCCCGGGAATCGGTTCTTTCCGTTTCAGACCGGACCGCCGTCCATTCAGGCGCTAAAGGAAGGATTTTCTCCTTCTCCGGTTCAAGTTGTTTTCTTGCCGCGGCCGAAAACGGAGCAAACAAATCTTCACCTGCATTTTCTTCCGTTGACGGACGATGCTCCTGCGGCGATTCTCTCTGCGTCTCCTCAAGGGGACGTTGCGCTGAATTGTCAAAGTGAAGGGGGCGGATTACGGCGTGTTGGATTCCGCTGCCGTGTTCATCCGGAAGATTGTTTTCTTCTTCATTACTAAGCCCGCTGATTGTTAAATCAGCCACCAACTTCAAACAGCTTCTCTCTGGCAGGTGATAATCAAACGATTCAATGACTACTTCAATATCTTCCGTATTTTTTATCCTGTTTACCGGAATCATAATGTCTACGGGAAACCGGTGTATAAACTCAAAAACATCCCCGTGGCGATGTTCTACCATTTGCACAAATTTCGGCGAAGCCGGCAATTCTTCATCGGAATCCAAATCGCCGTGCCTTTTGTACTCGCCCGTTAATTGCAAAAATCCTTTAATGATGACATATTGATCTTCTTCATGAATCGTAATGTCCGGATCAAGCGAAATAGAAATTAACTCCGAAACTTCCTGTCCCTTTTTAAACCAGACCGATTCCTCGAGAGTAAAACGCAACGTTGATTCGTTACCTTCAGTCAAAAGCGGTTCCTCCTTTCGCTTCCCATCTCCCATATCCTACGTCTTTACAAATTTATGACTTCCGGCATTTCTTTATGATAAAAAGGCGGAAAGGTTTGGAAAAAGGGCACAAAAAACCGGCGCTGTTCAGAAGCATGTTCCAAACAGTGCCGGTTTCAAATTCCCGGTAAACCGAATGTTTGAGCGGACGCTAAAGGGGATTCTTCGCGTTGCCGTTCAAACGTTGTTATCGTTTCCCTCCGGTTATGGCGCCGTTTGCAAAACTATTCCTTCAGCTTTGAAAAAGCTACTTCGACGGCCGCAATGGTCTTTTCAATATCTTCATCCGTGTGGGCAGTGGACAAGAACAAACCTTCAAATTGCGATGGCGGCAGGAAAATGCCTTGGTTCGCCATCTCACGATAGTACTTTGCAAAATACTCCAGGTTGGAAGTTTTTGCTGTTTCATAATTCATCACTTTTTTGTCGGTAAAGAAGAATCCGAGCATCGAACCGGCCCGGTTGACACAAACCGGAATGCCGTATTTTTCAGCTGCCGCTTCAATTCCTTGCTGCAGACGGTCGGCTTTTCTTTCAAATTCTTTATACACTTCGGGAGTCAATTGGGACAGCGTTGCATATCCGGCGGTCATCGCCAAAGGATTTCCCGACAACGTACCCGCCTGGTAGACGGGACCGCTCGGAGCAACTAATTCCATAATATCGGCACGGCCGCCGTAGGCTCCGACAGGAAGTCCTCCGCCAATCACTTTTCCGAGACAAGTCAAGTCCGGGGTTACGTTAAAATAGCCCTGTGCACAATGATAATCGACGCGGAAGCCGGTCATGACCTCATCAAAGATGAGGAGCGCACCGTATTGTTTCGTAATCTCCCGCAAACCTTCCAGAAATCCGGGCACGGGCGGCACAACCCCCATGTTGCCGGCAACAGGTTCCACGATGACACAGGCAATATCGTCGCCGTATTGTTCAAAGGCATATTTGACCCCGTCCAAATCGTTGTAAGCGACAGTAATCGTATTTTGGGCCAGTCCTGCCGGCACTCCCGGACTGTCGGGCAAACCGAGGGTGGCCACTCCGGAACCGGCTTTGATTAACAAAGAATCGCCGTGCCCGTGATAGCAGCCTTCAAATTTTAGTATTTTGTTCCGTCCCGTATATCCGCGGGCGAGCCGGAGGGCGCTCATCGTCGCTTCCGTGCCGGAATTGACCATCCGGACAATTTCAACGGACGGCACCCGTTCTTTGACCAATTTGGCCAGTTTATTTTCCATCAATGTCGGAGCGCCGAAACTTGTCCCGTTTTCGACCACTTCTTTCAACGCCTCGACCACCTTGTCATTCGCGTGGCCGAGGATTAACGGCCCCCAGGACAGGACATAATCAATGTACTCGTTGCCGTCAATATCATAGATTTTCGACCCTTTTCCTTTTTCCATAAATATCGGATTCATGCCGACCGATTTGAAAGCGCGGACAGGACTGTTTACTCCGCCCGGCATCAACTGGACGGCTTCTTTATATGCTTCAATCGACTTATCATACGTTCGCATAAACATCCCTCATTCCGTTTTGTTTATCTACGAATGCGCTTTATTTGGACTGGAAAAATTCCTGTATCAAGGAAGTTCATCAACGTGTTTTCCGTTCAACGGACCGCGCCGGAATTCCAATATCCGGGGCAGAATGTTCCGGCTTTCACGAAATCATTCCGTTTTCGGGACGCTTTAATTTTCTTTCAACCATCTGGCCGCGTCTTTGGCGTGATAGGTGATGATGATGTCGGCGCCTGCCCTCTTCATGCCGGTCAGCATTTCCATCACGACCGCTTTTTCGTCAATCCAGCCGTTTTGAGCGGCGGCTTTTACCATCGAATATTCGCCGCTGACATTGTAAACGACAACGGGCAAATGGAAATGGTTTTTGATATCGCGGACAATATCCAAATATGGAAGTCCCGGTTTCACCATTAAAAAGTCGGCCCCTTCCCGCACATCCGATTCGGCTTCCCTCAAAGCCTCGAGACGGTTGGCCGGATCCATCTGGTACGATTTCCGGTCTCCAAACTGGGGCGCGCTTTCCGCCGCTTCCCTGAACGGTCCGAAAAAGGCCGATGCGTATTTGACGGCATAGGACATGATCGGCACGTGTTCAAATCCGGCTTCATCAAGACCGGCCCGAATCGCTGCCACAAATCCGTCCATCATATTGGAGGGGGCGATAATGTCCGCTCCCGCCTTCGCCTGGCTGACCGCCGCTTTTACCAGCAGCTCAAGGGACGGGTCATTCAGCACTTCTCCGTTTTCGACTATTCCGCAATGTCCGTGGCTTGTATATTCGCATAAACAAGTATCGGCCACCACAATCAAATCCGGATAATGCTTTTTAATGAAACGGGTCGCTTCCTGCACGATCCCGTGGTCATGGTAAGCTTGTGAACCCACCTCATCCTTTTCCAGAGGAATTCCGAACAGCAGCACGGCTTTTATCCCCAGGGAAACGACTTCTTCGACCTCTTCCATCAAATGATCGAGCGACAATTGATAAACTCCCGGCATGGAAGAAACTTCTTTTTTGATGTCATTTCCTTCCGCTACAAACAAAGGATAAATCAAATCATCCACGCGGAGATGATGTTCACGAACGAGTGAGCGCATGGCGGCAGATTGTCTTAAACGGCGGTGACGGGCAAATGTCAATTGTTTCATACAAAAAACCTCCATTTTGTCTTTTGGTTTTCCAGGCCAGTTTCATTCATTTTCTGCCAAATTTCCACAAAGAGACACAAATACCTTTTCCTCTGATTCTATTTTACTGGTATTCTTCCAGAAAAGAAATGACAGCTTTGATTAATTCAGGTACCGTGTAAATCTCAGGCATCACATCTACCTTGAGCCCATGCTTTTCGGCTCTTCTTTTTGCAATCGGCCCAATGCAGGCAACGATGCAATTGCTCAATTTGTCATGAAAACCGCCTGAGTTGACGACACTCATAAAATGATCCACGGTTGAAGGGCTTGTAAAACAAAGGATATCAAGTTCTTGCCCCTCAAGAACTTCCATCAGCCGCCGTTTGCTTTCTTCGGGAAAATATGTTTCATAAATCGTCACTTCATCGGCAATTACGCCGTGTTCCCGCAGCGATGAAGCAATGACGTTTCTGGCCAGATTCCCTTTTGGAATAAGAACTTTCTCCCCCTGTTGGACACGGGGCAAAAACTCCTTAACAAAGCTTTCGGCAACATACTCGGAAGGAACAAACGCCACCGGCACGTTTTTGGCCGATAAAGATTCCGCCGTTTTTTCACCTATTGCCGCGATGTTAGCGGAAAGGTTTCGATTTTCCGGCAGCAAGGCGAAAAATGTTTCCACTGTTGTGTTGCTTGTAAAAATAATCCAACTATAATCATCCAAGTTATCCAACACGGGAATTAATTCCCCGTTATCTTGCACCGGCCGGAAAGCCAGGAGGGGGATGACAACCGGTACTCCCTCTTTCTGTGCAACCAATTCGGCAAACGGTTTGGCTTGTTTTTTGTCTCTCGGAATGAGAACCTTCTTGCCCCGTAGCGGCGAAACAGCATCCATCAATGATCGTTCCCCTCTTTTGCCTGTCTGATAATTTCTCCGGCCCCTCTTTCAAGCAGTTTTTCCGCGACGGAAACTCCGAGTTTTTCAGGGTCCGTTCCGGTTTGTTCCTCTTTTAACAACGTTTTTCCGTCGGCGGTGGCAACGAGACCGGTCAAAACAATCTCCCCGTCCTCATTTAGCCTGGCGAAGCCGGCAAGGGGCACTTGGCAGCCGCCTTCCAGTCTGTTCATAAACGCCCTCTCTGCGGTTACCGCCTGCCGCGCGGCTTTGCACTCCAACTTTTTGAGTAGGGCGAGAAGTTCCGTGTCGTCTTCCCGGCATTCAATGGCCAACGCTCCCTGTCCGACGGCCGGCAGGCATATGTCCGCATCCAAATATTCGGTCACAATGTCCTCTGACCAGCCCATCCGCGAAAGACCGGCAGCGGCCAAAATGATCGCGTCATAATCTTCCGTTTGCAATTTCTTGAGCCGCGTATCAATGTTTCCGCGAATCCACTTGATTTCAAGATCGGGCCGCACAGCCAAGATTTGCGCGCTCCGCCTTAGACTGCTCGTTCCGACTTTGGCGCCCGGCGGCAATTCCATAAGCGGAATGCCGTTTTTTGAAATTAATGCATCGCGGTGATCTTCCCGCGGGGGGATGCATCCGATAATCAACCCATCCGGCAGGACAGCCGGCATGTCTTTCATGCTGTGTACGGCCATGTCAATTTCTTTATCAATCATTTTCTGTTCAATTTCTTTTACAAACAATCCCTTTCCGCCGACTTTGGAAAGAGTGACATCAAGAATGCGATCCCCTTTTGTCACCACTTCCATAATTTCAAATTCCAACGAAGGGTCAATCTTTCTTAGTTCATTGATGACCCAATTTGTTTGCGTAAGCGCAAGTTTGCTTCTTCTTGAACCAACGACGATTTTTTTCACGATTGCCACCTCAATTTCTAAGACAAAAGCTGAAATTATCACGGATACGGAAAAATGATGAGTGAATACCACAAATGAAAATCAGACAACTTTCCAAAAATAAAAAAATTGATGAGTACGATTAGGAATGAACCAACATTCCAAAAAGCAAGGGTTCTCCCATGCATTTCTTTTTTCACTTTTGCATAAAGGAATATACTGTAAACGGCCAGCACGATGAAAGAGCCGACAATTTTTGCATCATACCAGGCCAAATCCGGTATTTTGATATACGCCCATTGCACGCCTAAAATCAACGATAGACCCAAAAGGGGAACGCCGATGCCGTTCAGCAAGTAAGCCATCTTCTCCAGCATGGACAAATCGGCAATCCGGAGCAAAGTAGCCCCCCATTTCTTTTGTTTCAACAAATGATACTGAAGCAAATAGAGACAGGAAAAAACAAATGATATGGCAAATGCCCCGTAAGATATGATCGCCATCGTAATATGCAGGAGAAGCAATTCTGAAACGAGATGCTCGCTCATCACGGCCGACTCGAACTCCAGCGGCGTAAATGTGTGCATAACCATGAACGCAAACCCGATCACATTGGTGAAAAAAACGATAAAATCAACCTTTAATAAGCGGTTGATTCCCAAAGAAAGTGTAATAAGCACCCAAACATAAAAATATAATCCTTCTAAAACGGTCAGCACAGGAAATCTGCCAACTTTTAACATGTACAAGAGCAAAAAAACGGTTTGCAGAAGCCAGACAAACGCAAGCAACCAGAAAGCCAGCCGATTGACTTTCCGGTTCCTGTGGAGAAAATCAATAAAATATAAAAGAACACTCAAGGCATACACGAGCACAGTCAGCTCGCGCAGCCTTGTAATAAAGAGTTCAGACATAAGCGGTAACCTCTCAAATATAGGCTTGCGAAGGTTGAACGGCTTTCTTGTCGGTTTGCGGTTGTTGTTTTGCTTTCTTCTGCTTCTCCACCAGATGTTCGATATTAAAAATCTTTATAAATAAACGCAACGATTCCTCGGCATTCTTTTCCGCCGCCAATTCCTTGGCCTGCAAAATCGGATCGCGCAACATTTGATTGATGATGCTCTTTGTATGTTTATTTAATATTTTCTTTTCCCGTTCCGTCAGGTCCGGCAATTTTCTCTCGATGCTTTTCATCGTTTCTGCCTGAATCGTCATCGCCTTCTCCCTTAAGGCGGAAATGACGGGGACGACGCCGAGCATATTCAACCATTGATTAAACTCTTCCATCCCCTCTTCGATCATCACGCCGATTTTTTCGGCGGCTTTTTTCCGTTCCTGCATGTTCGCTTCAACAATTCCTTCCAGATCATCTATATCGTAAAGGAAAACGTTCTCAATTTCTGCAATTTCCGGCTCGATGTCACGGGGAACGGCAATGTCCACCATAAACAGCGGTCTTCCTTTTCTGGCAATTGCCACTTTTTTCATCAGATCTTTGGTAATGACAAATCCGGAAGCGCCGGTTGAACTAATCAATATATCCACTTCAACAAGGGCATTTTCCAATTCATCAATGGAACGGGCCTCGCCGGAAAACCGTTCGGCCAGTTTTTCTGCCTTTTCGAAGGTGCGGTTGATCACGGTCACTTTACTCGCACCATTGCCGTGGAGGTTTTGAATGGCCAACTCTCCCATTTTACCTGCTCCGAGAATCAGGACATGTTTCCCCTTTAGTGAGCCGAAAATCTTTTTAGCAAGTTCGACGGCTGCATAGCTGACTGATACGGCATTGGAACCGATGTCCGTTTCTGAATGGCCCCTCTTTGCAATCGTAATCGCCTGTTTAAAAAGCTGATTGAAAATGGTGCCTGTGCAACCTTCCGCTTGTGCCTCCAGAAAACTTGAACGCACTTGTCCCAAAATTTGCGTTTCGCCCAGTATCATGGAATTTAAGCCGCATGCTACCCGAAACAAGTGTTCAACAGCATCGTCCTGCTCGTAATAATTCAAAAACGGGGCAAATTCCTCCGTTTCTATATTGAACCATTCAGACAAAAACTGCTTGATATAATAACGCCCGGTATGAATTTGGTCCACGACTGCATAGATTTCCGTGCGGTTGCAAGTGGAGAGAATCACATTTTCTAGTATGCTTTTTTTCCCTTTTAATACCCGGAGCGCTTCCCCCAATTGATCCGGCTGAAATGTAAGCTGCTCACGAATTTCCACCGGAGCAGTTTTATAATTAAGGCTGACTGCTAAAATGTGCATAACGAAAAGAAACCCCCTATTATTAGGCAGAATTCACTAAAACCATTATATCATTATTGAATTTTATTTATTTACAAAATTGTGAACATATAATGAATCTATGTGATATAAATTGCTAATAATGGGCAAAAAAGTGCAGTTTTTCCATGTTTTGTCCGGCCGGCCCGATCGGCGCGAAGGAAAGCTGGAAGTTTTTTAGGAGAACCGATGGAAATCCGGGCACCTTCTTGATAGACTATTTTATAAATTGGAATTTTATCAGCGTACGCAGGGTGTGAGTCAATGAAAAGAAAAAAATTTTTTCCGGGAATTGTGTTAATTGGCTTTGGCATTTATTTTTTTCTGCAGCAAATGCAGATTTCCCTTTTTGACCAGTTTTTTTCTTGGCCAACGCTATTGTTTATCATAGGCATCGCTTTCCTTTTTCAAGCTTACGGCGCAAAAGACAACAGCGCCATCTTGCCCGGCGTCATATTGACGGGGTTTAGCGTTCATTTTCACGTTGCCGGAAAGCTGGACTTTTGGCCGGATCATATCGGGGCTCTTTTATTGATCATTTCTCTCGGTTTTCTCCTTCAATATCAGAAAACCGGCGAAGGTTTGCTGCAGGGACTTTTATTTCTTATCATTTCCTCTCTTTTCCTGTTTTATGAACAAGTAATCAATTGGCTCGGTCTGTTGGAAAGCAAAATCTCCGCCGCCGAAAAATTTTGGCCGGTGGCCTTGATTGCTTTCGGCATTTACTTTTTGCTGGCAAATAAAAAATAAACGGACAGATTCAACCGAGATTCAACCGTTTTTTTCATTAATTTGTGAAAAATTTATGAAGAATTGCTTCTATTTTACCGCAATTGTTGCGATAAAAAAAGGGCGGGTACCGGCATAGTATGCGGAAATTTCCGGATACAAACGGTTTCCGGTGCCCGTCCTTTTATTTTATATAAATTTTTCCAAAACTGCCCAAGCTTGCTCTCTGCCTTCCCCGGTCTCGGAACTGAAGACGATCAATTCATCCCCTTCTTTGAAACGCAGAGTTTCTTTGACCTTTTTCAAATGCTTTTGCCGTTTTCCCCTGGGCACTTTGTCAGCTTTAGTGGCGATAACGATGCAGGGGATTTGATAATATTTTAAATACTCATACATCATCACATCATCATTCGTCGGCGGATGACGGAAATCTACAATCAGGAAAACCGCCCGGAGCTGCTCCCTGTTCTGCAAATAAGTTTCGATCATTTGCCCCCATGCGGCCCGTTCCTTCTTGGAAACCTTTGCGTACCCGTAGCCGGGGACATCGACAAAATAAAATTTGCGGTTAATCAAATAAAAATTCAATGTTTGCGTTTTTCCCGGTTTGGAAGACGTCCGGGCGAAATTTTTTCTGTTGAGCATTTTATTTATGAAGGATGATTTTCCCACATTGGAACGTCCGGCCAACGCAAATTCCGGAAGATCGTCAGCCGGGTATTGGCTCGATTTCACCGCGCTGATGACGATTTCTGCATCGGTGATTTTCACGAGGACGCACCATCTTTCAAGGCATGCTCCAACACTTCATCCACCTGTGACACAAGGACAAATTCAAGATCCTCACGGACGCTTTCCGGAATGTCTTCAATGTCCTTTTCATTTTCTTTGGGGAGGATGATTTTCTTCAAACCTGCCCGGTGGGCGCCCAAAGATTTTTCCTTTAATCCTCCGATCGGCAAAACCCTTCCTCTAAGCGTAATTTCCCCGGTCATGCCGACTTCTTTGCGGACCCGTCTTCCGGTCAGCGCCGACACGAGCGCCGTGGCAATCGTAATGCCCGCTGACGGACCGTCTTTCGGCACGGCACCTTCCGGAACATGGATATGAATGTCCGTTTTCTCATAAAAATCCGGGTCAATCCCGAGCTCTTCAGCCTTGGAGCGTACATACGTAAATGCCGCCTGGGCCGACTCCTTCATCACTTCACCCAATTTTCCGGTCAACACAAGTTTTCCTTTTCCGGGGGTCAGCGACACTTCGATTTGCAATGTATCTCCGCCTACAGCTGTGTAGGCAAGCCCGGTCGCCACACCAACCTGGTCTTCAAGCTCGGCCTGTCCGTACCGGAACAGCGGTTTTCCTAAAAATTCTTCCACATTCTTTTCCGTCACGATGACCCTTTTCTTTTCGTTGGAAACAATGATGCGCGCCGTTTTTCTGCAAATGGCCGCCAATTGCCTTTCAAGTCCGCGCACGCCCGCTTCTCTTGTGTAGTAACGGACTATGCGCTGGATGCCGTCCTCCCTGATTTGCAAATGCGACCCGGTCAATCCGTGTTCCTTCAGTTGTTTCGGAAGAAGATGTTCCTTCGCAATATGGATTTTTTCAATTTCCGTATAACCGGGAATTGAGATAATTTCCATCCGGTCGCGCAACGGCCCCGGTATCGTGCTTAAATTATTGGCTGTGGCAATAAACATCACTTTCGACAGATCATATGGTTCCTCGATGTAATGATCGCTGAAAGCGTGATTTTGTTCCGGATCGAGCACTTCCAGTAAAGCAGCTGAAGGATCGCCGCGGAAGTCATTGGACATCTTATCAATTTCATCCAGCAAGAATACCGGGTTGATCGTCCCGGCCTTTTTCATCCCCTGGATGATCCGCCCGGGCATGGCACCGACATATGTTCTTCTGTGACCGCGGATTTCCGACTCGTCGCGGACGCCGCCAAGGGACACTCTCACAAATTTTCTGCCCAGCGACCGGGCGATGGAACGGGCCAAACTTGTTTTTCCCACACCGGGTGGGCCGACAAGACAAAGAATCGGGCCTTTTAAAGAATTTGTCAACTTCCGGACGGCCAAATACTCCAACACCCGTTCCTTCACTTTTTCCAATCCGTAATGGTCCTCATCCAAAATTCTTTTCGCCTTTTCAATGTCAAGGTCGTCCTCGGTGGCATTCGTCCAAGGCAGTGAAATCAACCACTCGATATAAGTTCTGATGACGGAGCTTTCCGCCGAGGTAAGGGGGATTTTCTCGTAGCGTTCCAGTTCTTTTAAGGCAACTTTTTTAATATTTTCGGTCATCCCCGCTTTTTCTATTTTTTCCATCAAATCTTCCACTTCAGCGGATTTGCCTTCCTTGTCGCCCAGTTCCTTTTGAATGGCTTTCATTTGTTCGCGGAGATAATATTCTTTCTGTGTCCTTTCCATCGACTTTTTGACCCGCTGGCCAATCTTCTTTTCTAAATGGAGCACTTCCTTTTCATTATGGATATATTGAATCAGAAGATTCATCCGCTCTTTCAAATCGATGGTTTCAAGGATTTTTTGTTTTTCTTTCAATTTCAACGGCAAATGCGAAGCGATGATATCCGTCATTCTTCCCGGCTCTTCGATATCAGCCACTGTGGCAAACGTTTCTAAAGAAATCTTTTTGGACATCTTTATGTACTGCTCAAAATAAGATAACATCGTCCGCATCAGCGCTTCATCTTCCAAGTCTTTTGACGTCCTGTCCTCATAAGTTATTACAGTTACAGCCTGGTAATCCCCCTCATCATAAAAGGTCTCTATTTCCGCTCTCACCATGCCTTCCACCAAAACACGAATCGTGCCGTTGGGAAGCTTCAACATCTGCTTCACTTTTGTTAATGTTCCCATTCGGTAAATATCTTCTTCTCCAGGCTCGTCAATGGCTACATCTTTTTGTGCCGTTAAAAAGATGATACCATCATCCATCAACGCTTTCTCCAGCGCTTGGACGGATTTGCTTCTTCCAACGTCTAAATGGAGGACCATCGTTGGAAAGACAAGAAGACCCCGCAGCGGCAGAAGGGGAACCCGTTCCTTCTTGTTCTTCGACATAACCAGGCACACCTCCGAATCAATCTATGTCTTTTTTTCTCCGAACCTCCGGAAAGAAATTCACCGCTTCATTCTATCCTATTTACAAATCCCTGTCCATTCCGGTTAACAGAGCGAAGCAAACTCGCAAGCACACCCCTCGGAGTTCCGGCTATCATGTATATTCAAAGCTGGACTGAGCGCTTTTGTTGAATAAGCCCTCCCGAAAGGAGGTTCTTTACTTTTATTATAACACCGATGAACCGCCCCGGCAGATATAGTATATGTAAAAACTATTTATTTTTCAGCATTTTTGCAGGATTGCAAAAAAATGTCGGCGTTTCCCGCGGTCAAATATTTTCCCGGCATAAAAAACACTTCGGTTTTGAACGCAAACCGAAGTAACGATCCGTTAAACGCTTTCCTTCTTATTTACCTCTACAGAGGCAGCAATGGCGGCTTGCCTATCGTGCGGATACTCCTTTAACAGCGCAATTTCAAGGACTTCTTTCAAGTGGGCTGCCGGAAGGATTTCAATCCCTTTTATTTCTTTTAACAACTCTTGATAATTTTCTTTGGGAATGATGACTTTTTTCGCGCCTGCTTTTTTTGCGGCCAAGATTTTCGGATACACTCCCCCAACCGGCCTAACCTTTCCGTGAATGCTGATTTCCCCCGTCATGGCGACGGAATGATCAACCGGACGTTTGTAGATGGCGGAATAAATCCCCGTTGCCATCGCAATCCCCGCTGACGGTCCGTCCACCGGAACGCCGCCCGGAAAATTTACGTGGATATCATATTCATCCGCAGGAACGCCCATCGATCTGAGAACGGTAACGGCATTTTCAATCGAGCCTTTGGCCATGCTTTTTCTCCGCAAAGACTTGCTCCGGTCCTCCATGCTCTCTTCTTCGACTATTCCCGTTATATTAATCTTTCCTTTTTCTTTGGCGGGAATTACCGTCACTTCAATTTCCAGCAACGTCCCGGTATTAGGGCCGTGGACAGCCAATCCGTTCACCAAACCGACGGCAGATTTCGGGGCGATTTTCTGCTCCATTCTCGGCACCAATTGGCTTGAGTGGACAACCCATTGAATATCCTCATCTTTCAAATAGTTCCGGTCCTCCTGAATGGCAATGCCGGCGGCCGTTTGAATCAAATTCACGGCTTCGCGGCCATTGCGGCAATATTTGCCGACAATTTTCAAACCATTGTCACTGATGGAAAGATTGACTTTTTCCGCAGCTTTTTTCGCCACGATCATGATTTCATCTTCCGTCAATTCGCGGAAAAAGACTTCCATGCACCGGGAACGAATGGCAGGCGGAATTTCCGCCGGCGTTCGCGTTGTTGCCCCCACCAGCCTGAAATCGGCGGGAAGGCCGTTTTTAAAAATATCATGAATATATTTGGGAATTTGCGGATTTTCTTCGCTGTAGTACGCGCTTTCCAAAAAGACTTTCCGGTCTTCGAGCACTTTTAACAATTTGTTCATTTGAATGGGGTGCAATTCGCCGATTTCATCAATAAAAAGAACACCGCCGTGGGCATTGGTGACCGCCCCCTGCTTCGGCTGGGGAATGCCCGCCTGCCCCATGGCGCCTGCCCCCTGATAGATGGGATCGTGAACCGAACCGATCAAGGGATCAGCGATGCCCCTCTCATCAAAACGGGCAGTGGTGGCATCCAATTCGACGAAAACCGCCGAAGGCTGAAAAGGAGATTTTGGATTCTTTTTTGCTTCTTCAAGGACGAGCCTTGCCGCAGCCGTTTTCCCGACTCCCGGAGGTCCGTAAATGATCACATGCTGCGGATTGGGGCCGCATAGCGCCGCTTTCAAAGCTTTAATCCCGTCTTCCTGGCCGACAATATCTTCAAAGCTTGCAGGCCGCACTTTTTCAGCGAGAGGCTCCGTTAATGATATGGCCCGCAATCTTTGCAATTGTTCCATTTCCTTTTTTGATTCCCGGTCAATGGTGATCCTTTGGCTTCGTTGGTTTTTTAACAAATTCCAAAAATACAGACCGATCACAACTCCAAAAAACAGCTGCACTAATAGGGCAATCCCGGTCCAACTCATCAGTTTCCCTCCTGTTGCATGTCTCTCCTATTCTCGTATAAAGGTAGTATCCCCTTTCCCGCTTTATAATAAACAATCTTTTCTTAAACGAGCCTGCAAGAGAAGAGATAGAGAGAAAATGGAGGGCATCTAAATGAAATCTTTTCCGGACCGGGAGAAAAATGCACCGTTAAAGAACGCTTTCCGCCTTTTACCGTCTGCCCCTCCCGATTGAAGCCCATTGGGCGTTCGGGTAATGCGCAAAACAAAAAAGACTGTTGCATAAGGAGGGCGCGGTGCCTCTCCTTTTGAACAGTCTTTTTATCCAAATGGCTGTTTATCCTGCGGCAAGAGTTGCTGCTCATGCGGATGTTTTCCGCTGTTCTTTCACAACCGAGCCATCAACGAGAACAAGTTTTGGCATCGTATTTTCTCTCACTGATTGGGCGGTGACGATACATTTCGCCACATCCTCCCGGGAAGGAAGATCATACATCACGTCAAGCATAATCTTTTCGATGATGGAACGCAGTCCACGGGCGCCTGTTTTCCGTTCAATGGCTCTCTTTGCAATTTCCCGCAAAGCTTCCTCTTCAAATTCAAGCTCCACATTATCAAGCTCAAGCATTTTTTGGTACTGTTTCACCAATGCATTTTTCGGTTTTGTCAAGATGTCGACGAGCGCATCTTCATCGAGAGGAAGCAAATTGGCTATAACGGGAAGACGGCCGATGAACTCCGGAATCAACCCAAAATGGAGCAAATCTTCTGGCTGCACATGGGACAGAATATGTTTGTCGTCAATATCTTTTTGCTGATTGTTGGAACCGAACCCGATGACTTTTTGTCCCAGGCGGCGTTTAATGATCGTTTCAATGCCATCAAAAGCTCCGCCGCAAATAAACAGGATATTCGTTGTGTCAATTTGAATAAATTCCTGATGGGGATGTTTTCGGCCTCCCTGGGGCGGAACGCTTGCCACGGTTCCTTCCAGGATTTTTAACAATGCCTGTTGTACTCCCTCTCCGGATACGTCCCGTGTAATGGACGGATTTTCCGATTTGCGGGCGATTTTATCAATTTCGTCAATATAAATAATTCCCCTCTCCGCCTTCTCCACATCATAATCTGCCGCTTGGATGAGTTTCAGCAAAATATTTTCAACGTCTTCACCGACATAACCCGCTTCTGTCAAAGATGTGGCATCCGCCATGGCGAAGGGAACATTTAAAATACGGGCCAGCGTTTGGGCAAGCAGCGTTTTTCCGCTTCCTGTCGGACCAATCAAGATGATGTTGCTCTTGGATAATTCCACATCATCGATTTTTCCGTTGGAATTGATTCTTTTATAATGATTATAAACAGCCACGGACAGAGCTTTCTTCGCCTGGTCCTGGCCGATTACATACTCATCTAAAATCGCACGGATTTCATGCGGTTTCGGTACGTCTTGAAAATCAAATTCTTCTTCGGTGCCCAATTCTTCCTCAACGATTTCCGTGCATAACTCAATGCATTCGTCACATATATATACACCAGGGCCTGCAACCAGTTTCCTTACTTGATCTTGTGATTTTCCGCAGAAAGAACATTTGAGCTGGCCTCTTTCATCATTAAATTTAAACATTTTATTCACCCCTCGTGATAACTTCGTTAACGTTAGAAAACGCTGCAATATTTGTTGAACATGTTGTAAACTCAACCTGTTCTTACAGGGTATTTTCGAATTGTTATGTATTGCATTGTATCACATCATATGCCGATTCGGGAAATAATAACTCTGCAAAAAAGAAAAAGAAATCCCTTACTCCCATTATAGTCTGGAAAATCATTAATATGTACTAATAAGCCTTCTCCAAACAAAATTCAGCCTGTTCCCTTTTCAGACCGAAAGTCTTAATAACAGTTTTATCTTTATTTTATAAAAAAATCATCTAAATTGAAATAAATGTTAATCCCAACCTGTCTGAAATTTTTTCCTTTTTTCCGTCCGTATCCATCATGTCAAGGAAAAACCGCCTTCTTACCCGAAAATTCTGTTTGATAAATTAAGGGCTGCCTCAAAAACGCCCGGGAACCGAACCCATTTTGAGACAGCCTTTTTTCTCTTGAATCAAATACATTATTCTTTATTCTGCCGGTTCTGCGCTTTCTTCTTCCGCTTGTTCGCCGGCTTTTTCGACCGTTTTGCTGTTTTCCACGAGGAAGTCAACAGCTTTTTGAATCTTCAAGTCTTCTTTTAATACATCAAGATTTCCAAATACCTTTTTCACATCTTCCACTTTCATGTTATACATGTCTGCCATCTTTTTGAGTTCTTCTTCAACTTCGTCTTCAGTCACTTCCAGATTTTCAGCTTCAGCGATCGCTTCTAAAGTCAAAGAAGAACGTACGCGTTTTTCCGCATCTTCCCTCATCTTCTCACGAAGGGATTCTTCATTGTCATCGGTAAATTGATAATATAAATTGAGATTCATTCCTTGCATATGCAGACGTTGTTCGAACTCACGGATCATTCGGTCGATCTCGTTTTCGATCATGACTTTCGGAATGTCGATCTCCGCATTTTCCGCTGCTTTTTGAATCACTGTTTCGCGGATTTTATTATCAGCAACTGTTTTCTTCGTTTCTTCCAAACGTGTTCTGATTTTGTTTTTCAGTTCTTCAAGCGTTTCCGCTTCTTCATCCACGTCTTTGGCAAATTCATCGTCAAGTTCCGGAAGCTCTTTTGCTTTTACTTCATGCACTTTTACTTTAAATACGGCCGGCTTGCCGGCAAGCTCTTTGGCATGATATTCTTCAGGGAATGTCACGTTGATTTCTTTTTCATCCCCAGATTTCATGCCGACCAATTGCTCTTCAAAACCGGGGATAAATTGGCCTGAACCGAGTTCCAGGGAATAATTTTCGCCTTTTCCGCCTTCGAAAGCTTCCCCGTCTTGGAAACCTTCAAAATCGATAACGACAGTGTCGCCCATTTCCGCCGGTTCTTCTTTAACAACCAGTTCGGCGTATCGTTCCCGGAGAGCTTCCAGTTCTTTTTCCACTTCTTCGTCTGTCACATCCACGTCCTGTTTTTCAACTTCCAGGCCTTTATACTCTCCAAGTTTCACTTCCGGCTTAACGGTGACCGTTGCTTTGATAATCAGATTCTTCCCTTTCTCCATTTGCTCAATATCGATTTCAGGGCTATCGACGGGATGAATGCCCGTTTCCTTTACCGCCTCGGCATATGCCGTCGGAAGAAGGTAATCAAGGGCATCCTGATAAAGCACTTCCACGCCAAATCGTCTTTCAAAGATCGCGCGCGGCACCTTTCCCTTGCGGAATCCGGGAACAGTGACGTCTTTTACCACTTTTTTAAAGGCATAATCCAAGCCTTCATCTACTTTTTTTGCATCTACTTCAATAGTGAGAACCCCTTGGTTCCCTTCTAATTTTTCCCATTTTGCCGACATGTTCTTTTCCCTCCAACAGCTCGTTTATCGTACGTTTTTAAAAATTTATGAATATGAAAATCATACTTAACATATTCAGACTGATATGTAAAGGCATGATGATACTTCACAACCATTTCATTATAACACAGGTTGGCATTGTTTCAACAGTTTGGATTATATAACAGGAAAAGAAATTTTCTCCAATTCCTTGATAAAGCGGCATGCTTTCTCAAGTTCTTCCGGTTTGACCCGGTAAAGACGGGCCAATTCCACCAGGTCGCTTTCCCCTCCGGCAAACGATAAGCCGGATGCATGAAAAGCACCTGCCCACAAAAAAGGATCCTCCGGGGTGAAGCCAAACGGATAAAGGAGAAAAGTTTGCCTTTCCAAAAGTCCCTTTATTTGGGCGAAAAGTACCGGGTTTTCGTTTTCCAATTGCTGCTGCAATATTTTTTCAATCTCCAACTTCTGTTCGCTTTTGTTTGAATCCGGCAGTTCCGCGGGAATGACAACCTTTTGTCCGCCAAACTTAAAAATGTTCACTTTCTCTTTGCAACCCTGCTCTTTTAACAAGTTGAGAAGCATCGTTTTTAAAAAAGGATGGCCGTCCGGCAAGCGAAGATATTCTTTCATCTCCTCAATGTACATCCCGGCATTTTTTTCGCTCAATTCGGCTATTTTTAAAACAAGTTTGGTCGGATCTTTCGTCTCCGTCAGCCTGAGCGTCGGGCGCTCTTCTTCCGTTTCCGCCGGCCTTGCCCGTTTCTCCTCCTGCATCCGGTTCGCATATTCAAGCATTTTTGCAAAACCGGCCCTTTTTTCAGGCGGAACGGCTTGTTCTTTCAGAACGGCATAAATCGTTTTCGCCAGCTTTTCATATTCTTGCAACTGGACAAGAACCATCATATATAATTCCACGGTGTCGAGGTAATCGCCGATTTTTTTTGATAACATTTCTTCGGCGATTTCTTTTGCCTTTTGCAACATTCCACTTTCATAATAAGCCAATAAAAGGCCGATATATACATCGCGGTTATCGGGAGAATGGGACAAAGTATCTTCAAATATCCCGACAGCTTGGCTGTAATTTTTATTTTGCAGGCATTCAAGGCCTTTTTCCAAAGATCTTCGCACAAAATCAGGAAAAAGGATCACTTTTCCGTCTCTTTTTTTACCTTTCCGTTTTCTCATAAAAAAACCGCCTCTAAATCCTGTTGAGGTTAGTTTAGCATGATATTTTCGAAAAACAAAGACATTCGGTGCGGCGGCAATAAAAGTTGCCGAAAGATGGAAGGACCGCATCGCCTGATGCCGGCCATCCCCGCTTAATAAAGAAGTTCTCCCGCCCGATACGGCTGTCTCGGGCGGGAGAATATGCACGGCTGCTTCCTTTGTTAAAAAATTGTATACGGATCTTTCGTTCTTTCAAATTCTTCGATTTTATCCTTTAACTGCAGAGTGATTTCAATTTCATCCCATCCGTTAATTAAGAGTTTTTTCCAATACGGATGGATGTCAAAACCGGCCTCAAAGCCTTCTTTGTCGGAAACCTTTTGTTTTTCCAGATCCACATGAAGATAATACGGTTGTTTCTCGGCTCTCTCCAGCAAATAATCCACTTCTGCCTGTTTCAAAGGAATTGGCAGCATGCCGTTTTTCAAGCAATTTTGATAAAAAATGTCAGCAAAAGATGGAGCGATGATCACTTTAAAGCCATAATCAAGCAGCGCCCACGGAGCATGTTCCCTTGATGAACCGCAGCCGAAGTTTTCGTTGGCAATGAGAATGGTCGCTCCTTTATTTTCCGGACGGTTCAATTCAAATTCTTCATTTTCGCTTCCGTCGGGATTGTATCTCCAGTCGTAAAACAAGAATTTGCCGAATCCTGTTTTTTCGGTTCTTTTCAAAAATTGTTTCGGGATGATTTGGTCTGTATCCACGTTGGCGCGATTCATCGCTACCGCTTTTCCTTCAAATTCTTTGAAACCGCTCAAGACGAAATCCTCCTTTTCAGTCTGTTTACTCTCATTCAACAGGCGTCAATTTTCTGATATCAACAAAACGGCCGTATATAGCCGCAGCGGCAGCCATGGCCGGGCTGACTAAATGGGTGCGCGCACCTGCTCCCTGACGGCCCTCAAAGTTCCGGTTGGAAGTGGATGCGCAATGCTCGCCGCTCGGAACCCTGTCTCCGTTCATGCTCAAACACATGCTGCAGCCGGAGTCTCTCCATTCAAATCCGGCGTCTATTAAAATTTTGGCCAATCCTTCTTCTTCGGCTTGCTTTTTCACTTGCTGCGAACCGGGTACCACGACAGCACGGACTCCAGGATTCACTTTCCGTCCTTTGGCAATCGCCGCTGCCGCCCGGATATCCTCGATACGGGAGTTTGTGCAAGAACCGATGAACACATGCTGGATTTGAATGTCTTCGATTTTTTGCCCTTCTTTCAATCCCATGTACTCCAAAGCCCGTTTCAAAGAAAGTCTTTCCGTTTCTGTTTTGCAATCCGCCAAAGTCGGAACGGAACCATCTACAGGCGAAGTCATGGAAGGGTTCGTTCCCCAGCTGACCATCGGGGCAATCTCTTCGGCATTAACCGTAATCACTTTGTCGTATTCGGCATCTTCGTCAGAAGCCAGAGTCTTCCAATATTCAACAAACTTATCAAACTTTTCGCCTTTCGGTGCGTATTTTCTGCCCCGCAAATATTCAAACGTCTTCTCATCCGGGCTCACCAAACCTGCACGGGCACCGCCTTCAATGGACATATTGCAAATTGTCATCCGCTCTTCCATAGAGAAATTTCGGACGACTTCCCCGCAATATTCGATGACGTATCCGGTGCCGAAATTGACACCGTGTTTGGCCAAAATATACAGGATGACGTCTTTGGCGGAAACGCCAGGGCCAAGTTTTCCGTTAATTTCTAATTTCAACGTCTTCGGTTTTGTTTGCCAAATCGTTTGTGTCGCCAACACATGCTCCACTTCGCTTGTTCCGATTCCAAAAGCGAGCGCGCCGAAAGCGCCGTGAGTGGATGTATGGCTGTCGCCGCAAACAATGATTTTTCCGGGCTGTGTCAAACCGAGCTCCGGTCCGATGACGTGAACGATACCTTGGTACGGACTGTCAATGCCCGCAAGTTCGATGCCGAATTCTGCACAGTTTTTCTCCAAAGTCTTCATCTGATTTAAAGCCACTTCATCTTCCACGACATTGCGGTTGATGGTCGGGACATTGTGGTCCATCGTAGCGAACGTTTTATCCGGTCTTCTCACTTTGCGGTTTTTCATTCTCAAGCCGGAAAATGCCTGCGGAGAAGTGACTTCATGGATGAGGTGAAGATCAACGTAAAGAAGATCCGGTTTCCCCTCTTCCCTGTGAACAACGTGCCTTTCCCAAATTTTATCAACAATGTTTTTCCCCATAAGAATCCTCCTTGCAATAGGTCGAATCTGCATCGAAAAATGTGGTTTTTGCAAAAACAAGGCTTGCAAAAACAGCCAATGACAGAAAGGCAAATACGGCCGCCGTCATTCCGGCCGCATTTGCCGCATCATAAAACGCCTTTTAAGAAACTGTCTCTGTTTGCAGCACCGCTTCTTTAACTTTTTCCACCATCTCGGTTGTAGTCAAATAATCCTGGCCTTCAGCCGCAATATCTTTTGTCCGGTATCCTTGATTTAATACTGTGTGAACGGCTTGTTCCACCGCCATAGCCTCTTTTTCCAGCCCGAAAGACAGGCGGAGAAGCATTGCAGCGGACAAGATAGTTGCCAAGGGATTGGCAATATTCCGGCCGGCAATATCAGGAGCCGAACCGTGAATGGGCTCGTACAAATACGGGCCGTTCTCGGACAAGCTTGCCGATGGCAGCATTCCCAAAGAACCGGTCAACATCGAAGCCTCGTCGCTCAAGATATCGCCAAACATGTTTTCCGTCACGATGACATCGAATTGTTTCGGATATCTGATTAATTGCATGGCCGCATTATCAACGAGCATATGATTCAATTCCACATCGGGATAATCCTTGGCAATTTCTTCAGCCGTCTCCCTCCACATGCGGCTGGATTCAAGAACATTTGCCTTGTCCACAGACGTCACCTTTTTTCTGCGGTTACGCGCCAGTTCAAAAGCCAATCTGATGACCCGGACCATCTCTTCCTTCGTATAAAAAAGTGTGTCAACTACGGCCTCCTGACCGTCTTTTTCCAAGCGTTCGCTCGGACGCCCGAAATAAATTCCCCCTGTTAATTCCCTGACAATCAGCAAATCGACGCCTTCAATGACAGATTTTTTCAACGGAGCCGCGTCGGCCAGGCTTTCAAAATAGGTAGTCGGCCGCAAGTTGGCGTAAAGCCCCAACTCTTTTCTGATTTTCAGCAATCCTTTTTCCGGGCGCAAATGAACAGGAAGCGTATCATATTTCGGCCCGCCGACCGCTCCCAAGAGTACCGCATCGCTTTTTTTGCACATCTCCAGCGTTTCGTCAGGAAGCGGCGTGCCGACTTCATCAACAGCGGTGCCGCCGATTTTTCCGTACTCAAAATGAAATTTGTGGCCGAATTTTTCGCCTACCGTTTGTAAAACATCAACGGCTCCCTGTGTAATTTCTTGACCTATCCCGTCCCCCGGGAGGACAGCGATCCGTTTTTCCATGTTTGAACCTCCATCCAGTCGTCCATTGTTTTGGCTGGTTTCGCAAACCTTATTAAAAAAGAAATTCTTGGAGGCAGTGTTTCACTGCCTCCCGTTTTGTCAAGTTCAATCTTTGTATCATGTAAACAGCAGGGTTAATTCACGGTTTCTTTCGTGCTCTTATTAACAAACGGCATCATTTTGCGCAGTTCTCTGCCCACTTTTTCAATGAGATGCTCATTTTCCCTTGCATTGATGGCATTAAATACCGGACGGCCGGCTTGGTTTTCGAGAATCCAGCCTTTGGCAAACTTTCCGTCTTGAATATCTTTCAATACTGCTTTCATTTCCTCTTTAACGGCCTGGTTGATGATTCTCGGCCCTGACACAAAATCTCCCCATTGGGCCGTATCGGAAATGGAATAGCGCATGCCCGCCAAACCGCCTTCATACATCAAGTCAACAATTAACTTTAATTCATGCAATGTTTCGAAATAGGCGAGTTCAGGCTGGTACCCCGCTTCAACAAGGGTTTCAAATCCCGCTTTGACAAGTGAAGTCAGGCCCCCGCAAAGTACGGCTTGCTCACCGAACAAGTCGGTTTCTGTTTCTTCTTTAAATGTGGTTTCAAGCGCTCCCGCTCTTAATGAACCGATCGCCCACGCATAAGCGAGCGCCAATTCCTTCGCCTCGCCGGACACATCTTGGTAAACGGCAAATAATGCGGGCACTCCTGCGTCTTCCACATAAGTCCTTCTCACGAGATGGCCGGGGCCTTTCGGAGCGACAAGAAGTACGTCACAAGTTTCCGGAGGCTTGATTTGGTTAAAGTGAATGTTGAATCCGTGGGCAAACATGATCGCTTGGTTTTTAATATTCGGTTCGATTTCTTCTTTCCAAACTTTCGGCTGGATTTCATCGGGAAGAAGAATCATGACGACATCTGCTTTTGCAGTCGCTTCGCCCACTGTGTAAACTTCAAAACCGTCTTCAACCGCTTTTTCCCATGACTTTCCTTTGCGCAGGCCGATGATGACATTCACACCGCTGTCCCTCATATTTAAAGCATGGGCGTGGCCTTGAGAGCCGTAGCCGATAACAGCAACAGTTTTTCCATTTAAATATTCCGGGTTTGCATCGCCGTTATAGTACATTTTTGCCATATGAATCTTCCTTTCTTTATAGTTCAAATTTGATTTCGTTTACTGCTGAATCTATAATAAGCGGGCCGGCTCATCACCGTCACGGTGATGGACGCGTGCCGCGATTATAGCAATCATTTTACAAAATGGAAATATTTTTTGCTTGGCTCGGCAAACGCTGAGTGCCCCTTAGGAAGGCCGTTGTGCCTGTCCGGGCAAGCTCCTTTATTCCATAGGGGCGGACAAGCTCGATAAAGGCGTCGATTTTGTCCGGATCTCCCGTAATCTGAATGACAAGACTGTCTTTCCCCACGTCAATAATGGAGGCTCTGAACGGTTCAATCAACGAATAGATTTCGCTTCTGATGCTTGGGGTGGCCAGCACTTTTACCAACGCCAGCTCTCTTGCCACAATGGCCTGATCGGTGATATCCGTCACCTTCAAAACATCAATCTGTTTGTTTAATTGTTTTGTAATCTGCTCAATGATCCGGTCATTGTCGACATTCACCACACAGGTGATTCTTGAAACGCCTTCCTGTTCGGAATGGCCGACCGTAATGCTCTCAATATTATAGTTCCTTTTTGAAAACAGATTGGTGATGCGGTTCAGTACTCCCGGTCTGTTATTGACTGTTAAATTGATAATTCTTTTCTTCATCGTTTTTTGACACCTGCCATTTCACTCAATCCCTTTCCAGGAGCAACCATCGGAAACACATTCTCTTCCGGATCGATGCGGAAATCAATCAGCACGGGCTCGCGATGGCTCAAAGCCTCAGTTAAGACGCGGTCCGCTTCTTCTGCGTCGCTGACGGTATAACCTTGGATGCCGTAGGCTTCCGCCAATTTTTCAAAAGACGGCTGAACAGGAATCTTGCTGTGGGAGTATCGTTTCTCGTAAAATAACTCTTGCCATTGTCTTACCATTCCAAGAGCCGTATTATTTAAAATAATGATTTTAACAGGCAAATTCAACTCTTTTACCACTGCGAGCTCCTGGCTGCACATTTGGAAACTTCCGTCTCCCGTGATACACAATACGGTTGCGTCCCGGTCCGCTATGGAAGCTCCGATGCTTGCCGGCAAACCGAAGCCCATGGTGCCCAAACCGCCTGATGTCACCCATCTGTGGGGGTTTTTGAACTTGTAATATTGGGCGGCCCACATTTGATGCTGGCCCACATCCGTTACAACGATGGCTTCGCCGTTTGTTTTTTCGTATAGCATTTCAATGACTTTCTGAGGTTTTAACAAGGAACCGTCATCTTCATATGTGTACGGATAATCCCTTTTCCATGTTTGAATGGTTGCCAGCCATTCCTCCGTTTGCGGCTGCTCGCCTTTTTGGGCAATCAGCTCTTTTAAGGCCTCTTTCGCATCAGCTACAACCGGAATCTTGGTCGGGACATTTTTGCCGATTTCCGCCGGATCGATGTCCACATGGGCCACAATCGCATTCGGAGCAAACTTATCCAAGTTTCCTGTCAACCGGTCATCGAATCTTGCGCCGATGTTAATAAGGAGGTCCGCTTCATTAAGAGCCATATTGGCCGCATAGCATCCGTGCATTCCGGCCATCCCGACAAAAAGTTCGTGATCTGCAGGGAATCCTCCCAGCCCCAACAATGTATGGACAACCGGGATTCTTTGCATCTCGGCATATTGTTTCAGTTCTTCCGTTGCTTTTGCATGAAGAATGCCCGCGCCTGCCAAAATGACCGGCTTTTTCGCTCTGCTGACAGCCTCGGTTAATTTGCGGATTTGCAAATAATTCGGCTTTGTCGTCGGTTGATAGCCGGGCAGATGGATTTCCACATCCTCACTGACTTGAGCTTTTCCAGTGACAATGTTTTTCGGCAAATCAATCAAAACCGGTCCCGGTCTGCCCGATTGGGCAATGTAAAAAGCTTCTTTTACAATACGGGGAATATCCTCAATATTTCGAACTTGGTAATTATATTTTGTTATCGGGGTCGTTATTCCCATAATATCCGCTTCCTGGAAAGCGTCAGTACCAATCACATTGGTGGCAACCTGTCCCGTAAACACGACAAGCGGCAATGAATCCATCATAGCATCGGTCAAACCCGTAACAATATTTGTCGCACCGGGTCCGGATGTAACGATGACGACTCCCGGTTTTCCGGTAATGCGCGCATATCCTTCTGCCGCGTGGATTCCTCCCTGTTCGTGCCTCGGCAACACGTGGGCAATATCGGCATCATATATTTCATCATATAACGGCAGAACCGCACCTCCCGGATAACCAAAGATGACTTCGACGTTTTCTTCAATCAGCGCCCTTAGTAAAAGTTCCGCCCCGCTCATAGGTTTTGATTCAGCTTTCGTATTTCCACTGGTAAAGGCGGTTTCATGTAACATTTGTTGACCTCCTCAATCCATCAGTTAGTTTTCAAAAAATAAAAAACCTCTCCAACCCTATAACCTCATGAAGGCAAAGGGGTGAAAAGGCTTTTGATCCTGTTCCACGGTACCACCCTTATTCACGCATTACGCGTGCACTTATTTTTTTTGGTAACGAGTGCGGACACTCGATCATTCCTACTGGAAGTGACTTCGTTCAGAATGATACTCGGAGGTGAGTTCATTTATTGTGCGGCTACCGGTTTCCACCAATCCCGGCTCTCTGTTGAACCTTTCACAATAAACTACTTGTCCTCTTCATCGCTTTGGCTGTATATACTTGTAAAACGGTTATGAAATAATCTTGTTGTCAGTTATTAAAGTATTAAAAATAATTCGAAAAAAGAACTTTTCCTGCGGCTGTAAAAAATTTTTTGCCGATTCAATCTTTCTTTAATGTTTTACTTAAGTACAGGAATAAATTTTATTTGAAGACTATCTTACTCGTATTTTTCCTTTCCGTCAACACTTCTTTCATAAATTATTTGATATTTTTACATTTTTAATATTCTTATGCGCTTAAACGCTTTTAAGCGTCTCTTTGCGGCGGCGCTGTTTATATCTGCTTGTTCAGCTTAAAATGCCGGGAAGCTTTTATTTAAAAACCGCCGAAACTTTTGCCGGATATCTTCAAACGGTCTTTATAATGCGCTGATTTTCAGTTTTTTTGTGTATGAGGGGGAAAATGATTCCGCGGATATCCGATGAGCTCAAGGGGAACAAGTATGGAGAAAAAATAAAAACCGTTAAACAAATGTGAACATTTGTTTAACGGAATATGTACAAAAAATGGTGTATAAATAAATGGCGTCCCAGGAGAGATTCGAACTCCCGACCGACGGCTTAGAAGGCCGTTGCTCTAT
>CALKIU010000068.1 GCA_937995745.1 uncultured Bacillaceae bacterium | reverse complement strand
GGCCACTCTGAGGACAAACTCACCTGCTTTTTCAACGGCTTTGTCTTTAGATCACCCATCTGGAGACAAACCAGACGAATTTTTCAACGTTTTGCTTCAAAAAGCGTTCGTTCGTGCAAACAACGTTTTTCTATTTCTAAATATTTCCTTCGTATGGGGAGCTAAAACTAGATTATTGAACATGTGAAAATCCCCAACAAAAAAGAGCCGTCCAAAAATCATTGCGATTTTCCGGTCAACTCCCTGCAAAATTGTTTCTTTCCGTGGCCTCTTATTCCTCAATATATCTCTCGTCGATCAAATAGATGACGGGTCTTTTTCCTTTCGTTTTCAAAACACCCATATCGTACAAATCTTTTAATGCTTGTCTAATGCTTTGTTTGGAACGATTAGAGATATTTGCCAGCTCTCTAACAGTCAAACCTTTGTCTTCCACGGAAAAGAAATAATTTTGCCCCAACACAAACAGAATGCCATAATATAATTCTTTGTCATAAAATCTTGGATCTTTGAAAAGTTTTTCGATAAATCCATCCAACTATTCCTTCTTTATTTTAAGCTCTGCAATCATATCCGCCTGTTCTTTGCAGATAATTTTCAGGAAATGATCAATAAAGAAATTCAGCTCTCCCCTGTTGGCAATACTGTTTGTAATTTCAAATGCAGTTAAATATTTGTTTTTGTATTTATTACAACCTCTTGATAAAGAAATAGCCGTGAGACCACTCAATTCCCTTTTAAATAGATGCTCCTTCAAGAACGTTTGTATGATGCAATTCCTCTTCATCCCCTTGAATCATTGCCGCGTTCCGTTGCACAAAATACGGCTGCCCCGTCCATCTTTTTTTCTTATCGCTAAACGGGAATTTATATATTTGATTTATGCTTAATATCGCTTATTTTAGATATAAGAGGTGGTTTGCTTGGAACAGTTGCTTTTGGAGTGGCTGTCTGTCGATGGCCTTTTATTATTCGGGGTCGGCATCTTTGCCGCCATCATGGGCGTCATGTTCGGCGCGGCGGGATTCGTATTGGTGCCCGGCCTCATGCTGCTCGGCATTCCCATCCACTCAACCGTTGCCGTAAATAAATTTGCCACAGGCGTATCCTCCTTATCAGCGGTCATCGAACTGACGATCAAGAAGAAAGTGCCGCTCAAACAAATGCTTCCGCTCATGTGTCTTGCCGCCCTGGGAGGAATCAGCGGCGCCTTTTTGGCCACAAGGCTGTCGGAACAAACCATGACGGCTGTCGCCTGCATCGTGTTGATTGTCATGTTTTTCGTCGTCCTGAAAAGCAACAAAGGGCCGGCGGCTGGACCCAAAAATACCGGACAAGCCCCTTCTTCGCTGGCTCCTTTTTTTATCGGAATTTATGACGGCGGATTCGGTCCGGGCTCGGCGTTATTAAACATTACATACTTTATGAAGAAAAAATTCAGCTATGTAAAAGCGGCGCAAATGACCCGTTTCGTCATGTTTGCCAGCTGCATCAGCGCGTTTTTGTTTTATTATTTTTACGGCATCGTGAATTGGGGGGCTGCCATTCCCGTCACCGCGGGCTCCATCGTCGGATCGCACATCGGGCTGCATATCATCCCGTATTTAAAAGCCAAATGGGTCCAAGTGCTGCTGCCGGTCATCTTTTTATTGCTAATCGTCCAGGTCGTCGCCGACTCCTTTTTTTCATAATTTTTAAAAAACCGGCCAGCGGGCCCGAGATTCCTTTCAAAAGGGGGACAAGCCCGTCCTCCGGAGAATCAAAAGATTGGTTCGTCAAAAAAGGGCATCAGTCCTCCGGACGAAACATTATGCGATAATGGCCGTTTTGACCGCAGAAAAAGGGTTTGACCGCGCACCCCTGAAAACGGCCGGTTTATCCGAGAAACTGGTTATTGAGCCGCGAAATCCGAATACTGATCTGCGAAATCCGAATACTGATCTGCGAAATCCGGTTGCTGGTCCGCAACCCCGGTTCCTGTTCCGCAAAAATTGCACATGAACCGGAAAATATTTCATATAACCGCGAAGCAGTTTATCGGCGAAACAAAAAGGGGCGGTTACCTTCTTTAAATGGTATGGCACAAAGCCTGTTTCTTTGGCTGCCGCGGAACAAATGGGATTCCAATAAATGGCGGGACGTGTAACCTGTCCCCGTGTCCCACCGCGGAACAAATGGGTTTCCAGTAAATGGTGGGACACCAAACCTGTCCCCCTGTCCCGGGGAAATGGGAAGACCCTTCCCGCATATATGCGGGAAGGGTCTTGGGTGGTTTTGTGTTGCTGATTAGCGTTTTGAGAATTGCGGTGCGCGGCGCGCTTTTTTGAGGCCGTATTTTTTCCGTTCTTTTTTGCGCGGGTCGCGTGTTAAGAATCCGGCGCGTTTTAAAGCCGGACGGAAATCCGGATCCACTTCGAGAAGGGCGCGTGCAATACCGTGGCGGATGGCGCCCGCTTGGCCGGAATAGCCGCCGCCTTTGACATTTACAAGAACGTCATAGCTTCCGAGTGTTTCCGTCAGCTTTAACGGCTGTCTCACAACCTCGCGAAGTGTTTCATACGGAATGTATTCTTCAATGTCACGTTCATTAATGGTTATTTTACCGTTGCCGGGAACCAAACGAACTCGTGCAACGGAGCTCTTACGACGACCAGTACCATAATATTGAACCTGTGCCATATGTTAATCCTCCCTTATTATCCACGAAGTTCGTAAACTTCAGGTTTTTGTGCTTGATGCGGATGTTCGCTGCCCGCATAAACATGAAGCTTCTTAAACATTTTGCGTCCCAATGAGTTCTTAGGAAGCATTCCTTTTACGGCCAGTTCCAACATTTTCTCCGGGGATCTTTCGAGCATTTCTTTTGCCGTTCTCTTCTTCAATCCGCCCGGATGGCCGGAGTGATGATAATAAATTTTGTCGGTCCATTTTTTGCCTGTTAATTTAATTTTTTCCGCGTTAATGATAATCACGTGGTCGCCTGTATCCACATGGGGTGTGAAAGTAGGTTTATGTTTACCGCGCAGGATTGCTGCCACTTCAGATGCAAGACGACCCAAAGTTTGTCCTTCAGCATCAACAACGTACCATTTACGCTCGATATTTTGGGCGTTCGCCATAAACGTACGCATTGGTTTCCCTCCTAAAATTGCTTTCCTCAATTTTCAAGTTTTTTCGTTTTTATTTCAACACAATAAGTTTCCGGGGCTTATCGTGGAATTTACTACATACTTAATCATAATAAACCAGGTCTTTCTCCATGTCAAGAGAATGTAACACCAGGATTCGTTGTTTTGAAAAATTTTTTCGGGCTCTTTTTCCCGGAGCGAAAGGGATAGGTTTCTCCCCCTGTTTTTCCGTTTCCCCGGCAAACCGCGCCCCGACTCGCCAGGAAACACCGGAATTCGCCAGTATTTTTAAAAGTTCGCCAGGAAACACCGGAATTCGCCAGTAATTCTAAAAATTCGCCAGTAAACCGCCGGGAATCGCCAGAACCGTGACCTATTTCACAGTAAAGGACGGCGAACCGGGGGCATCCATCGTTTTCTTCGGCCCATGTCCCCTTTTGCCGCGCCATATTTTTCCGGGGCCGTTCAAAGGTTCTTCCCGCCGGCCTGATCGCTCTTATTGAAAAAGCAGCCAGACGCCGTCATTTGTCCCCTTTTTCCCCGTAAAAGACTTGCCACAAGTACAAGCCTTGGGGCGGGGCCGTTTTTCCGGCGCAGGTGCGGTCTTTTCGGGCGAGGATTTCGCGGATCGCTTCCGGTTTTAATTTTCCCGCGCCGACGTCGAGGAGGGTTCCGACCATGATCCGCACCATATTGTATAAGAAGCCTGTCCCGGCAAAGCGGAACATCAGCAAATCGCCGTCTTCCGTGATTTCGATTTCCGTCAATTCCCGGACGCGGTCTTCCACTTCCGTCTTTGCCGAGCAAAAGCTCGTGAAATCATGTTTCCCTTTTAGGAAGGAAGCTCCTTCCCGAATGGCGTCCACGTCGAGCGGATAGGGGAAATGATAGGCGTAATGCCTTCTGAACGGGTCGCGGAACTTCCCCCGGTAGACGAAATAGCGGTATTCTTTTCCTATGGCGTCGAAACGGGCATGAAAATCGGGAGGCACCGCTTCAACGGCCAAGACGGAAATGTCCTCGGGGAGCTGGGCGTTCAACGCGAGCGGCCACCGTTCCGCCGGCAGGGACAAGTCGGAGTCAAAGTGAATGACTTGGCCCTTGGCGTGCACTCCCGCGTCCGTCCGGCCGGAGGCATAGATTTTTACCTTTTTTCCTTTGTGCATGTGCTCGAGCACTTTCTCGATCTCTTTTTGGACCGTTCTTTTTCCGGGCTGGACTTGGTAGCCGTAAAAATTGGCCCCGTCATAAGCAATGGTGCATTTGTATCGTGGCATTGCCGCTCCACCCTTTCATGTCCGCAAAATGACGAGCAGGACGGTGATGAGGACGAGAACGAGTAGCATGACCGTATCCAGCGCGGCCCAATGCAGCTGCCGGAACTTCGTGCGGCCTTCGCCGCCCCGGTATCCTCTCGCTTCCATGGCCACCGCCAGTTCTTCCGCCCGTTTAAAAGAACTGATGAATAGCGGCACGAGCAAGGGAATGACCGCCTGAATCCTCTGTTTCAGCGGGCCGCTCGAAAAATCGACGCCCCTCGCTGTCTGGGCTTTCATGATTTTGTCCGTTTCCTGCATCAGCGTCGGAATAAACCGCAGGGAAATTGACATCATAAGAGCAAGTTCATGAACGGGTACGTTCAGCTTTTTCAATGGTCCGAGCAATATCTCCAGCCCGTCGGTAATTTGAATCGGGGTCGTTGTTAACGTCAATAGGGACGTCATTAAGATGAGCAGGAAAAAGCGCAAGGAAATGAAAATTCCCTGCCGGACGCCGCCTTCATAAATTTCGAGGCGGCCGATGGAAAACAGCACGTCTCCGTCTCTCGTTAAAAACAGATGGAGAAGGAATGTAAAGAGAATCAGCCACAAAATCGGTTTCAGCCCTCCGAGGATGAACCGGAGCGGCACTTTTGACAACAGGGCCATGGCAAACGTGTACAAGAGGAGAATTCCGTAAGTGACCGGATTGTTGGCCACAAACACGACACAAACAAACAAAAAGATCAAAATCAGTTTTGCGCGCGGATCCATGCGGTGCAAGAGCGAATCGGCAGGCACATAGCGGCCGAGAATAAATTTTCCCGTCATTTTCGTCCACCGCCTTGGAGAAGTTCTGTCAATTCTTCCGTCAAATCATCGAGGGTGAGGCAAGTTTTCGACAGTTTTGTTCCGAACACTTTTTCAATCCTTTGCTGGAAGCGGACCGCATCGGGGACATCAAGCCCCAATTCGATCAATCCTTCCGGGGAAGCAAAGATTTCTTCGGCCGTCCCCTCTTTATACACTTTCCCCTTATGCATGATGACAATTTTGTCGGCATAACGGGCCGCGTCTTCCATGCTGTGGGTGACCAAAACGGTGGTGAGTTGTTTTTCCTTGTGAAGCCGGTAAAACATCTCCATGATTTCTTTGCGGCCGCGCGGGTCCAGTCCGGCCGTCGGTTCGTCGAGTACGATCACATCCGGCTTCATCGCCAATACGCCGGCGATGGCCACCCGCCTCATCTGTCCGCCCGACAGATCAAACGGCGATTTGGAAAGAATGTCTTCGGACAGCCCCACCTGCTTGATGACTTCTCTCGCCCGCTCTTTCGCTTCCTCTTCGGAAACGCCGAAATTCATCGGCCCGAAGCAAATGTCTTTTTCCACCGTCTCTTCAAACAACTGATGCTCAGGGAACTGAAAAACAATCCCGACTCTTTTCCTGATTTCTTTCAGGTTTTTCTGCTTCTTTTCGCTCGTGACCGTTCTGTCCCCGATTTGCACGACTCCTTTGGTCGGTTTTAAAATGGCGTTGAGATGCTGCAAAACGGTCGATTTGCCCGAACCGGTATGGCCGATGATCGCCAGGTAGATTCCGGAGGGGATATCGATCGAGACATCCTGAATGGCAAGACGTTCAAACGGAGTGTTGGCCTGGTAGCGGTATTCTACTTCCCGGAGTGAAATGTCCATAGTTTTTCCACCAACTCTTCTTCGCTCAAATAGTTTTCATCGATGAAAATGCCCTTTTCCTGAAGCTTTTTAATAATTTTTACAGGAAAGGGAATGTCCAGGCCGAGCTCGACTAATTCGTCTTCCATTTGAAAAATTTCCTCAGGCGTCCCTTGTTTATAAATGCGCCCGCGGTTCATGACGACGATGCGATCGGCTTTTGCAGCTTCTTCCAAATCGTGGGTAATCGAGATAACCGTAATCTTGTTCGTGCTTTTCAGATCCCTGATCGTTGCCAGAACTTCTTCCCGCCCTTGCGGATCGAGCATTGACGTGGCCTCGTCCAAAATGATAATCTTCGGCTTTAGCGCCAGGACACCGGCAATGGCCACTCTTTGCTTTTGCCCTCCCGATAAATGATGGGGCTCCAAATGGCGAAACTGGTCCATTTTCACTTTTTTAAGTGAATCATCGACCCGTTTGACCATTTCTTCACGGGGAATCCCGTTATTTTCCAAACCAAAAGCCACATCATCTTGGACGGTTGTTCCGACAAATTGATTGTCCGGATTTTGAAAAACCATTCCGACCAGTTTCCGGATCTCCCAGATCGTCTCTTCGGTCAGTTTGATTCCGCAAATTTCGACGGTTCCTTCCTGCGGATATTGCAAACCGTTCATCAACTTGGCAAGGGTCGATTTTCCCGAACCGTTATGACCGACAATAGCGAGCCACTCGCCATCATAAATTTCCAAAGAGAGATCTTTCAAGGCGTATTCTTCCTGCTCTCCGTACTTAAATGACAAATGTTCAATTTTGACGACCGGTTCCTTCATAGGCTTCTCCTCTCCGCCCTGTTAAGCCTTCCCATCTCCATCTCGGACTGAATTGTGCGGCATGCATAAAAACATCTTTTCCCATCTATACTATTTTTGACAAAAATCCGCGCCATTTAACGTCAATACATGCTGCCGCCTTTTCCAATCTCCAATCAATCCGGCAAACAAATGCCCGTATTCCCCGCTTTTTCACCGCGGAAGCGAACGTCAGTGCAGCAAGCAAGTACAAAGACAGTCGCTTTATAAAAAGAAAACCCGCCAGAGAGGCGAGCGTATTTTCTCCCATATATCTGCGACGTAAGCTCACCACAAAAACGGTCATCCGCCCTAAAATGCCCGCAAAATAAAATAAGCCTGCCCCCTTTCCGTCCGGGACAGGGGGCGAGAGCTAGACGAGTCATGCAGCGATGCTGATATGAGGCAATCTTTCCGTTCATTCCGGCCGGAAAGATAAACGTCCGCTTCAACTTCAGCCTGTTTTTCTCCGTTTCGAAACCTTCCGGAAAAACTGAAAGGGGCCTCCCTTTTCAGTTCCTTTCCGGCGCCATAAACCCTGCATGCTCATCATAACACTCTTTCAGGTTATTTTACGCACGCGAACGAGTTTTGCAAAAGACGGACAAAACGCTGTTTTATATGGTGACGAACAATTGTCGCCCGGGTTCAGCCTCCGGTTTTTGCCGCAAAAAACTTTGCCGGAAAAAAGCGGCAAAGACGGAAATTCCGGAACCCGGCCGGGCGCCAGCCGACTTCCCGGCTGCATTGTTCATCCTTTCTGTTCATGAGCTTACACTAATTCGATAATCACCATCGGGGCACCATCGCCGCGGCGCTGTCCGAGTTTCAAAATGCGGGTATATCCGCCTTGACGGTCTTCATAACGTTTGGCGATATCGTCAAACAATTTTTGCAGGGCATATTCGCGATCCTTCTTGTTCTTTTCATCCGGATTCACTGCTTCGTGGCGAATGAAAGCTGCCGCTTGACGGCGGGCATGCAAATCGCCGCGTTTGCCCAGAGTGATCATTTTTTCCACAACCGGACGAAGTTCTTTCGCGCGTGCTTCCGTTGTTTCAATGCGTTCATGAATGATCAGGTCAGTTGCCAGAGTGCGCAGCAACGCTTTGCGATGTGCGGAATCCCGGCCTAATTTTCTGTATCCCATGAAAATTTCCCTCCTTTGTGTGTATCGTCTTGCTGTTCGTTCCAACGCAAAACGTAACCGCCGATCTATTCTTCCTTCCTGAGCGACAATCCCAACTCAGCAAGTTTTTCTTTTACTTCGGCGAGTGATTTGCGTCCCAAGTTACGAACTTTCATCATATCTTCTTCCGTTTTTTGCGTCAATTCTTGCACTGTGTTGATGCCGGCCCGTTTCAAGCAGTTGTAGGAACGGACGGACAAGTCAAGTTCTTCGATCGTCATTTCGAGAACTTTTTCTTTCTGGTCTTCTTCTTTTTCGACCATGATTTCGGCATTTTGCGCTTCATCTGTCAAATTGACAAAAATGTTCAGATGTTCCGTTAAAATCTTTGCCCCAAGGGCAATGGCTTCTTTTGGACCGGTGCTTCCATCTGTCCAGACGTCCAAAATGAGACGGTCGTAATTGGTTGATTGACCGACGCGCGCATTTTCAACATAATAAGCCACACGTGAAACAGGTGAGTAAATGGAGTCAATCGGGATCACGCCTATCGGCTGGTCTTCTTTCTTATTTTGCTCAGCCGGGACATATCCCCGACCCCGTTTGGCCGTTAAACGCATGCGCAAGTGGCCGTTTTTGGCCAGCGTCGCAATATGAAGATCCGGGTTCAGGATCTCGACATCACTGTCATGAGTGATATCAGCCGCTGTAACAACGCCTTCGCCCTGCGCATCGATTTCAAGGGTTTTTTCCTCGTCGGAATAAATTTTCAGTGCCAGCTTTTTAATGTTTAAAATGATCGTTGTGACATCTTCGACGACGCCTTCGATCGTTGAAAACTCGTGAAGCACTCCGTCGATTTGCACCGATGTGACCGCAGCGCCCGGGAGTGACGACAACAGGATACGACGCAAGGAGTTCCCCAAAGTAGTACCATATCCACGTTCAAGCGGTTCGACAACGAATTTTCCGAAAGTGGAATCTTCGCTGATCTCAATCGTTTCAACTTTCGGCTTCTCGATTTCGATCATCCAATATCCCTCCTTCAAAACGTCGAAATCTCAGTTAAGTGTTCCCTTAACTGAAATTCCCCCCTGCAACCTTGCCAATAGTGCACAACATCTTGCATGTCTCTGTGTTTCTATCAGAAAAATTTTGCGTGGACAATGAACCCATATATATTTCATTCATAATGAGCAATGACCACATTTCCCGCATCAATAACAACAGACACCAAAAAATTACACATATCATCCATTGTAGGCAGGGAGCCAAATTCTATACAGAACACTTACACACGACGACGTTTTGGCGGACGGCATCCATTGTGAGGGACCGGAGTGACATCTTTGATCGCTGTTACTTCGAGACCAGCTGCTTGCAAAGCGCGGATCGCTGCTTCACGGCCGGCACCGGGTCCTTTCACATTTACCTCAACGGATTTCATTCCGTGTTCCATTGATGCCTTGGCTGCTGCTTCAGCGGCCATTTGTGCGGCAAAAGGTGTAGATTTGCGGGAACCCTTGAAACCCAATGCGCCTGCGCTTGACCAGGCAATCGCATTTCCATGGACATCAGTAATGGTTACAATTGTGTTATTGAAAGTCGAGCGGATATGTGCCACACCTGTTTCAATGTTCTTTTTCACGCGGCGTTTGCGTGTATTCGTTTTGCGTGCCATGTTTTATTTACCTCCTTTACCGATTATTTTTTCTTCCCTGCTACGGTCTTGCGCGGACCTTTGCGTGTACGGGCATTCGTCTTCGTTCTTTGTCCGCGTACCGGCAATCCGCGGCGATGACGGATACCACGATAGCAGCCGATATCCATCAGACGTTTGATATTCATTGCCACTTCGCGGCGAAGATCACCTTCGACCTTGTATTTGCTTACCACGCTGCGGATTTTGTCCAATTCTTCATCTGTCAAATCACGAACACGTGTATCTTCAGAAACGCCTGCTTCAGCCAAGATTTTTTGTGCTGTGCTTTTGCCAATCCCGTAAATATATGTTAATGAAATGACAACACGTTTATCACGTGGAATATCCACACCAGCAATACGTGCCATAAATCTCGCACCTCCTTAAAATTATCCTTGTTTTTGCTTATGTCTCGGGTTTTCGCAAATAACCATTACTTTCCCTTTTCTGCGGATCACCTTGCATTTTTCGCAGATGGGTTTCACTGATGGTCTGACTTTCATTTTCCAAACCTCCTTACAGTTCGGAGTGCAATCGATTATTTATAACGGTACGTAATTCTTCCGCGAGTCAAGTCATATGGAGAAAGTTCAACCGTCACTCTGTCTCCTGGCAAAATTCGGATAAAATGCATGCGGATTTTGCCGGATACATGCGCCAGCACGGTATGGCCGTTATCCAGCTCCACTTTAAACATTGCGTTCGGCAATGTTTCCAGAACCGTGCCTTCCACTTCAATGACATCTTCTTTCGTCATCAAACTCATCTCCCTTCTTACCGTCGGATTCAATTTCGCCTTCGCGTCCATGGCAACAGATTTCCATTTGCCGCGCGGCCCGTCTTCACAACGTGCAACACACCGTTCAAGGGCGCCTTCTGCCGCTTCTCCCGGCAAACTTTTGCCATGGCGTTCGTCCGTCTGATGCCCACCGGTTTATCCAATTTCTCAACCATCATTATAGCCGACGCAAACCGCATCCTGCATTTGAGACACTCAGGCTGTTCCGCCGCATCCCGAGGGCGGTTTTTCTTCTGAAAAGCTCACCAACTTTTCAAGCTTTCGTTAAAATTTCACAGCCCTCTTCCGTGATGGCGATTGTATGCTCATAATGAGCGCAATTCTTGCCATCCACGGTCACCACCGTCCAATTGTCTGCCAATGTTTTGACATAACGGCTTCCCGCGTTCACCATCGGTTCTATGCAGAGAACCATTCCCGGTTTAAGTATCGGACCTTTGTCAGGCGGACCGTAATTGGGAACCGGCGGATCTTCATGCAATTGTTTTCCGATTCCGTGGCCCACATATTCACGTACAACAGAAAAACCGTTTGATTCTACGAAAACTTGAATCGCGTGGGAGATATTTGATAGACGTTCACCAGGTTTTGCTTTTTCGAGACCTATATATAGCGATTTTTCCGTAACTTCCAAAAGACGCCGGGTTTCTTCGTCTATTTTGCCCACAGGATAGGTCCATGCCGAATCGCCATGATAACCGTTGTATTTGGCGCCGATATCAATGCTGATGATGTCGCCTTCTTTTAACACCCGGTTTCCCGGTATGCCGTGAACGAGTACTTCATTAACGGATGTGCAGATGCTGCCGGGAAACCCGCCGTATCCTTTAAAAGAAGGAGTCGCACCGCAGCTGCGGATAAACTTTTCGGCGATTTCATCCAGTTCCTTCGTCGTTACGCCGGGAACAATATGTTTCTTTAATTCTTCATGTGTCAAGGCCACGATTCGGCCGGCTTCTCGCATGATATCCAGTTCACGCGGGGTTTTGTATACGATCATTCAGATAATCCCCCAAGAAGACTGTCAATATCCGCAAAAACTTTGTCTATATCCTGCTGCCCGTTTATCGTTCGCAAATATCCTTTCGCTTCATAGAAATCAAGAAGCGGTTTGGTTTGTTCCAAGTTTACGCGCAGGCGGTTTTTCACCGTATCCTCGCGGTCATCGCTGCGCTGATACAATTCGCCGCCGCATTTGTCGCAAATCCCCTCTTTTGCGGGAGGATTGAATACAAGATGGTACGTTGAACCGCATGTTTTGCAAATGCGCCGGCCTGTCAACCGTTCAACGAGAACGTCCGGATCCACATTGATATTGATCACGTAATCAATTTTTTTATTCAAGCCTGCAAGAATTTCTTCCAAGGCTTCCGCTTGCGGAACCGTTCTGGGAAATCCGTCAAGCAAGAAACCGTTCCGGCAATCCTCTTTGCTTAGCCGTTCGCGGACAATGCCGATCGTCACTTCGTCGGGAACAAGAGCCCCTTGATCCATGTACGACTTCGCTTTGAGGCCAAGTTCCGTTCCTTCCTTGATAGCGGCCCGGAACATATCTCCCGTTGAAATGTGAGGAATGCCGTACTTTTCCACGATTCTCTCAGCCTGCGTTCCTTTTCCTGCACCCGGAAGACCCATCAATACTAAATTCACGTGAATTCCTCCTAAATGAACCGGTCGGCGGTTTACAAAAATCGTTCTTTCCCGGCCGGTTATTTGATAAACCCTTTATAGTGGCGTTTCACAAGCTGACCTTCCAGCTGCTTCATGGTTTCAAGCGCCACGCCGATCACGATGAGCAAACTCGTTCCGCCGATTTGTGCAGATTCAGGCAAACCGACAACATCTACGAAAAACACCGGCAGTATGGCGACAGCCGCCAAGAAAATGGCGCCCACAAATGTCAAGCGGTTCAAAACCTTTGTCAAATAATCCTGTGTGCTTTTGCCGGGCCGGATTCCCGGAATATAGGCGCCTTGCTTCTGCAAGTTTTCCGATACCTTTTCGGGATTGACAACAATAAAAGCGTAAAAATACGTAAAGGCAATAATCAGAGCGCAATAAATAACCATTCCGATCGGCTCTGTATAATCAAATATTTTGTCAATCCACATCGTGACCTTATTTTGTTCAAAGAATTGAATGATTGTTCTCGGCGTTACAATAAAGGCAATGGCAAAGATTACCGGAATTACCCCGGCCGCATTCACCTTCAAAGGCAAGTGTGCGGATTGCCCTTGAGGGAAACGGGCGTTTGCCATCCGTTTCGCATACTGAATCGGAATCTTCCGCAATGCTTGCAGAACGAAAATACATCCGACAATGATGGCGAGAACGGCAAGAACAACCAGGACCATGATGACAATGCGCAAGAACAGCTGATCACCGGCATCTTCAAATTGCTGCACATAAATTTGGTTAATCACAGACGGAATACCGGATACAATCCCTGCAAAGATGAGGATGGAAATACCGTTTCCTACACCCTTTGCGGTAATTTGTTCACCCAGCCACATCAAAAAGGCTGTACCCGTTGTCAATACCAAAGCGATTAACAAATACGTGCTCACGCCGGGATCGGTGATTAACAAGCCGCCGGCCAGATTATTAAATCCGTAGGACATTCCTAATGCCTGGATAAATCCGAGGACGACGGTGAAGTACCGTGTAAATTGCGCCAACTTGCGCCGGCCCACTTCTCCCTGCTTCGCCCACTCGGTGAATTTCGGCACGACATCCATCTGCAAAAGCTGCATGATGATGGATGCGGTAATGTACGGCATGACACCCATGGCAAAAATGGAGAAGTTTTGAAGGGCGCCGCCTCCGAAAACGTTCAATAGGCCGAACACGTTGTACTGGTCTTGAAATTTTAGAACATCTGTATTGACACCCGGAACCGGGATGAATGTTCCCAGCCGGAAAATCACCAGCATGCCCAAAGTAAAAAGAATTTTGTTTCGAATATCACGCACACGCATAAAATTGGAGAGTGTCTGAAGCATTAGATCACCTCTAAGCTGCCGCCGGCAGCTTCAATGGCTTCTTTTGCAGCAGAGGAGAATTTATGAGCCTTTACAGTCAGCTTTTTCTTCAACTCGCCTTTTGCCAAAATCTTGATTCCCGCCTTCATGTTCTTGACAACACCGGTTTCAATCAAAAGTTCGGGTGTTACTTCCGTTCCGTCTTCAAAACGGTTTAAAGTTTCAAGATTGACAATGGCATATTCTTTGCGGTTAATGTTCGTAAAACCGCGTTTCGGCAAGCGCTGGAATAAAGGCATTTGTCCCCCTTCAAAACCCGGGCGCACACCGCCGCCGGAACGGGCGTTTTGACCTTTATGGCCTTTGCCGGAAGTTTTGCCGTGGCCGGAACCAATTCCGCGGCCTACGCGTTTGCGCGCATGGCGGGAACCTTCTGCAGGTTTTAATTCGTGAAGTTTCATCTCGGGCACCTCCTCTTGGAAAAATGCAAATTATTTTTCTTCCACCTTAACCAGATGGGATACCTTGTTGATCATTCCCCGGATGGCCGGGTTATCCGGTTTCTCAACCGTTTGGTGAAGCTTGCGCAAACCGAGCGCTTTTACCGTATCTTTTTGATCTTGCGGACGGCCGATAACACTGCGAACGAGGGTAATTTCTAATTTTTTGGCCATAATTTTTCCCTCCTTATCCTAACAGTTCTTCAACTGTTTTGCCGCGTAATTTCGCCACTTCTTCAGCTGTCTTCAATTGTTTCAAGCCTTCGAATGTGGCGTTCACCACATTAATCGGCGTATTGGAGCCCAGCGATTTCGTCAGAATGTCACCGATACCGGCAAGCTCAAGAACCGCACGAACCGCTCCGCCGGCGATAACTCCAGTACCTTCTGACGCCGGTTTGAGAAGTACTTTTCCGGCTCCGAAATGACCGATGATTTCATGAGGAATGGTTGTGCCGACCCTCGGTACGGTAATTAAATTCTTCTTCGCATTTTCAACCGCTTTGCGAATGGCATCCGGCACCTCTTGCGCTTTTCCTGTGCCGAATCCTACGTGGCCGTTCTTATCTCCCACCACTACCAATGCGGTGAAACGAAAACGGCGTCCGCCTTTAACTACTTTTGCTACACGATTAACCGTTACTACACGTTCTTCCAGTTCAAGTTTATTTGGATCTATACGACCATTACGACGCATTTTTTCTTTGTCCCTCCTTCTTAATTAGAATTCCAGGCCGTTCTCGCGGGCAGCTTCCGCCAATGCTTTTACCCGGCCGTGATATACATAGCCTCCGCGGTCAAATACGACAGATTTGATTCCTTTCTCCAATGCGCGTTTGGCAATCAGTTCGCCGACTTTTGCCGCAGCTTCCGCATTTCCCGTTGACTCAAGTTGCAGTTCTTTATCCAACGTTGACGCGCTTGCCAAAGTGACGCCTTTTTCGTCATCAATTAATTGCGCATACATGTGTTTATTGGAACGGTACACATTTAAACGGGGCCGTTCTGCCGTACCGCTCACTTTTCTGCGCACACGTGCATGCCTTTTTTTGCGGTTTGCATTTCTGTCAACCTTTGTAATCATTCACGGTCACTCCTTTCATTTACCAGTTAAGACGATTACTTGCCTGTCTTACCTTCTTTGCGGCGTACATATTCGCCTTCATAGCGAATACCTTTGCCTTTATACGGCTCCGGCGGACGTACGGCGCGGATGTTGGCCGCTACTGCGCCTACCCGTTCTTTGTCAATGCCTTTAACGACGATTTTTGTGTTTGCCGGAACTTCTATTTCAATATTTTCTTCAGGCTCAATTTCAACAGGATGAGAGTAACCTACGTTCAATACAAGTTTCTTTCCTTGCTTTTGGGCGCGGTATCCGACACCGACCAGTTCCAGGTTCTTTTGGAATCCTTTTGACACGCCTTCAACCATATTAGCGAGCAAGGAACGTGTTGTACCGTGCAGTGCGCGTTCTTCTTTATCGTCGGAAGAACGGGAAACAGTCAATACGTTGTCTTCCAGTTTAATATCCAATAACGGACTGAATGAACGTGTTAATTCTCCTTTTGGTCCCTTTACGGTAACAGTATTTCCATTAATTGTTACGGTCACACCGTTAGGGATTTCAATAGGTTTCTTACCGATACGAGACATTGATCACACCTCCGTTCTGAGAAAACTTTTTACCAAACGTACGCAATCACTTCTCCGCCGACATTCTTGGCGCGCGCTTCTTTATCGGTCAAAACGCCTTGAGAAGTGGAAATGATCGCAATACCCAATCCGTTCAATACGCGCGGGATTTCATGCGCTTTTGCATAAACGCGAAGCCCGGGTTTGCTGATCCGTTTCAAGCCTGTAATTACCCGTTCGTTGTTCGGGCCGTATTTCAAGAAAATGCGCAAAATCCCTTGTTTGTTGTCTTCGATATATTCGTAATCGCGAATGAATCCTTCGCGCTTCAGGATGTCAGCAATTTCTTTTTTCATGTTGGAAGCAGGCACTTCCAATTTTTCATGGCGAACCATATTTGCATTTCGGATGCGGGTTAAGAAATCCGCAATCGGATCTGTCATGACCATCTTTTTTACCTCCTTCCCAAAAAATAGGATTACCAGCTGGCTTTTTTCACGCCGGGAATCTGTCCTTTATAAGCCAATTCACGGAAACAAATACGGCAAAGTTTAAATTTGCGGTATACGGAATGAGGACGGCCGCAGCGTTCGCAGCGTGTATATTCCCGCACTTTAAATTTTTGTTTCCGTTTTTGCTTTGCGATCATTGATTTCTTAGCCACAACTTCGCCTCCCTTACTTTAGCGGTTACTTTTGGAACGGCATTCCAAACAGAGTCAACAATTCGCGGGCTTCTTCGTCCGTTTTGGCGGTCGTTACAATCACGATATCCATACCGCGAACTTTATTTACTTTATCGTAATCGATCTCCGGGAAAATCAATTGCTCTCTTACGCCGAGTGTGTAGTTTCCGCGTCCGTCGAAAGATTTTTTGGAAAGACCGCGGAAGTCGCGCACACGGGGCAATGCCACGGAGATTAACTTGTCAAAAAAGTGATACATTCTATCCCCGCGCAAAGTCACTTTGCAGCCGATCGGCATTCCGGCGCGGAGACGGAATCCGGCAATTGATTTTTTCGCCCGGGTAATGATCGGTCTTTGTCCGGAAATCAAAGACAGCTCTTCCACCGCGCTGTCAAGTGCTTTCGGATTTTGTACAGCGTCCCCGATACCCATGTTGATAACAATTTTTTCAATTTTGGGGACTTGCATGACGGATTTATAGTTAAACTTTTTCATTAAAGCAGGGATAATCTCTTTTTCGTACTTCTCTTTCATGCGGTTCATGTGGTGTACCTCCCTTCGCACTTACCTTATTTATCCAAAATTTCACCTGATTTTTTCGCATAACGTACTTTTTTGCCGTCAACTATTTTGTAGCCGACACGGGTCGGTTCCCCGGTTTTCGGGTCTAACGGCATGACGTTTGATACATGAATGGGTGCCTCTATGTCAATGATTCCGCCTTGCGGATTGGCAGGAGAAGGTTTCGTGTGTTTTTTAACGATGTTTATCCCTTCAACGATCACGCGCTGTTTTTTCGGGAATGCAGCCAGGATCACGCCTGTTTTGCCCTTGTCCTTGCCAGTGATGACCATTACTTTGTCACCTTTTTTTACATGCATCACCGTGCACCTCCTTAAAGGCCATATAGTTTGAAATTATAAAACTTCCGGAGCAAGAGAAATGATTTTCATAAAATTGCGGTCACGCAGTTCACGGGCAACCGGTCCGAAGATCCGTGTTCCGCGCGGGCTCTTGTCATCACGGATGATGACACATGCGTTTTCGTCAAAGCGGATGTAGGTACCGTCCGGACGGCGCACGCCTTTCTTGGTGCGCACAATCACCGCTTTTACGACATCGCCCTTTTTAACAACGCCTCCTGGTGTTGCTTGTTTCACCGTACAAACGATCACATCTCCGATATTGGCTGTCTTGCGCCCTGAACCGCCGAGCACTTTAATTGTCAATACTTCGCGGGCGCCTGTGTTGTCAGCAACTTTCAAACGAGATTCTTGTTGAATCATCTTCGTTACCTCCTTCCATCAGCTGAGCTGAATCCGAACATTAGATAACAACGGCTTTTTCTACTATTTCCACAAGCCGGAAACGTTTTGTCCGTGAAAGCGGACGGGTTTCCATGATGCGAACAATATCGCCTACTTTTGCTTCGTTATGCTCGTCATGAGCTTTGTACTTCTTGGAGTACTTCACACGTTTGCCGTACAAAGGATGCTTTTTGTATGTTTCGACCAAAACCGTGATCGTTTTGTCCATTTTGTCCGAAACAACACGTCCTGTGTATACTTTACGTTTGTTGCGTTCGCTCATCGCAGGACCCTCCTTTCAGGATTATCTGTTAATACCGAGCTCTCTTTCGCGAATGATTGTCTTCATGCGGGCAATCGTTTTGCGCACTTCACGGATGCGGGCAGTGTTTTCAAGTTGTCCCGTTGCCAGTTGAAAACGCAAGTTGAAAAGCTCTTCTTTCAATGATTTGATTTGTTGTTCAATTTCGGCAGTGGTCATTTCACGGATTTCTTTAGCTTTCATTCTGCTTCACCACCAATTTCTTCACGTTTTACGAACTTGCATTTGATAGGAAGTTTGTGCGATGCAAGACGCAATGCTTCACGGGCAACTTCTTCCGAAACTCCCGCAACTTCAAACATGACTTTGCCCGGTTTAACAACAGCGACCCAGCCTTCCGGAGAACCTTTACCGGAACCCATCCGTACTTCCAACGGTTTAGCTGTATATGGCTTGTGCGGGAAAATTTTAATCCATACTTTACCGCCCCGCTTCATGTAACGGGTCATCGCGATACGTGCGGCCTCGATTTGACGGTTTGTAATCCAGGAAGCTTCCAAAGCTTGCAATCCGTATTCTCCGAATGTTACTTCCGTACCGCCTTTTGCCCGGCCGCGCATTTTTCCGCGGTGTTCACGACGATATTTTACGCGTTTCGGCATTAACATAATTAATTGCCTCCTTCCTTTGATTTCTTCTTGGGAAGGACCTCGCCACGGTAAATCCATACTTTTACGCCCAGTTTTCCGTAAGTGGTATCCGCTTCAGCGTGGGCATAGTCGATATCTGCACGGAGAGTATGGAGTGGAACGGTTCCTTCGCTGTAGCTTTCCGAACGGGCAATGTCTGCTCCGCCCAAACGGCCTGATACCATTGTTTTAATACCGAGTGCACCGGCGCGCATCGTTCTTTGGATGGCTTGTTTTTGCGCACGGCGGAATGACACGCGGGCTTCCAATTGCCGGGCGATATTTTCAGCCACCAATTTGGCGTCCAATTCCGGTTTCTTGATTTCGAGAATGTTGATATGAACTCTTTTTCCTGTCAACTGCTTCAACGCTCTGCGAAGAGCTTCGACTTCGGAACCGCCTTTTCCGATGACCATTCCCGGCTTCGCCGTATGGATTGTAACGTTCAAACGGTTGGCGGCGCGTTCGATCTCAATCTTGGAAATGGAAGCGTCTTTTAAGCGTTTGTTAATGTATTCGCGAACTTTTAAATCTTCAAGCAACAGATCGGCGTAGTCTTTTTCTGCATACCATTTGGATTCCCAGTCGCGGATGATTCCAATCCGCAATCCCACTGGATTAACTTTTTGACCCAATGATTATCCCTCCTTCTTTTCTGAAACTACAATCGTAATATGACTTGTGCGTTTGTTAATCGGGGTTGCCCGGCCATGTGCGCGGGGACGGTAACGTTTCAATGTCGGCCCTTCATCAACATAAGCCTTGGCAATCACCAAATCTTCCGGATCAGCTTGATATTTGTACTCCGCATTGGCCACTGCTGACTTGAGCACTTTTTCCACGATCGGTGAAGCAGCTTTCGGTGTGTGCTTCAAAATGGCCAGCGCTTCGTTTACTTGCTTTCCTCGAATCAAATCAACAACTAACCGAGCTTTACGAGGAGCAATGCGGACTGTTCTCGCAACAGCTTTAGCTTCCATGGATAACGCCTCCTCTCATTATCGTCTGGTTTTCTTGTCATCGCCGGCATGGCCTTTAAACGTCCGGGTGGGAGCGAATTCTCCGAGTTTGTGACCGACCATGTCTTCCGTAATATATACCGGCACGTGTTTGCGGCCATCGTAAACGGCAATCGTATGTCCGACAAATTCCGGGAAGATGGTGGAGCGGCGTGACCAAGTTTTAATCACTTGCTTCTTGTTTTCTTCGTTAAGTTGGCGAATCTTTTTCAACAAATGCTCATCTGCAAAAGGTCCCTTCTTTAAGCTGCGACCCATGACTGAACCTCCCTTCGTGATTGTTCCGCGGCCTGTTTGTGAAACCGCAGTTCAATCCCGTTATTTTTTGCGACGATGGACGATAAATTTATCTGACGGTTTGTTCTTTTTGCGCGTTTTATATCCGAGAGTCGGTTTGCCCCACGGTGTTTTCGGTGTCGGAAGACCGATTGGCGCCTTGCCTTCACCACCGCCGTGCGGGTGATCTACCGGGTTCATAACAGAACCGCGAACTGTAGGACGTCTTCCCAGCCAGCGTGCGCGTCCCGCTTTTCCGATGTTGATCAATTCGTGTTGTTCGTTTCCGACTTCACCAATTGTTGCCCGGCATTTTCCGAGAATCATGCGCACTTCTCCGGATGCCAAGCGGACAAGAACGTATTTTCCTTCTTTACCGAGCACTTGCGCGGAAGTTCCCGCGGCGCGGACCAACTGACCGCCTTTTCCGGGTTTCAATTCGATGTTGTGTACAAATGTACCCATCGGAATATTTTCGAGCGGGAGTGCGTTCCCCACTTTAATATCCGCGTCCGGTCCGGAAATGATTTCCATTCCCACTTTCAAGTTTTTCGGAGCAATGATATAGCGTTTTTCTCCGTCCACATAGTTAATCAGAGCAATGTTTGCAGAACGGTTCGGATCGTATTCGATCGAAGCAACGCGTCCTGGTATTCCATCTTTATCGCGTTTAAAATCAATAATGCGGTATTGGCGCTTATGTCCTCCACCTTGATGGCGAACAGTGATCTTACCCTGGTTGTTGCGGCCGGCTTTTCTAATCAAAGGCGCGAGCAATGATTTTTCCGGCTTGTCAGTGGTGATTTCGGAAAAATCGGATACCGTCATGCCGCGACGACCGTTGGAGGTAGGTTTATACTTTTTAATCGCCATTTTTGTTTCCCTCCTCTTCTTATTTGCATATCAATGATTAAAAAATTTCGATCTCTTTGCTGTCCTCAGTCAACGTGACGATTGCTTTGCGGCGCTTGTTTGTGTAACCGCTGAATCGTCCCATGCGCTTGAATTTTCCTTTGTAGTTTTGAACGTTAACCTTTTTGACTTTTACGCCAAAAATCTCTTCAACTGCTTGTTTGATTTGCGTTTTGTTTGCTCTCGGATCCACTTCGAATGTGTATTTCTTGTCAGCCATTAAATCAGTGGAACGTTCAGTAATGACGGGGCGCTTTATGATATCACGTGCATCCATTATGCAAGCACCTCCTCTACTCTTTCCACCGCTTGCTTCGTCAAGATCAACTTGTCATGTCCGACGACATCCAATACGTTGATCCCTTCTGCGGTTACCACTGTGACTCCGGGGATATTGCGGGCAGACAAAATCACATTTTCATCCTTATCCGCCGTAACAACCAGAGCCTTTTTGTCAACGGAAAGATTGTCTAACACTTTCTTGAATTCTTTTGTTTTCGGCATTTCGAAAACGAGATCATCTAAAACTAGCACATTATCTTCAAGCACCTTGGATGACAGTGCTGATTTAATGGCTAAGCGGCGCATTTTCTTCGGAAGTTTGTAGCTGTAGCTGCGCGGTACGGGTCCGAACACTGTGCCGCCTCCAACCCATTGCGGTGCACGGATGGAGCCTTGACGCGCGCGGCCTGTACCTTTTTGCCGCCAAGGTTTGCGTCCCCCGCCCCTTACTTCAGAGCGGCCTTTTGTTTTGTGCGTACCTTGCCGCATGGATGCTCTTTGCATGATAATAGCTTCGAATAATACATGTTTGTTCGGCTCGATGCCAAAAATGGAATCGTTCAGTTCCACTTCACCGATTTGTTCTCCGGATTGGTTGTATAATGCTACTTTTGGCATTCTTGTTCCTCCTTTCTGAACCAATCTTATGCTTTAGCTTTTACCGCACTTTTTATTTTCAAGAGAGACTTTTTCGCTCCAGGTACATTCCCTTTGATTAAGAGCAAGTTGCGTTCAACATCCACTTTGACAATCTCCAAGTTTTGCACGGTTACTTTCTTTCCGCCCATCCGTCCGGGGAGCTTTTTCCCTTTAAATACGCGGGCCGGATCAATTGCACCCATGGAACCGGGACGACGATGGTAACGGGAACCGTGAGCCATTGGTCCGCGGGCTTGCCCGTGGCGCTTGATGACACCCTGGAATCCTTTCCCTTTTGAAATTCCTGTTACGTCAACAAGTTCTCCTTCTGAGAAAATATCAACTTTGACTTCCTGACCAACTTCGTATTCATCAACATTGACTCCGCGGATTTCGCGAATGAAGCGCTTAGGTGCGGTATTCGCTTTTGCCGCATGTCCTTTTTCCGGTTTGTTGGCGCGGCTTTCTTTTTTATCTTCAAAGCCGAGTTGAATTGCGTTATAACCGTCTGTTTCAACCGTCTTCTTTTGCAATACGACGTTCGGAGTCGCTTGAACGACGGTTACCGGAATAAGGTCGCCATTCTCGGCAAAAATTTGCGTCATACCGATTTTTCTTCCTAAGATTCCTTTGGTCATTCGTCACACCTCCTGTAATTTCCAAGTTTATTCTTATAATTTTATTTCAATATCGACACCGGATGGTAAATCCAGCCGCATCAATGAATCAACTGTTTGCGGAGTTGGATTCACAATATCAATCAGGCGTTTGTGTGTGCGCATTTCAAACTGTTCGCGCGAATCTTTATATTTGTGAACCGCACGCAGAATTGTGAACACGGATCTTTCTGTCGGAAGCGGAATCGGTCCCGAAACAGAAGCACCTGAACGCTTTGCGGTTTCAACAATTTTTTCTGCCGATTGATCGAGAATTCTGTGATCGTACGCTTTTAAACGAATGCGGATTTTTTGATTTGCCATTATTTTCCCTCCTTTTATCGCCTATATTGCAATAGACATACTCCGTGAAAATTCCCTGCACCCCCTGCCATGGCAAAGCGGCCGGGTGTGTCAGCAACCTTTCACATCATCGCAATTTTTAGACCAACATTCTTAATTATACAGAAAAGGCAGATCCTATGCAACGCTTTTTTGCTTATCCGCCTTTACCTGTTATGGCATACCTCTGCACACTTTTCCTATTATAATGGGGGAACGCCTTCGTTTCAAGTATTTCCAACAACTTTATTTTAAAAAAGCGCACTTTATAAGAATCGGTTCCGTTTGGAAAAAGAAACATCCCGGGGGCCGTTTTTTGCATCTTTTTGCTCCGGAAAAGCGCCGGAACAATGACAGCTTTTTGCCTGAACGAACACCGAAACAAGGGGCTGTTTAAGCAAACGATTGTTTAAACGGCCGGAATGGTTCCCCGTTTCATCGTCCAGGGCCTTCCGGATATGATATGCCTACCCCCGGAAAATGTGCGTTTATTGCACAGTCCCGGCAGCGGAAGACCGGCCATGAAATAGGCAAAATACGAATCTTGTTTTTTGTCCCTCAAATTTTTTCTACCTATTAAAACAGACGTTTTTCGCACAGAATAAATCCCGAAAAAGCAGAACGGCCCGTTTCGTTTGCCAAAAGCGGCACAAACCGCAAATATTCATTCACTCCGGAATGCCGATGCGTTGGGCAAAACGGCAACGAACCGGCTTTCCCCGCCAGTCTATGAAGGGCCGGCTCTCCGCCTTGCCGCCGGCACCGCCCCGTGGAAGTCTTTTCTAAAGGATGTATCCCCATATTCTTTCCGATCCCAACATATATTAATAATACAGGCCGCTCCCCATTTTTTCGAAGGCGCATCAGACTCTTGCGCTGCCATCATGCCGGTAAAACCGTCTTTTTAATTGTCCAACGTTCAGGGATTGGCGATCGAGGAAATGCAAAAAAAGCAGATGGGACGGACCCATCTGCTTTGCCTGACCATTGGTCAATTACTCAATAATTTTGGATACGGAACCTGCTCCTACAGTGCGTCCGCCTTCACGAATGGAGAACTTGGTTCCTTCTTCGATGGCGATCGGAGCAATCAATTCAACCGTCATTTCTACGTTGTCGCCAGGCATAACCATTTCAGTTCCTTCCGGAAGCGTAATGATGCCGGTTACGTCCGTTGTACGGAAGTAGAACTGCGGACGATAGTTGGAGAAGAACGGAGTATGACGTCCTCCCTCTTCTTTGGACAATACGTAAACTTGAGCTTGGAACTTAGTGTGCGGCGTAATGGAACCAGGTTGAGCAAGAACTTGACCGCGTTGTACTTCTTCACGGGAAATACCGCGGAGAAGCGCACCGATGTTGTCTCCTGCTTCTGCATAGTCAAGGATCTTGCGGAACATTTCTACGCCGGTAACAGTTGTTTTCTTCGGCTCATCGGCCAGACCGATGATTTCAACTTCGTCCCCAACTTTAACGCGTCCGCGCTCAACACGGCCAGTTGCAACCGTACCACGGCCAGTGATGGAGAATACGTCCTCAACAGGCATCATGAACGGTTTGTCAACTTCACGCTGCGGAGTCGGAATGTATTCGTCAACAGCATTCATTAATTCAAGGATTTTTTCTTCCCACTCAGGATCTCCTTCAAGAGCTTTCAAAGCAGAACCTCTGATAACAGGCACTTCGTCTCCCGGGAAGTCGTATTCAGACAAGAGATCGCGAACTTCCATTTCTACAAGTTCGAGAAGCTCTTCGTCGTCAACCATGTCGCATTTGTTCAAGAATACAACAAGGTACGGAACACCTACTTGACGGGAAAGAAGAATGTGCTCGCGAGTTTGCGGCATCGGACCGTCAGCAGCAGATACTACAAGAATGGCTCCGTCCATTTGAGCAGCACCAGTGATCATGTTTTTAACGTAGTCTGCGTGTCCCGGGCAGTCTACGTGTGCATAGTGGCGGTTTTCAGTTTCGTACTCAACGTGGGAAGTTGAGATCGTAATTCCGCGCTCTTTTTCTTCCGGAGCGTTGTCAATTTGATCGTATCCGCGTGCATCTGCTCCGCCTTTTTTTGCAAGAACTGTTGTGATAGCAGCAGTCAAAGTTGTTTTACCATGGTCAACGTGTCCGATTGTACCAATGTTAACGTGGGGTTTTGTACGTTCAAATTTTTCCTTTGCCATCTTTAGGAAATCCTCCTTTATTTTTAAAATTAGGATTAAGTATTTTGTATATAGGGCCGCGGGAGGTAGGCCCTTCCCGCAGCGGTTTGCCTATACAGGTAGTTTACTGGAAATTTTTTTAAAATCAACTATTCGCCTTGATGTTTTTTAATAATTTCATCGGCGATGTTCTTAGGCACTTCTTCATAGTGATCGAACTGCATCGTGAACACTCCGCGTCCTTGCGTCATAGAGCGCAGGCTTGTTGCGTATCCGAACATTTCGGACAGCGGAACCATCGCGCGAATGACTTGGGCGTTGCCGCGTGCTTCCATTCCTTCAACACGTCCGCGGCGGGCTGTGATGTTGCCCATAACGTCTCCCATGTATTCTTCCGGAACGATAACCTCTACACTCATGATCGGCTCGAGGAGCACCGGATCGCAGACTTTGGCCGCGTTTTGCAGTGCGATGGATGCAGCGATCTTAAATGCCATTTCTGAAGAGTCGACTTCGTGATAAGATCCGTCATAAAGTTTGGCTTTTATATCAACAAGCGGATATCCCGCAAGAACACCTTTTTCCATGGCGTCCTTCAAGCCTTGTTCTACAGCGGGCACGTATTCACGCGGTACAACCCCGCCGACAATGGCATTTTCAAATTCAAAACCGGCGCCTTCTTCATTGGGCGAAAATTCGATCCAAACGTGTCCGTATTGTCCGCGTCCGCCGGATTGACGGATGAATTTGCCTTCCACTTGCGCGGATTTGCGGAACGTTTCGCGGTAAGCAACTTGCGGAGCGCCGACATTTGCTTCCACTTTGAACTCGCGCTTCATCCGGTCGACAAGGACGTCCAGATGCAGTTCACCCATACCGGCAATGATAACTTGGCCGGTTTCTTCATCTGTATGGGCGCGGAATGTCGGGTCTTCTTCCTGCAGCTTTTGAAGGGCTGTTGCCAGTTTATCTTGGTCTGCCTTTGTTTTCGGCTCAATGGACAATTGGATAACCGGTTCCGGAAACACCATGGATTCGAGAATAACAGGATGTTTTTCATCACAAAGGGTATCTCCGGTTGCCGTATCTTTCAGACCCACCGCTGCCGCAATATCTCCGGCATAAACAGTGGAGATTTCTTCCCGGTGGTTGGCGTGCATTTGCAGAATACGCCCAATCCGTTCCCGTTTGCCCTTCGTTGTGTTTTTCACATAAGAACCGGAATTAAGCGTACCGGAATATACGCGGAAGAAAGTGAGTTTACCCACATACGGGTCTGTCATAACTTTAAAGGCAAGGGCAGAGAATGGTTCATCATCGCTTGCGTGGCGTTCCACCTCTTCTTCCGTTTCAGGATTAACCCCCTTAATGGAAGGGATATCCACCGGAGACGGAAGATAATCGACAACAGCGTCAAGAAGTTTTTGAACGCCCTTGTTTTTAAATGCTGAACCGCACAAGCAAGGATACAGTTCAACAGAAAGGGTTCCCTTGCGGATTGCGGCTTTCATTTCTTCAACAGAAATCTCTTCGCCGCCGAGATATTTTTCCATGATGTTTTCGTCAATATCGGCCAGCGCTTCTAAAAGTTGTTCGCGGGCCTCTTCCGCCTGCTCTTGAAATTCTTCGGGAATTTCAATTTCTTCCATTTCTTTTCCGAGGTCATCTTTATAAATGACAGCTTTCATTTCCACCAAATCAATGATGCCCCGGAATTCATCTTCAGCGCCTATCGGCAGCTGAATGGCCACTGCATTTGCCTGCAGACGGTCATGAAGAGTGGAAATGGCATATTTGAAGTCCGCGCCGATTTTATCCATTTTATTTATAAAAACGATACGCGGAACGCCGTAAGTGGTCGCCTGGCGCCAAACGGTTTCCGTTTGCGGTTCAACGCCTGATTGGGCGTCGAGAACAGTGATGGCACCGTCAAGCACTCTGAGAGAACGTTCAACTTCCACCGTAAAGTCCACGTGTCCTGGCGTGTCGATGATATTGATGCGGTGACCTTTCCACTGGCAGGTCGTCGCGGCAGAAGTGATCGTAATGCCGCGTTCTTGTTCCTGCTCCATCCAGTCCATTTGAGCAGCACCTTCGTGTGTTTCACCCAATTTGTGAATACGCCCGGTGTAATAAAGGATCCGCTCAGTGGTGGTGGTTTTACCGGCATCAATATGCGCCATAATACCGATATTCCGAGTGTTTTCCAAGGAGAACTCTCTAGCCATTCGGTTTATTTTCTCCTTCCTAGTTAAATTGTAGTACTGTGTTTAAAACATTCTTACCAACGATAATGAGCGAATGCTTTGTTTGCTTCGGCCATTTTATGGGTGTCTTCACGTTTCTTAACGGCTGCTCCCGTGTTATTGGCTGCATCGATAATTTCGTTGGCAAGCCGCTCTTCCATTGTTCTTTCACCGCGAAGACGCGCGTATTGAACAAGCCAGCGAAGTCCGAGGGTAATCCGGCGTTCCGGGCGTACTTCCACCGGTACTTGATAGTTGGAACCGCCGACACGGCGCGCCCTTACTTCGAGAACCGGCATAACGTTTTTAAGCGCCTGGTCGAATACTTCCATCGGATCTTTGCCTGTACGTTCGCGGATAATATCAAATGCTGTATAAAGAATTTTTTGTGCCTTTCCTTTTTTGCCGTCCACCATGATTTTATTAATCAAGCGGGTAACGAGCTTCGAGTTGTAAATCGGATCAGGCAGAACATCTCTTTTCGGTACAGGTCCTTTGCGAGGCATTTGTTTTCCTCCCTTCACAATGTGCTGTTTATATATTTACCCGGTTATTTCTTTTCTTTCGGTTTCTTCGTGCCGTATTTGGAGCGTCCTTGCATGCGGTTTTGTACTCCGGCAGTATCAAGCGCTCCACGGACGATATGGTAACGAACCCCCGGCAAGTCTTTTACACGTCCGCCGCGGATTAACACAACACTGTGTTCTTGCAGGTTGTGGCCGATTCCGGGAATGTATGCTGTTACTTCAATGCCGTTTGTTAAACGCACACGCGCATATTTACGCAATGCGGAGTTCGGCTTCTTCGGAGTCATGGTTCCCACACGGGTGCATACGCCGCGTTTTTGCGGAGACGGAAGATTTGTTTGCACTTTTTTAAAGCTGTTGTAACCTTTATTCAGTGCCGGTGATTTTGATTTTTCTTGTTTCGATTTACGCGGTTTGCGCACTAGTTGGTTAATTGTAGGCATGTTTTTTCCTCCTTTCATCGCTGTTTCTAAGCCCACACATCCAGGTGGTTCATTTTTTTGCAAAAACAAAGTTCTTGCAGATCTCCTGCAAAAACCGTTCTTAATCGGTCAATGCCACAGTCGCAGCGCCAACGTCAATTCCGCAAGCTTTCCCCAGCTCTTTCATGGAATCCACGTATGTTACCGGTATGTTCAATTCTCGGGCCAGTTCAACGGCCTTGGCCGTAACCCTCGCCTCTGCGTCTTTTGCGACGATGAGTTCTGTTGCCTTGCCGTTTTTCAGCGCTTTAACTGTTTGCTTTGTCCCTATTATCACGTTTTTAGCCTGTCTGACTTTTTCATAAGACATACAACATCCTCCAAAGCGACAGGAAATAGGATCACCTTGAATATATTAGCACCTTAAAAAACCAATGTCAATAAAAGTTTTTAAAATTTAAACCGGCAAAACGGCTAAAAAATTGCAGAGTAAACAAAGATTGATGGGGGGAAGCCTGCGCCAAAAGCGGACCCAGGCTCCAACCCCCCGAACATAGCCTATTATTCAGCCGATACCGTTTCTTCTTCCACCTCGTCGACAGGCACCGGCTCCACTTTCCGATAGCGGAGCATGCCCGTGCCGGCGGGGACGAGTTTTCCGATGATGACATTTTCTTTCAGGCCGAGCAGATCATCCCGCTTTCCTTTGATTGCCGCATCGGTAAGAACTCTTGTTGTTTCTTGGAAGGATGCGGCAGACAGGAACGACTCCGTTTCAAGGGACGCCTTCGTGATCCCGAGGAGTACGGGACGGGCCGTTGCCGGCCGTTTTCCTTCCAGGAAGGCTTTCTTGTTCACATCTTTGAATTGATGGATATCCATGAGCGCTCCCGGCAATACATCCGTTTCACCCGGATCGGTGACACGGACTTTCCGCAACATTTGCCGTACCATGACTTCAATGTGTTTGTCCGCGATTTCAACCCCTTGCATCCGGTATACCTTTTGCACTTCGCGGAGCAAGTACTCTTGGACGGTCTGGACATCCCGGACTTTGAGAAGTTCTTTCGGATCGATGGATCCTTCCGTGAGGTCCTGTCCCCGTTCTACCCTGTCATTGACGGACACTTTGATGCGGGCTGTGTAAGGCGCAGTGTACGTGCGTGTTTCAATATCGCCCTGAACGACAATTTCTTGCTGGCGATCACGGCCTTCGTTAATTCCGACAACCACGCCGTCGATTTCTGAAATAACCGCCTGTCCCTTCGGATTGCGGGCTTCAAAGATCTCTTGGATCCGCGGCAAACCTTGGGTGATGTCGTCTCCGGCCACGCCGCCCGTATGGAATGTCCGCATTGTCAGCTGGGTACCCGGTTCTCCGATGGATTGGGCCGCGATAATACCGACCGCTTCACCCACTTCCACCACTTCGCCGGTAGCCAGATTCCGTCCGTAACATTTCTTGCATACCCCGTGGCGGGTATTGCACGTAAAGACGGAACGAATCCATACTTCCTCGACTCCGGCTTTGACAATTTCGGCGGCCATTTCCTCATTAATGAGCACATCTTCAGGAACGATAACCTCGCCGGTTTCCGGATGGCGGACAGCGCGTCTTGTGAACCGTCCGACGATGCGTTCTTCAAGGGTTTCGACAATTTCCGAACCGTCTTTTAACGCCGTAATCCGGTAACCTTTGTCCGTTCCGCAGTCTTCTTCGCGGACGATGACATCTTGGGCCACGTCAACCAGCCTTCTCGTCAAGTATCCGGAGTCTGCCGTCTTGAGGGCTGTATCGGCAAGTCCTTTGCGGGCGCCGTGTGTGGAAATAAAGTATTCCAACACCGTTAACCCTTCACGGAAGCTCGAAATAATCGGCAATTCAATAATCCGTCCGGCCGGGTTCGCCATCAGGCCGCGCATTCCGGCAAGTTGCGTAAAGTTGGACGCGTTACCGCGCGCTCCGGAATCGGCCATCATATAAATCGGATTGAGCTTATCCAAAGATTTCATTAATTTATCTTGAATTTCATCCTTGGCTTCCGTCCAGATGGAGATGACCCGGTTGTAGCGCTCTTCTTCCGTGATTAAACCGCGTCTGAACTGTTTTAAGACTTTGTCTACTTTTTGCTGCGCCTTTTCGATAATTTGCGGTTTTTCCTCCAGACCGACGATATCGGCGATGCCGATCGTAATGCCGGCTTTCGTGGAATATTTAAAACCGAGGTCTTTCATCCGGTCAAGCATTTTGGATGTTTCGGTGATTTTGAACCGTTTAAATACTTCGGCAATGATATTCCCGAGCACTTTCTTTTTGAAAGGCTCAACGAGAGGCATTTCTTGAATCCTCTGTCTCACGTCTTCGCCTTTTCCGACAAAGTACTTGTCCGGGGTTCCTTTTTCAAGGTTTTCTTTTGTCGGTTCATTAATATACGGGAACGAATTCGGCAAAATTTCATTAAAGATCAGTTTGCCGACAGTCGTAATCAACAGTTTGTTGTTTTGTTCTTCCGTAAAGGTTTCATTTTTCAAAGAACCGGCATGAACGGCAATCCTTGTGTGCAGATGCACATAGCCGTTCTGATAAGCCATCAGGGCTTCATTGGTGTCTTTAAAAATCATCCCTTCGCCGACGGCTCCCTCTTTCTCCATCGTCAAATAATAGTTTCCTAATACCATATCCTGGGACGGAGTAACAACAGGTTTGCCGTCTTTCGGGTTGAGGATGTTCTGCGATGCCAGCATGAGCAGGCGCGCTTCCGCCTGGGCCTCCGCCGACAGCGGGACGTGAACGGCCATTTGGTCGCCGTCAAAGTCCGCGTTATATGCGGTACAGACGAGCGGATGCAGTTGAATGGCGCGACCGTCGACAAGAGTGGGCTCAAAAGCCTGAATGCCGAGCCTGTGCAGCGTCGGAGCACGGTTCAAAAGAACAGGATGTTCTTTGATGACTTCTTCCAGCACATCCCATACTTCCGGATGAGCCCGTTCAATTTTCCGTTTGGCCGATTTGATGTTATGGGCCAACCCTTTATCGACAAGCTCCTTCATGACAAAGGGCTTGAAAAGTTCCAGGGCCATCTCTTTCGGCAATCCGCATTGATACATTTTTAATTTTGGACCGACGACAATAACCGAACGGCCGGAATAGTCAACACGTTTCCCGAGCAGGTTTTGGCGGAAACGCCCTTGTTTTCCTTTCAACATATGGGAAAGAGATTTCAGCGGACGGTTTCCCGGACCCGTCACCGGTCGGCCCCTGCGGCCGTTGTCGATCAATGCGTCAACGGCTTCCTGCAGCATCCGTTTCTCATTTTGCACAATGATGTTCGGAGCGCCAAGATCGAGCAATCTTTTCAAACGGTTGTTTCTGTTGATAACCCGGCGGTACAAATCATTTAAATCCGATGTGGCAAAACGGCCGCCGTCCAATTGCACCATCGGGCGCAGTTCGGGCGGAATGACGGGCAGAACGTCAAGGACCATCCAAGACGGATGGTTTCCGGAATTCCGGAACGCCTCGAGAACTTCCAGCCTTTTGATTGCTCTTGTTCTCCGCTGTCCTTGGGCTGTTTTTAATTCTTCTTTTAACTGCTCCACTTCTTTATCGAGATCGATGTCCAGCAAAAGCTTTTTGATCGCTTCGGCTCCCATGCCCGCCTGGAATCTGTTGCCGTATTTGTCGCGATAAGCGCGGTATTCTTTTTCGGAAAGAAGCTGCTTTTTCTCGAGCGGAGTATCCCCGGGCTCAATCACAACATAGGAAGCAAAGTAAATGATTTCTTCCAGCGCTCTCGGGGACATGTCGAGAACAAGTCCCATTCTGCTTGGAATTCCTTTGAAATACCAGATATGGGTGACAGGTGCGGCCAGTTCAATATGCCCCATCCGTTCGCGGCGCACTTTCGACTTCGTTACCTCGACGCCGCAGCGGTCGCAGACGACACCTTTATAGCGGACGCGTTTGTATTTTCCGCAATGGCATTCCCAGTCTTTTGTAGGACCGAAAATCCGTTCGCAAAACAAGCCGTCTTTTTCCGGCTTCAACGTCCGGTAGTTGATCGTTTCCGGTTTTTTCACTTCACCGTATGACCAGGAGCGGATTTTATCAGGTGAAGCGAGACCGATTTTCATAAATTCAAAATTATTGACATCCAGCAAGGGGCTTACCTCCCTTATTATCTACAGGTTTTAGCCTAATTGCTTTTCAGTTCACACCGCAAAACATTCCGCAAGGGACCCGTGCAAACGCCGGAGGATCGCTGCGATGCAGGGCCCCTTGAGGCTATCAGTTATTCCCTTGCATACCAATCATCGCATTATTTTTTTGAAGCCACTTTTTCCGTTTCCGTCTTGCTTTTCTCCGCGGCCAGAGACAAAGTATCGGCCTGGCTCAAATCGTCATCTTCCTCAATTTCCCGCATTTCAATTTCTTTTTCATCACTGGAAAGAATCTTCACATCCAATCCGAGGCTCTGCAATTCCTTCATCAACACCCGGAAGGATTCAGGAACGCCCGGTTCAGGAATGTTTTCTCCCTTGACGATCGCTTCATATGTTTTCACACGGCCGACGACGTCGTCGGACTTAACCGTCAACAGCTCTTGCAGTGTATAAGCGGCGCCGTAAGCTTCCAATGCCCAAACTTCCATTTCCCCGAAACGCTGGCCGCCAAACTGGGCCTTTCCGCCGAGGGGCTGCTGGGTGACGAGAGAATAAGGACCGGTTGAACGGGCATGAAGCTTGTCGTCAACCATGTGGGCCAGTTTGATCATATACATATATCCGACAGCGACGCGATTATCAAACGGCTCGCCGGTACGGCCGTCATAAAGGATTGTTTTTCCGTCTCTCGACAAACCGGCTTCATCAATCGTATTCCATATATCTTCCTCGGTCGCTCCGTCGAATACGGGGGAAGCAACGTAGATCCCCAGCTTTTTCGCCGCCAAGCCAAGATGCAGTTCAAGCACCTGGCCGATATTCATCCGCGACGGAACACCGAGCGGGTTCAACATGACATCAACGGGCGTGCCGTCAGGGAGGAAGGGCATATCTTCTTCCGGCAAGATGGTCGAGATAACCCCTTTATTTCCGTGGCGGCCTGCCATTTTATCTCCTTCATGAATTTTTCTCTTTTGCACAATATAAACCCGAACCAGCTGATTGACGCCGGGCGGCAGTTCGTCTCCGTCTTCGCGGTTAAATACTTTTACATCATGAACGATGCCTCCCCCTCCGTGGGGAACCCGGAGAGACGTGTCGCGAACTTCGCGGGCCTTCTCGCCGAAGATGGCATGAAGAAGACGTTCCTCTGCCGTCAGTTCCGTTACTCCCTTCGGAGTCACCTTGCCGACAAGCAAATCGCCGTCTTTAACTTCGGCGCCGATACGGACAATTCCCCGTTCATCAAGATTTCGGAGGGCATCCTCACCCACGTTCGGAATATCGCGGGTGATTTCTTCCGGTCCGAGTTTCGTATCGCGGGATTCCGCTTCATATTCCTCAATATGAATCGATGTGTAAACATCGTCTTTTACAAGCCGCTCACTCATGATGATGGCGTCCTCATAGTTGTAGCCGTCCCAAGTCATGAAAGCGACAAGGACGTTGCGGCCAAGGGCCAGCTCGCCGTACTCCATCGACGGTCCGTCAGCAAGAATTTCGCCTTTGCGCACTCTTTCGCCGACTTTGACAATCGGACGCTGATTGTAGCATGTTCCTTGGTTGGAACGGACGAATTTTAACAGACGGTATTTATCCAAGTCTCCTTTTACTTCTTGGCCGTCGACCGTTTCGATGCGGCGAACCCAAATCTCCCTTGCTTCCACATGCTCGACAATGCCGTCATGTTTGCAAATGACCGCCGCACCGGAATCTTTACCGGAGACATATTCCATTCCCGTTCCGACAAGCGGAGCCTCTGGCTGAATCAACGGTACCGCTTGCCGCTGCATGTTCGCCCCCATCAGGGCACGGTTCGAGTCGTCGTTTTCCAAAAACGGAATGCATGCCGTCGCCGCTGAAACAACCTGTTTCGGCGATACGTCCATATAGTCGACCCGATCCCGGCTGACAACCAAGTTCTCCCCGCGGAAACGGGCGACAACTTCTTCATCGATAAACGCCCCGTTTTCATCAAGACGGGCATTCGCTTGGGCAACGACGTAGTTATCTTCTTCATCAGCGGTCAAATAATCGATTTGGTCCGTCACCACTCCGGTTTCCGGATCGACACGGCGATAAGGAGTCTCGATAAAACCGAATTTATTCACTTTGGCATAAGTGGACAAAGAGTTGATTAACCCGATGTTCGGTCCTTCAGGCGTTTCAATCGGACACATCCGTCCGTAGTGTGAATAATGGACGTCACGGACTTCAAAGCCGGCCCGTTCTCTTGTCAAACCGCCCGGTCCCAAAGCTGACAGGCGCCGTTTATGGGTCAATTCGGCCAGCGGGTTTGTCTGGTCCATGAACTGCGACAGCTGGGAGCTGCCGAAAAACTCTTTAATCGCCGCAATGACAGGGCGAATATTGATCAATTGCTGCGGTGTAATGGTGGCGGTGTCCTGGATGGACATCCGTTCGCGCACAACCCGTTCCATTCTCGACAATCCTATGCGGAACTGGTTTTGCAGCAATTCGCCGACAGAACGTAAACGGCGGTTGCCAAGGTGGTCAATATCATCCGTATGGCCCACATTGTACAACAAATTGAAGAAATAGCTGACGGAAGCGAGTATATCCGCCGCCGTAATGTGTTTTACGGATTCATCCACGTTGGCGTTTCCGATCACGTTGATGATTTTATCTTCATCATCCGGAGCATAAATTTTAATGGATTGAATCATAACATCATCGTCCACAACGCCGCCGTACGGGCTTAGCTTTCTGAAGCCGACGTTTTTCTCCAAATGGGGAAGAATCCGATCCAGCGTCCGGCGGTCAAGAACCGTTCCTTTTTCGGCGATGATTTCTCCTGTTTCGGGGTCGACAAGCGTTTCCGCCAAACGGTGGCCGAACAAACGGTTCTTAATATGAAGCTTTTTGTTGATTTTGTAGCGCCCTACAGAAGCCAAGTCATATCTTTTCGGATCGAAAAATCTGGATATTAAAAGATTCTTCGCATTTTCAATCGTCGGCGGTTCACCGGGACGCAAACGTTCATATATTTCAATAAGGGCTTTTTCAGCGCCTTCCGTATTGTCCTTTTCCAATGTATTGCGCAAATACTCGTTGTCCCCGAGTATGTCAATGATTTCCTGGTCCGAACCAAATCCGAGCGCACGCAATAAAACCGTCACCGGAAGTTTCCTCGTCCGGTCGATGCGGACATAAACGACGTCCTTGGCGTCTGTTTCAAACTCCAGCCATGCGCCGCGGTTTGGAATCACTGTGGCCGTAAAACCTTTTTTCCCATTTTTATCAACTTTTGCGCTATAATAAACGCTGGGGGAACGAACCAGTTGGGAGACGATGACCCGTTCCGCTCCGTTAATAATAAAGGTGCCGGTTTCCGTCATTAACGGAAAATCACCCATAAAAACTTCCTGATCTTTCACTTCACCGGTTTCCTTGTTCACAAGGCGCACCTTTACCCGCAAAGGAGCAGCGTATGTGACATCCCGTTCTTTTGCCTCCTCGACGGAGTATTTCGGTTCCCCGAAAGTGTAATCAATAAATTCCAGCGACAAATTGCCCGTAAAGTCTTCAATCGGAGAAATGTCTTGGAACATTTCCCGCAAACCCTCTTCAATAAACCATTTATAAGAAGAGGTTTGAATTTCAATCAGGTTGGGTAACTCCAGAACTTCATTGATTCGTGCATAACTTCTGCGTTGGCGGTGCCGTCCAAACTGAACTAGTCGACCTGTCAACTGATTCACCCCTCAAATCAAAGCGTTTTTATGCAACTCAACATATATAATGAGCAATGCATCTTAAAGAGATGATCCCAGTTGCACGATTCTTGAATAGAAAGGCTGCCGGGAATAAAAATAAGATGCACTGGCTGGCTTGACAGACTGAATAAAACCGGGCGGGCATACTTCTCCCGTTCCCGATCCGCAGTTTTTATCTGATTTTTCCGGTTTGCTGAAAATAATGGAGTGGAGAAAACGGCAGTCAATAAACAAAAGAAAACTGAGATGTATGTAAAATTTCTTGCACAGAGAATTGTGATCAGATTTTTAAGGCAAAAAAGAAAAAGGGTTTTTCTTGAAAAACCACCATTCTTTCTATCCATATTATTGTTTTGTTATTTTTCCCTTTTGCTTCCGGACTTATACAAATTTCTGGAAATTTCTAATATACAGGATAAATATTATGTTGGCATTTTATAATATTAACATACATAAAAATCAAAGTCAACGTAATTTTTTCGCTTTAATGATGAAATATCCTTTTTTCTTTTTAACAACTTCCACTTCGTCAAAAATTTCCGCCAGCTTTTTCTCCGCAGAGGGAGCCCCTTGCTTTTTCTGAATCACAATCCATAGCTCTCCCCCGGCCTTCAGATGGTCATAGCTTTGTTCAAAAATATCGTACACGACTTTCTTTCCGGCCCGGACCGGCGGATTGGTCACAATGGCGGCAAAGTCTTTTTCCCTTACCCCTTCCAGTCTGTCGCTTTCATAAATCCGCACATTGGCCACTTGATTTAAAGAAGCGTTTTCCCTGCAAAGCAAAAGGGCCCGTTCATTAATGTCCACCATATGAACCGTTCTTCCCGTGCTTTTCGCCAGGGCCAGCCCGATCGGCCCGTAGCCGCAGCCGACATCCAGAATATCCCCTTCCAAATCGGGCGGGCGGAAGGTTTCTATTAATAGACGGGAACCGAAGTCCACCGTCCTTTTTGAAAAAACGCCCCGATCCGTTTTAAAAATGAACGTATGGCCTAACAAAGAAAAACTCCAATGGTCCGGATCGCTTTCGCTTTGGGGTGTGCGGGAAAAATAATGCTCAGACATTTATTTCCACTCTCCTAACAACATATCAGGCCGAATTATAATACATCCGTGCAAAAAAAGCAAAAAGCCCGCTGTAACAACGGGCTTTTTTCTGCTTATAACGGACTTACTTAAGCTCAACGCCTGCTCCGACTTCTTCAAGTTTGGCTTTGATTTCTTCAGCTTCTTCTTTGCTGACGCCTTCTTTAAGCGGCTTCGGAGCATTGTCGACAAGATCTTTTGCGTCTTTGAGTCCGAGACCGGTAATTTCGCGGACAACTTTGATAACCTTGATTTTTTGGTCGCCGGCAGATGTAAGAATGACATCGAATTCTGTTTTTTCTTCTTCAGCAGCACCTGCGGCAGCCCCGCCTACAACAGCAACAGGAGCAGCGGCAGTTACGCCGAATTCTTCTTCAATAGCTTTTACTAATTCATTTAATTCCAAAACAGTCATATTCTTAACCGCTTCAATAATTTCTTCTTTAGTCATGTTTTCGTCCTCCTTGGAAATAATTTTTTGATTTATCACTGAACCGAAATAAATGTCAAGCTATTAAGCGCCTTGTTCTTCTTTTTGTTCTGCCACAGCTTTGACAACAAGAGCAAAATTGCGCATCGGTGCTTGAAGCACGCTGAGCAACATGGAGAGCAAGCCTTCGCGGGACGGAAGCTCCGCCAACTCTTTGATTTGTTCAAGTGTGGCAATATTTCCTTCAATTACTCCGGTCTTAATCTCGAGCGCTTCATTTTTCTTGGCAAATTCGTTGAGAATTTTAGCCGGCGCAACAACATCTTCTTTGCTGAAAGCGACAGCGTTCGGACCGGTCAAAAACTCCGTCAAACCTTCAAGTCCGACCGCTTCTGCCGCACGGCGCATTAAAGTGTTTTTATACACCTTAAACTCCACGCCCGCTTCCCGGAGTTGTTTGCGGAGTTCGGTAATCTCCGAAACATTCAAGCCGCGATAGTCGACAATGATCGTTGATACGCTGGAGTTCAGTTTTTCCGTAATCTCTTCAACAATTTTCTTTTTTGCTTCGATGGCGCTGCCCATTCTTACACCTCCTGCAAATTACTCATTTATACCGTCCAAAAAAAGAGGTTAAGTCGTCCGCCGAAAACGGTTATGCCGGCCTCTTTCAAAGAGAACCGCTTCAACCGGCAAGTTTGCAGGTGTCGCTGTCATTCCCCCGTATAAAAAAACCCCCATATCTGTGCAGACATGGAGGATCATACAATAACCGCCCAAAAACCAAGCGGCATGACTTTTATCGTATTACCTCGGCAGGAAATTAAGCGCATATGCGCACCTGCTGTCTGCGGTACAAATGGTATTCAATTTTACAACAGATAAAATTTTATGCGATTGCGTTCCGTTTGTCAAATATTATTTTTTGGAAACTTTATATAAACGCATTTTGCACCGCTGCAAAAACTTCATCTTTCAGCCGCCCCGGGCTGAAAGATGAAAGGAAAAACGCGCAAAATGCGATTACCCCATGATGGTTGACGGATCCACTTTGATTCCCGGGCCCATTGTTGTTGTGATGCTTACGTTTTTCACGTAAGTTCCTTTTGCGGATGCCGGTTTTGCTTTTAAGAGGGCTTCGAGAATCGCTTGCAAGTTTTCTACGAGCTTTTCATTTTCAAAAGAAGTTTTGCCGATCGGCACATGAACGTTGCCGGCTTTGTCAACACGGTATTCCACTTTACCGGCTTTAATTTCTTTCACGGCTTTGGCCACGTCAAAAGTAACAGTGCCGGTTTTCGGGTTTGGCATTAAACCTTTGGGTCCCAAAATACGGCCCAGTTTACCAACTTCGCCCATCATGTCGGGTGTGGCAACGATCACGTCAAAATCGAACCAGCCTTCTTTGATTTTTTCGATGTAGTCTGTATCTCCAACATAATCGGCACCGGCCGCTTCAGCTTCTTTCGCTTTTTCCCCTTTGGCAAAAACAAGAACTTTTTGCGTTTTACCGGTTCCGTTCGGAAGTACTACGGCACCGCGGATATTTTGGTCCGCTTTTTTCGGATCAACTCCCAAGCGGAAAGCAGCTTCAACTGTTGCGTCAAAATTTGCGATATTTGTTTTCTTTGCCAGTTCCACCGCTTCGTTTACAGGATAAGCTTTCATGCGGTCAACAAGCTTGGCGGCTTCCAAATACTTTTTTCCTCTTTTAGCCATTACTCTTTTTCCTCCTTAAATGTGGTTTTAGCGGAATAACCTCCCACTTGAAAAAGCAAAAACACCTAAAATCCTAAAAGTGAACAAAAAATGCCGCAACACAGGCGCCGGGCCTGCGCCGGGCTTGTCCCTTCCATCCGGAAGGATCAACTTTTTTTGCCGCGGGCCGGATTGGCCGGACACCGGGCGTTCTTTCACCGAAACTCGGCCGCAAACCGGCGGCCATATTCCGGCTTCAAAGAACGGAGCGCTATTTTGCATTTCCGGCGCCGGCTTCTGAACACAGGAAAGGTTGCGAGCTAAATCGAATTCAACATCGCAACCTCACAAAACCAGCCTAAAATTAGTCTTCAATAACAATACCCATACTGCGTGCGGTGCCTTCCACCATGCGCATGGCCGCTTCCACGCTTGCAGCATTCAAGTCGGGCATTTTCAATTCCGCGATTTCACGCACTTTGTCGCGTTTGATAGTTGCCACTTTATTACGATTCGGTTCGCCTGAACCGGATTCAATACCGGCTGCTTTCTTTAACAGAACCGCAGCTGGTGGGGTTTTCGTAATAAATGTAAATGAACGGTCTTCATAAACCGTAATTTCAACCGGAATAATTAAGCCAGCTTGATCAGCTGTGCGCGCATTAAATTCTTTACAGAAACCCATAATGTTTACGCCTGCCTGACCCAATGCCGGTCCAACGGGAGGCGCCGGATTTGCTTTTCCTGCGGGAATCTGCAATTTTACTACTTTAGCAACTTTTTTAGCCACGAGACACACCTCCTTAAGTCCGTGATGTGGTAAATGGGGATAATCCCCTCCCACTCCTTCGCCCTTCTCTGTACAAAGGCTGATGCATGTAAACCGGGTCGGGATTTCCCGGATGAAGAAAGGCGCAATCTTTGTTTGTTAACCAGTATTTCCCATATTTCAACTTTTATAAAAGAAGAGCCAGTAAGCCATACTGACCTAAAAAATATTATCACTTTTTTTGGGGATTTTCAAGGTTTGCAAATTAGATTTTTTCAACTTGCGTGAAATCCAATTCCACCGGTGTATCCCTGCCGAACATATTGACAAGCACTTTCACTTTTCCTTTATCCTTGTCAATTTCTTCAATGGCACCGGTATAATCTGCAAAAGGCCCTTCTTTCACGCGGACTTTTTCGCCAATTTCAAAATCGATGTCGATCCGTTTTTCATCCATGCCGATCCGCTTCAGAATTTTTTCAACTTCCTCCGGTTCAAGGGGGACCGGCTTTGTTCCGGAACCGGATGAACCGACAAATCCTGTCACACCCGGTGTATTTCTGACCACATACCAGGAATCGTCCGTCAAAATCAGTTCAACGAGAACATATCCCGGAAACACTTTGCGTTTGACAACTTTTTTCTTGCCGTTCTTAATATCCGTTTCTTCTTCCTCCGGAACGATTACCCGGAAAATTTTGTCCTGCATGCCCATAGATTCAACACGTTTTTCCAAATTCGTCTTTACCTTGTTTTCATAGCCGGAGTAAGTATGAATGACATACCAATTCTTTTCCATTTAACAGGACATTCCGTCCTTTCCCTCCCTGTTTATAAAATAACCGTCCGGGCATCTGTTCTCAAAATGTGAGATTTTCTTCCGGCTTTCCGTACCCATGCGCCGGGGCAAAATAAACCCGGCAAATTTCATGCAAACCGTGCTCCGCGCTATCCAAAAGCCTTCTGCTCGTAATGAATTTTTTCCAAACAAAAAACCCGTTACCGGGCTTTGCATAAAAATTCCTGTGTTGTTTTCATTATAGCATGAAAACACAGTAATTATTCAAGGAATAAGCTTAATCAGCTGGCTGATGCCCAAATCAACGAGCACGAAAAACAGCATTAAAAGTAAAACAGTCGTAATCACTGTAATCGTATATTTTTTCAGCTCGTTCGGTTTCGGCCAGCTTACCTTGCGCATCTCAGATGCTACGTCTTTGAGAAAATTCACTACGTCTCGCATTTTGCCGCGACCTCTCAATCTCCTTAAAAACAGCCGATGGCTTCCTGTTCTGAACTTACTTTGTTTCCCGATGAAGCGTATGTACGCCGCACGTCTTGCAATATTTTTTCAGTTCCAGCCGCTTTGGGCCGCTCTTTTTTTGCGTTGAATAGTTTCTTGACCCGCATACCGTGCAGGCGAGAACCACTTTGTTTTTCATAAAAGCCACCCGCTGTGTTGTTTCTTTCTGTCTTATCTTTAAAAATGTAACATGGACAAAATTTTATGTCAATACAAACTCCGGACGGAAACTATTTTCTGAATATACAAACGATTTAGACGAAAAAAACACCTTCTTTCCTGTCCCCGGGCAACTGCACAGATGTGCCGCAGTCTCCGCCGGCTTGTCCATGATTGAAAAGCCACTCTTGTTGCAGCTGTTAAGAAGTCACAAACCCGTTCATTACAACGTTAATTCTTTTACTTCCAAATACCTTTCCAGCTTTCTTTTCACCCTTTGCAGGGCGTTATCGATCGACTTCACGTGGCGGTTCAATTCTTCCGAAATTTCCTGATAAGACTGGCCGTCCAAATAAAGCGCCAAAACTTTGCGCTCCAAATCACTGAGAAGTTCGGTCATTTTGCCTTCGATTTGCTTGAATTCTTCTTGATGGATGATCAATTCTTCCGGATCCATCACTTTAGTTCCGGAAAGGACATCCATCAGCGTCCGGTCCGATTCGTCGTCATATATCGGTTTGTCGAGGGAAACATAAGAATTGAGCGGAATATGTTTTTGCCTCGTTGCCGTTTTAATGGCGGTAATGATTTGCCTTGTAATGCAAAGTTCGGCAAAAGCTTTAAAGGAGGTAAGCTTGTCCTCTTTGAAATCGCGGATCGCCTTATAGAGGCCGATCATCCCTTCTTGAACGATATCTTCTTTATCAGCGCCGATTAAAAAATAAGATTTCGCCTTGGCCCGCACAAAATTTTGATACTTATGAATGAGGAAGTCCAAAGCTTCACCGGTTCCTTGATGGACCAGTTCAACCAATTCCTCATCTTCGAGGTCCATAAACCGCTTGTGCCTTTCGTTGAACTTTGCCTCAAATTCGGCCACCACATGTAACTCCTCCCCAGCCGCACAAGGTAGTTAGAAATATTATACAGTAGGCATTTTCAAAGCGTCAACCGTTCATCCTTTTCCCCTGCGCCATTTTTCAAAAATTTCCGCCACTTCTTTTTTTAGGGGAATTTTGGAAATCGGCTGTTTGCTGCGAATGGCTTCCACTTGTCTTTTTATGTTTTTCTCAATCGATTCCATTTCCGCCAGCAGTTCCCGGGCCGATATTCTCAGGGCTCCCTGCCCGAATATTTGCCATTGTTCCGTATAATCGGAAGTGGCGACGTAAATTTTTGTAAAAGGGGCGCTCAAATCTTTTGCCAACCTCTCAATCCTTTCATCGGCCGTTTCATCCTTCTTTGTAAAAATCACTTCCACTTTTTTGTTTTTGATCTTCTTTTCCGTACCGGGGACATAGTGGGCATCGAAAACGACAATGACCCGGTATCCGGTAAACGCTTTGAACTCCGCCATTTTGTCGATCAGCCGATCCCTTGCCGCTTCGAGATCTTCTTCATCGCGCAAGGCGATGAGTTCGGGCCAGGCGCCGATAATGTTATAACCGTCAACAATCAAAATTGTCTTTTCCATCGCTCTTCAGGGGGTTTCGTTTCCGGAATACCTCATATATGAGAAGGGCAGCGGCCACTGAAGCATTTAAAGATGTGACATGCCCTTTCATCGGCAATTTGATCAAAAAATCACATTTTTCCCGGACAAGGCGGCTCATCCCTTTTCCTTCACTGCCGATCACCAGTCCGAGCGGCATCGTTCCGTCCAAGTTCCGGTAATCCTCTTTTGCATTGGCATCCGTGCCGGCAATCCAAACGCCCCGCTCTTTCAGTTCGTCTATGGTGCGGGCCATGTTGGTCACGCGGACGACAGGCACATACTCTATCGCCCCCGTGGATGCCTTGGCGACGGCGGCCGTCAACCCCACCGCCCTGCGTTTCGGAATGATGATGCCGTGCACCCCGGCGGCGTCGGCCGTGCGGATGATGGAACCGAGATTATGGGGATCTTCAATTTCATCCAAAAGAAGGAAAAAAGGCGCCTCGTTTTTCTTTTCCGCCGCCAAAAAGAGATCATCCAATTCCGCATATTTATAGGCGGCCACTTGGGCGACGACCCCCTGATGATTTCCGTCCGCCATTTTGTCCAATTTTTTCTTCGGCACATACTGCACAAGCACATTCCGCTTTTTTGCCAGGTTGATGATCTGCTGCATCTGGCCTTTTTGCGAACCCTCGGCGACAAATATTTTGTTTATTTCCCGTTCAGATTTTAAAGCTTCCATCACAGGGTTCTTGCCGATTACGTATTCCTCGTTCATCGAACCCCCCTCCTTTCCCTTCCCTTTCTTTCACCAATTTAAATGAAATATTGATGATTTCTTCCAAACGTTCTGTCCTTTCCAACAAGAATAAATAGCCGATAAGGGCTTCAAAAGCCGTGCCGTAACGGTATGTTTGCACATCCGTATTTTTCGGCACGGTTCCCGATTTCGCATTTCTCCCCCGCATCACGACTGCTTTTTCTTCCTCCGAAAGCAATTCTTCCCCCAGCAAATAATGGACGATTTCCGCCTGCGCTTTGGCAGACACATATTTGACGGAAGCTTTTTGCAACTGATGCGGCTTGGCAATCCCCGATTGCAGCAAATGCTTGCGCACATACACTTCATAGGCGGCATCTCCCATGTAGGCGAGAGCCAGGCTGTTCATTTGTTTTACGTCCAGTTTCCGTTCGTTGTCAACCATCCGTCAGCCTCTTCTCCATCTCGTTCCTTGGGGAGTGTCTTCCAAAATAATGTTCATGGCCTTCAGTTTGTCGCGGATTTCGTCAGCCAGCTTGAAGTTGCGGTTTTTTCTCGCTTCATTGCGTTTTTCAATGAGCGCTTCGATTTCCTCATCGAGAAGTTCTTCTTCCTTCAGGGACAAGCCGAGGACACCGGCCAATTCATCAAATTCTTTCAGAAATGCATCAATCACTTTGACAGCGGTTGTCTTTTCCATGAGATAACGGTTGGCGAGGCTTGCCAGTTCAAACAGTACGGAAATCGCATTGGCCGTGTTGAAGTCGTCATCCATTTCCCGGATAAACTGCTCCCGCTGGGCGCGGATTTTCTCCAGCCATTCTTCGTCATTTTCCGTCAAGTTTGTCGAAGCCTGCCGCCTGTGCTGCAAATTTTGATAGGCTGTTTTTAGTCTTCCAAAAGCGGCCTTCGTTTTTTCAAGAAGTTCCTCGGAAAAATTGATCGGATTCCGGTAATGGACGGAAAGCATGAAAAACCTGACCACTTGGGGATCGTGCTTCTGCAAAAGTTCGCGGACCAACACCACATTTCCGAGGGATTTGGACATCTTTTCATTATTAATATTAATATAACCGTTATGCATCCAATAGCGGGCAAAAGGTTTTCCGGTCAGGGCTTCCGTTTGGGCGATTTCATTTTCGTGATGGGGAAAAGCCAAGTCCTGCCCGCCGGCATGAATATCAATGGTATCGCCGAGTATGCTTCTCGCCATCGCCGAACATTCGATGTGCCAGCCCGGCCTCCCTTTGCCCCACGGGCTGTCCCAGGATATTTCCCCCGGTTTGGCCGCTTTCCAAAGAGCAAAATCGAGGGCGTCTTTTTTCTTTTCCCCGACGGCAATCCGGGCGCCGACCCGGAGTTCGTCAATGGATTGATGGGAAAGCTTCCCGTACTCCTCAAATTTGCGGGTATGGAAATACACATCCCCGTCCGCTTCATAAGCATAGCCTTTGTCAATCAAAGTTTGGATGAATTCGATGATCGTATCCATATGTTCCGTGACGCGCGGATGGACGTCCGCTTTTTTGCACCCCAAAGCGGTAATATCGTCCATATACGCTTTAATAAATCGTTCCGCCAAAACCGGCACTTCTTCGCCAAGTTCGTTGGCCGCTTTAATCAGCTTGTCATCGACGTCGGTAAAATTGGAGACGTAATGCACCTCATAGCCGCGGAATTCCAAATATCTCCTCACGGTATCGAAGACAATGGCCGGGCGGGCGTTGCCGATATGGATATAATTGTAGACCGTCGGCCCGCACACATACATTTTCACTTTTCCTTCTTCCAACGGAATGAAGTCTTCTTTTTTCTTTGTCAACGTGTTGTAAATTTTAACTGCCATGCTTTATTCTCCTCTCATTGCGCTCGCTCAGTTCATTCCGTTCATTCCACTCATTCCGCAGCGCTTCCAGCTCGGCCGTTAATTGCTCGATTTTTGACTCAAGCTCCCTGAATTTGTCGAGAACCGGATCCGGAAGATTGGCGTGATCCAAATCCCTGTTTACCCGTTTTCCGTTTTGCCGGACCACCCTTCCCGGAATGCCGACAACGGTGGAGTTCGGGGGAACATCTTTTAACACCACCGAACCGCCGCCAATCTTGGAATTTTCCCCAATTGTGATGGAACCGAGCACTTTTGCGCCTGCGGAAATCAACACATTGTCTTTAATGGTCGGATGGCGCTTTCCTTTTTCCTTACCTGTTCCGCCCAAGGTGACTCCCTGATATATTGTCACATTGTCGCCGATTTCGCAAGTCTCCCCGATTACAACCCCCATTCCATGGTCGATGAAAAACCGGCGGCCGATTTTTGCTCCGGGGTGAATTTCAATACCGGTGAAAAACCTGCTGATTTGCGAAATCAGACGGGCCAAAAAATAAAATTTTCTTTTATATAAAGCATGGGCAATACGATGGCACCATATCGCATGCAAACCGGAATACGTAAGGATTACTTCCAAATAACTTCTCGCAGCCGGGTCTTGTTCAAAAACTACTTCGATATCCTCTTTCAACCTTTTGAACATTCGGGATACCTCCTGTTAAGAATTTTTAAAAAATATCTTATGTCTTTGTCTTCACCGCACAGCCATGCAAACATTCGCCTTCTTTGCATTTTAAACGGAGCACAACAAAAAATGCGTCTCCGTCCATCACGACAGAGACGCATAACATGCGCGGTTCCACTCTGCTTGGGCTGGCATACGCCCGCCCCGGCTCTTGCCTGCTAACGGAAGGAATCCGCCCTAATCTACTCAAGCGATGCGTCTTCTGCATTTCCGGATGGCCGGAGCAACATCCGCTTTTTCGAATAGGGGCTCAGAGGTGCATTTCGAAAAGCGAGAGGCTTGAACCACTTTCAGCCGGCGGTGGTTCTCTCTGTGAAGCATCACTTTTCTACTTCTCCTCGTCAACGCTTTTCCCTTATCAACTTGTCATCCCGAACTCTATATACTTAATATATTACATTTTCGCCCAGATGTTAACTGAATTACTCGGCAACTTTCTTCATTGGTCCATAGCGGCGCCATCGGCAAAAGTGCGTTTTCCGGCCGGTATTTCAGCTTAAAACGGACGCCAAACGTTCAACCACTTTCTCCTTCCCTATGAGGGCGATTGTTTTTTGCAAATCGGGACCGTGTGTCTGGCCGGTGACCGCCGCCCGAATGGGCATGAACAATTTCTTGCCGCGAAGGCCGGTTGCTTTTTGCACCGCTTTAATTTTTTCTTTTACCTTTTCGGGCGTCAAACTGTCCGCCTCTTTTACTTCATCCAAAAAAGCGGCCAGAACGCGGGAAGCATCCGGGTCGGCCAACACTTCTTTGGCATCGTCCTCCAATTCCAATTCCTCCTTGAAGAACAATGCGGACTTCTCCACAATTTCGGCCCCGTAGCTCATTTTATCCTGATACAAGGCAATTAATTCCCTGGCCCAATTCCGTTCTTCTTCCGTCATATTTTCGGGAAGACGGCCGGCCTTGATCAAATGGGGAAGGGAAATTTCCACCAGCCGGTCGAGATCTGCCGCTTTCATATATTGGTTGTTCATCCACGTCAATTTTTGTTTGTCAAACACGGCCGGGGACTTGGAAAGACGCTTCGGATCAAATTGTGCAATCAATTCTTCCCGTGATAAAATTTCCTGTTCCCCTTCCGGAGACCATCCCAATAAAGCAATGAAATTGAACATCGCCTCCGGCAAATAGCCCAACTCTTCATATTGTTCAATAAATTGAATGATCGTCTCGTCGCGCTTGCTTAATTTTTTCCGCTCCTCATTGACAATCAACGACATATGGCCGAAGACGGGCGGTTCCCATCCGAGCGCTTCGTAGATCATCAGCTGTTTCGGCGTGTTGGAAATATGGTCATCCCCGCGGAGAACGTGGGTGATTTCCATTAAATGATCGTCAATCACGACGGCGAAATTGTAGGTCGGCATCCCGTCTTTTTTCATGATGACAAAATCGCCGCCCACTTCATCCGAAGCAAAGGCAACATGGCCTTTTACCATGTCGTCAAAAGCATAAGTTTTTCCTTCGGGAACGCGGAAGCGAATCACCGGTTTCCTGCCTTCCTCTTCCAGCCGGCGGGCTTCCTCCTCGGTCAAATGGCGGCATTTGCCGGAATACCCGGTTATTTGCCCCGCTGCCGCCTGGGCCTCGCGCTCCGCTTTTAACTCTTCCTCGGTGCAATAACATTTATAAGCTTTGCCTGTGCGCAACAGCTTTTCGGCATACTCTTTATAGATATGTTTCCGCTCTGATTGGCGGTAAGGTCCGTATCCTCCGTCTTTGTCGATTCCCTCGTCCCAATCCATTCCCAGCCATCTTAAATACTTCAGCTGGTTCTCTTCGCCGCCTTCAACATTCCGTTTCAGGTCGGTGTCTTCAATTCTGATGATAAACTTGCCTCCGGTATGTCTGGCAAACAGATAGTTAAACAGGGCGGTTCTCGCATTGCCAATATGTAAATGTCCTGTTGGGCTCGGCGCATACCGGACGCGAACAGACTTTTCCATAAAAAGCCTCCTCATCGTTTTCTTTACTAAAAAATTTTACTTAATTTTCTTCAATAGAACAACCGCCATAGCGGCGATCCCTTCTTCTCTCCCGACAAAACCGAGTTTTTCCGTCGTGGTTGCTTTGACGTTGATTTGTTCGGGGGAACATTCCAGCAATTCGGCAATTCGCTCCCGCATTTTTTCAATATACGGGCTCATTTTCGGTTTTTGGGCCATGATCGTGCAATCGGCATTGACCAGTTCATAGCCTTTTTTCTTGATGACATGTTGCCACACATATTGCAAAAGCTTCGCGGAATCGGCGTCCTTATATGCCGGGTCGGTGTCGGGAAAATGTCTGCCGATATCTCCTTCTCCCGCCGCTCCCAGGCAGGCGTCCGTGATTGTATGTAATAAAACATCCGCATCGGAATGGCCAATCAACCCTTTTTCATAAGGGATTTCAATGCCGCCTATGATAAGCGGCCTTCCCTCGGCAAATTGATGAACGTCAAACCCTTGTCCAATCCGAAACATGTCTACCACCTTTCCACAAAAAACATCCCCAAATGCAAATCTTTAAAACCAAAAGTCATGAAAGATTTGCTTTTGGGAATCCGCCTGTTTCTTTTTTAAAATCGCTTCTGCAAAATATAAGTCTTCCAAAGTTGTCAGTTTAATATTATCATAATCTCCTTCGACAATCGCCACCGGCCAGTTCAACCGTTCGACAAGGCTGGCGTCATCCGTTCCGGTGAAATGGTCTTCCATCGCTTTTTGATACGCTTTGCGCAGCAAAGAAATGCGAAAAGCTTGTGGGGTTTGAACCGCCCACAAGCCGGAACGTTCAATTGTTTCCATTACAATGTCGCCTTTTACTTTTTTAATCGTATCTTTCACCGGTACCGCAATGATGGCCGCTCCCTTCTCCGCGGCGGCGCGGACACAGGCATGTATGTATTCTCGGCGGATGAAAGGGCGGGCGCCGTCATGAACGAGAATAATTCCTTCCCGTTCGTTCACGGCCTTCAGACCGTTATACACGCTGTCCTGCCGTTCCTTCCCCCCGTAGACAATGGAAGTGACCTTTTTTATGCGGTAATCACCAATCATTTTCCGGATGTGCTCTTCGTCGGACGGAGAAATAGAAAGAATGATTCCTTTGCACATGTCATCTCTGTCAAAAACTTGCAATGTATGAACCAAAACAGGGATTCCGCCCAATTTCAAAAAAAGTTTGTTAAAACCTGCCCCCATTCTTTTTCCGCGGCCGGCAGCCGGAATAATCACCTGATATGCCAACATTAATTCTTCATTCTCCCTATAAAGCTTTCTCCAATAATTTTGGTTTTGCAAAAATCATTCTTCCGGCAGAAGTTTGCAAGACGCTCGTCACAATGACATCGACGTTCTTGCCGATGTACTCGCGGCCGTCCTCGACAACGATCATCGTGCCGTCATCCAGATAGGCAACCCCTTGATTTTCCTCTTTGCCGTCTTTAATGACGTGCACATTCATTTCTTCTCCCGGCAGCACTATGGGCTTGACCGCATTGGCAAGATCATTAATATTTAATACGGGAACGTTTTGCAACTCGCATACCTTATTAAGGTTGAAATCATTCGTCACAACGGCTCCGTCCATCACTTTGGCGAGCTTAATCAACTTGCTGTCCACTTCATGTATATCATCAAAATCGCCTTCGTAAATTTGCACTTCAATTGGCAGCTCTTTTTGTATCCGGTTTAATATGTCAAGGCCCCTCCGGCCTCTGTTTCTTTTCAGCACATCAGACGAATCGGCAATATGCTGGAGTTCTTCGAGCACGAACTGCGGGATGACGAGAACGCCTTCCAAAAAGCCTGTTTGGCATATGTCGGCGATTCTGCCGTCAATGATGACGCTCGTGTCGAGAATTTTATACAAATTCCTTCTCGCTTTTTCCGCTTCCTCTTCTTCAACCGCCTTTTTCTTTTTATTATTAAAAAGAGCGATAATTTCATTGCCTTTCTTCAAACCGACCTGGATGCCCAGGTAACCGAATAGCAAGGTTAAAATGATAGGCAGAACCGTGTTTAGTCCGGGGATTTGCATTAAATTGAGTGCATAACCGAGCAAGAAGGCGATCAAAAGGCCGATAATCAGGCCGACGCTGGCGAAAATGATATCCATTACGGGTGTTTTTATCAACGTTTCCTCGAACCACTTGACAAAACGAACAACATAATCAACCGCCCAGAATGAAATAATATAAAAAATAATTGCTCCAAAAATGGCGGCTACATAAGGATTGTTGAGCCATGTATAATCAGCCAGATGAATGGCGATCATGAATTGCGGCATAAGAAAAATGCCCAACGTGGCTCCGGCAATAAGAAAACAGGCTTGAATAACCCGCCTCAGCAATTGTTTCACCCCCTCAAATTTATTATAAACAATTTCTGCAAGTTGAAACCGTCTGTTACACAATTTTTTAATACTGTAATCATATTGCAATAATCCTGTTTAATTGCCGTCCGCAAAAACTGTAACCTGAATTTTCTTATAATCCTAGGTTAACACCTCATTTATTCGTAGTCAAATAATAAACAGAATATTTTATCATACCTGAAATGTCCATTCAATATCATCTTTTTGATTTCTTTTCTGCCCCAACCCCCGGAAAAATGCCCTATTTGCCGAAACAATAAAAGTCTCCAGCCCCTTTCCACGGTGCCAAGGAGCTGGAACAAAACATGCGCCGGATAAACACCGTTCTTTTTTCGGCTGCCGCTGCATTTCCCGCCGGAAATCCTTTTTCAGGGGTCTTTTTCTTCAACCCCCGCCGGTTTTTTTCAATACTCTGCATCAGGAAAGACATCTTGAATCACATCATTGAGCGTATTGCAAGGAATGACCTCAATCTGTCTGAACATATGGGGATTTCGCAACGCGTTCCTCGCCACATACACTTTCCGGTAACCCATCCGTTCCACTTCTCTTATTCTCGCTTCCAAAGCGGGAACCTTCTTTAATTCTCCTGTCAAACCGATATCCGCTATGAACACGACATCGTTCGGAATTCCCCTTCCCAAATAGGAAGAGACGATGCTCATAAGAACGGCCAGATTGGCGGCTTGTTCTTTTAAGCGGATGCCGCCCGTTGTTTTGATGACCACGTTCTGGGTCAACATCTGCAAACCGGCTCTTTCTTCCAAAATCGCCGTCAGCGTGCTGATTTGGTCTTTGCGCATGCATTCCCCAATCCGGGACGGATACGGAGTAAAAGTCGGGGTCACGAGGCTCTCCACTTCCACGATGATCGGTCTCGTCCCTTCTTTAATGACGGTCAATGCGCTGCCCGTGACAATTTCATCCCGCTGGGTAATGAAATATTCCGACGGATTTTCTATCGCCCGGAGGCCGTCTTCTTCCATGGAAAAAAAGCCAATCTCCCCCGTGCTTCCGTACCGGTTTTTGCTGGCATACAGCTGTTTCAGCTGCTCGCCGCCCTCTCCTTCCAAAATCAAAACGGTATCGACCAAATGCTCGAGCGCCCTGAGTCCTGCCAGTTCATTGTCTTTCGTCATCTGGCCGACCATCAATACGGCCCGGGGACGCTCGGGATTTTTCGCCACTTCCAGCATCGCGTTGGCGCATTCCATCGTTTGCGTCGGGCTTCCCGCCCGCGAAGGGTATTCCTCCAAGGCAAACGTTTGAATACTGTCAATGACAACAACATCCGGGTCAATCTCCTCAATGATCCCGAGAACATGATTCATGCTGGAATCGGAGTAAATCCATATATTCGGATCAATGGCCGGAAGAATCCGGTCCGCCCTGGCCCTGATTTGGCTCTCGCTTTCCTCCCCGGAAGCGTAAAGGACTTTATAGCCTTGTGAAGCAACGTCCTGGCTGATTTGCAAAAGCAGAGTCGATTTTCCCGCACCCGGCACGGCGGTGATAATGGACAAGGAATCTTTCACAATCCCGCCGCCCATCACGCGGTTAAATTCGGTGAAGGATGTGACGATTCGGTCGCTTTGTGACGAACTCGTCTCCACAAGCCGTTTGACCGGCGCTTTTATTTTTTTGATTTTGACATTGCGGCTGTTTTCATGGCTGTCATCCACATTTTCCTGCAATGTCCCCATTTCCCCGCAGCTGTTGCAAAACCCCTGCCATTTCAGGTGTTTATGGCCGCAGCTGGAGCATATATAAACAGATTTTGTTTTTTTCACAATATCAACCTCGTCCCGTCCGTCAGTTATTGCTTGTACTTTTGCGGAAAAAAAGGGCCCGAAGCCGCTTTAAGAATGCGTTTAACCTGTTTTTGAGCTTCGGACCCTTGCAGACCGTTCAATTCAACTGCGGCTGCCCCGCTTTGACGACAAATTCATCATTTTCCACGTCCACGATGACTTTTTGCCCTTTGGCAATGGTTCCCTTCAACAATTCCTCTGAGAGGCGGTCTTCAATATGCTTTTGAATGGCCCTTCTAAGCGGACGCGCGCCGTATTCCGGATCGTAGCCCAGATCGGCAATTTTCTCTTTGGCCGCTTCTGTCAATTCGAGGGTAATGTCCTGCTCCTCCAGGCGCTTGACAAGCTGCTCTGTCATTAATGTGACGATTTTCTTGAGATGTTCTTTTTCTAAGGAATGGAAAACAATGATTTCGTCGATTCGGTTCAAAAACTCCGGACGGAAAGCCTTTTTCAGCTCTTCCATCACTTTATCCTTCATATCTTTATAGTCCCGTTCGCCATCCTGAATGTTAAAGCCGACGTACTTGTTGTATTTCAATGATTCGACTCCGACATTGGATGTCATGATTAAGATCGTGTTTCTAAAATCAACCGTTCTGCCTTTCGAATCGGTCAAACGGCCGTCTTCAAGTACTTGCAGCAAAATATTGAACACATCGGGATGGGCTTTTTCAATTTCATCAAGCAAGATGACAGAATACGGTTTGCGGCGCACTTTTTCCGTCAGCTGGCCGCCTTCCTCATAACCGACATATCCCGGAGGCGAACCGACCAATCTCGATGTGGAGTGTTTCTCCATATACTCGGACATATCGACGCGAATCATCGCATCTTCTTCTCCGAACATCGCCTCGGCAAGCGCCCTGGCCAGTTCCGTTTTTCCGACGCCGGTCGGGCCGAGGAAAATGAAAGAGCCGACTGGCCGTTTCGGGTCTTTCAAGCCGGCGCGGGCACGGCGGACGGCCTTGGCAATGGCCTTGACCGCTTCTTCCTGGCCGATGACGCGGGAATGGAGAATTTCCTCCAAACGAAGAAGCCGGTCTGTTTCCGTTTCCGTCAGTTTCGACACAGGAATTCCCGTCCAGGCTGAAACAACGCTGGCCACATCTTCAACGGTCACTTTGGAATTTTCTTTTCCTTGCTTTTCCTTCCATTCTTTCTTCGTTTCCTCCAATTCTTCGCGGAGGCGCTGTTCCATATCCCGCAAAGAAGCGGCTTTCTCAAATTCCTGGCTTTGTACGGCGGCGTCTTTTTCCTTGCGAATCTCTTCCAGTTTCATCTCCAATTCTTTCAGATTCGGAGGCGTGGTGAATGAACGGAGACGGACTTTTGAACCTGCTTCGTCGATCAAATCTATTGCTTTGTCAGGCAAGAACCGGTCGGAAATGTAACGATCGGACAGTTTGACCGCCGCTTCGATCGCTTCGTCCGTAATCTGTACGCGGTGATGGGCTTCATAGCGATCGCGGAGTCCTTTTAAAATCTGAATGGACTCTTCCACAGTCGGCTCTTCCACCATGATCGGCTGGAAGCGGCGCTCCAAAGCGGCATCTTTTTCAATATATTTTCTGTACTCATCCAGGGTGGTCGCACCGATGCATTGCAGTTCACCGCGGGCAAGGGACGGTTTTAAAATGTTGGAAGCATCAATGGCTCCTTCCGCACCCCCGGCTCCGATCAACGTGTGAAGTTCGTCGATAAACAGAATGATATTTCCCGCTTGCCGGATTTCATCCATCACTTTTTTCAAGCGGTCTTCAAATTCCCCGCGGTATTTCGTTCCGGCAACGACCGTGCCCATATCAAGCGTCATCACCCGTTTGTCCCGGAGAATTTCCGGCACTTCATTATTGACAATTTGCTGGGCAAGCCCTTCGGCAATTGCCGTTTTCCCGACGCCCGGTTCCCCGATCAAGACAGGGTTGTTTTTCGTGCGGCGACTTAATACCTCAATTACCCGCTGAATTTCTTTGCTTCTTCCGATGACAGGGTCTAAACTTCCTTCCCTCGCGATGGCCGTCAAGTCGCGGGCCAAACTGTCGAGAGTGGGAGTGCTCACATTGGACGCGGCTCCGCCTTGATGGCTGTTCATCTCACTGCTTCCCAACAATTGCAGCACTTGCTGGCGCGCTTTATTCAAACTGACGCCAAGATTGTTCAGCACCCGGGCAGCGACGCCTTCTCCTTCGCGGATCAGGCCGAGAAGAATGTGTTCCGTTCCCACATAGGAGTGTCCCAGTTTCCGGGCTTCGTCCATCGATAATTCAATGACCTTTTTGGCCCTCGGAGTGTAATGAAGCGATTGCGGCATTTCATGGCCACGGCCAATCAGATGTTCCACTTCCCTTTGAATTTTTTCGGAACCAAGCCCCAATGCATGCAATGCTTTGGCGGCAATTCCTTCTCCTTCGCGGATCAGCCCGAGCAAAATATGCTCAGTGCCAATGTTATTATGGCCCAACCTGATCGCTTCTTCCTGGGCTAATGCCAACACCTTTTGAGCTCTTTCCGTAAAGCGTCCAAACATCATTTTTTTATACCTCCCTGCTCAGATCAATTTTCCATTTTTAATCGTTCCCTAATCAAAGTTGCCCGGCGAACATCCCGTTCATTGGGGCGCAGCGGCCCTCCCGCATACTGCTGCAGAAAACCCGGCTGGGTGACAATCATTAATTCATTCAGAATGTTTTTCGAAATGCCTTTTATATAGCCCATGTCGATTCCTAAGCGGACATCCGACAAACAACTTGCCGCTTCTTTCGATTCAATAATCCGGCAGTTGGATAAAATTCCGTAAGATCGGAAGACTTTGTCTTCCAACTGTATGTTTGAGGTCTTTCGCAGATTTTCTCTCGCCGCCCGTTCCTGGGCAATCAATTGTTTCACGACATTCTGCAATTCATCAACAATGTCTTCCTCCGATTTTCCGAGGGTGATTTGATTTGACACTTGGAATATGTTTCCTAAGGCTTCGCTTCCTTCCCCATAAATTCCCCTTACGACCAAACCTAAACGATTCATGGCAGGGATGATGTTGTTCATCTCCCGGGTGAGCACCAAACCGGGAAGATGCATCATGACAGATGCTCTCAATCCTGTTCCCACATTTGTCGGACAACTGGTCAAATAGCCGATTTTTTCATCAAAAGCATAATCCACATAATCTTCAATGACGTCATCAAAAGCATTGGCCATTTTTAAAGCCTCGAATAACTGGAGGCCGGAGTATAGACATTGAATGCGTACATGATCCTCTTCATTTATCATAATACTGATTTCCTCATTTTCTGATAACAAAACCGCTCCGTGGGTGGCATTCTCCGCCAAATGCGGGCTGATTAAATGTTTTTCAACCAACACTCTTTTTTGCAGCGGCTGCAAATCATCGATGACCAATAATTCCAACGGACCGATTCCGGGAAAAGATTTATCTTTTACACTGTTATAAACTTTCTCGATAATTTCTTTCGCTTCTTCACTGCTGAATGCCGTCGGAAAACGGTAATTCTTAAGATTTCTTGCCAATCGGACACGGGAACTGAGAACAATATCTGATTCGGGACCGTCTCCGCTCATCCAAGAGCTGAGAGCTTGATTTAAAAATTTTTCGATAGACATGTCTTAGTTTCCTCCCCCTTGAAAATAGCTGTCCAATTGGCTTTCCAAATATTTTATTTGATCGCGGATCTCCGCGGCTTTTTCAAACTCTTCTTTGGCAACCGCTTCTTGGAGAATTTGTTTAAGTTCTTCGATGCTTTTGCGAATATGAATGCTTCCGCCCATCCGCCGGGGAATTTTTCCGTTGTGGACCAAACTTCCGCTGTGGAGTCTTCTCAACAAAGGTGTCAAATATTCCCTGAACGCGTCGTAACAATTCGGACACCCGAAATGGCCGATTTTCACAAATTGGCTGTATGTCATGGAACAATGGGGACAGTGTGGTTCCGTCTGCTGATAAAAGGGGCTGCTCTGTGCCGAATGAAAAGCGCCTTGTTCCATATTCAGCAGCCCGGCCAATAAATGATTTATGGAAAAACCGGCACCGGGATGCATCATGAACATTTCTCCCTTTTCCTGGGCGCACTTGTCGCACAAATGCAAAATCGTTTTTTCACCATTAATGATTTTCGTTAAATGCACCGTTGCCGGCCGTTCATTGCATTCCTGACAAAACATGAATTTGTCACCTCTTGGTTTTAAACATTATTTATATTTGAGGGATGTGAGCATGGCTTTAAGCATCCTGGCCCGAAGTTCATCCCGATACGGAAGCTCAAGAAAAAGGACGGACCGATCTATCACGCTCAACATCATCCTCGCTTCCCGTTCGGAAATGACCTCTTCTTCAAGAAGGCGGTATATGATTTGTTCGCCGCGGCTTTGCGAAATCCTCTTGCCGACTATTTCGTTCAGTTGATCAATCAAATCGGCGTCATCATTTACCCGCACTTTGGCGATTCTGATATACCCCCCGCCTCCTCTTTTACTTTCAACAACATAGCCTTTTTCGAGAGTAAAACGGGTATTTATTACATAATTTATTTGTGACGGAACACACTGGAATTTGTCCGCTATCTCGCTCCGCTTTATTTCCACAATTTCATCTTCGCTCATCTCTAGAACCTTCTTCAAGTATTCTTCGATGATGTCGGAGATATTGCGCACAAAATCCCCTCCAATCTGACTTTGACTATCTTTGACTTTTATTATACATGATTTTTATATGCCGTTGCAATCAACAAAACACCTTAATAAAGTATTCCACTTTTCATAAAAAGTCAAACGCTGTTTTCGGGA
>CALKIU010000067.1 GCA_937995745.1 uncultured Bacillaceae bacterium | reverse complement strand
AGGTTCGCTGTCCCAAATGAAACAGCGCTTGTCATGAATGGACAGGCGCTGTTTTTTTCACAGCGCCCACAAATGACAATTAAATACAGACTTTTTTATCCGTTTGAAAGAGGATTGCTATCACTGTTCATTTTATTTATACACAATTCCCTTTCGTTCCAATTTCTGTTGTGTTTTTTTGTCCGGTTTTTGCAAGTGAACAAAGCGCATATTGGCTTTCATAAAAAAATATTTGTGGAATTGCTTTGCGCCCATATATGCACCGAAGCTGGCCAACCCAATAGCAATAAGGAGCAACACGCTGTACATGATGATTTCGTTGTCTTTAGTATTTTGTGCAAAAATGTAGCCAAGCGCAGGGACGACACTGATGGCTGGACCGAATTTTTCCAAATAGCCGGCTTTGTATTCTTCCTTAATTTTTTCAGATAAATTTGAATACTTTTTAATTTGGTAGCGAACCAGAACGAAAAAAATGGCCAAAAAAGCGAAAGATAGAAAAACGTAATACACTTTGGAAGTAATCCCTAAATCATAAATGGACAATTTAAAAGCAGTCAACGTGTAAATAATGGCCATGACCGTTCCGAGGGAACCCAGAAACAAAATCGATTCAAATTGAGTAGTATAAGGGTTTTTAACGAACAAGCGCACGGCCCAAATATGTATAAATATATAAAGCGGTATGGAAAGAATATAAAAAATTTTAATAAAAGGATATAGCAAAAAGAGTAATGATAAATCAAGCAAGAGAAATGTAAAGCCTGCAACAAAAGATTTGATTAATTCAGGAGGATGAAAGGAAAGATGCTGAACGACATACAAGGGTAATTGATCATATTTTATATTTGGGTCTATTCTTAACATAATTCCACCACGCTTTTTCATTCTTATTGGAAAAGCAATTTTATAGACTCCTAAATATATTTTTCAGATTCATTTTAGAACCGCCCGGCAATTGTTTTTAAGTTTTTTCCAACACCTTCTTTCAGAGTCTGAGAAATTGTGAACCGGAAAAAACATGCATGTTTCCTAAAAGAAATCCCGTTAGCCAAATTAACGTACACAATATTCAGTCAAATATCAACAGAGAAAATGTTTCATTTTGTTGAATTGTCTTTTACCGCCCGTCTCCAACCTTCATCATATAAAAACCTTCTGACAAGAGGCCGCCCCCTATCCTCTTAAAAGGCAAAATTGCACGAGATTATGTCCGATTCTCCATGACGCCTCGAAAGGGACAAACAAAAAGGTACAAACCGGACAAAGTCCGGTTTGAACCGATTTGATATTACTCTCTTTGCGGAAAAAAGATCAATTTTTGAGCAAATGAAAAGCGCTGTCCCTTTGCAGAACGAGAATTTAAGCAGTACTTGTTACTCAATAGGTAGGTATTTTTTCAGATTTGTATTCGGAATTTTCAAAAGACGGATAGAACCTCGATCTAGACGCATAGAATTCGAAAAAAGACGCATAGAATTCAAAAATAGACGCATAGAACCGCAAATTAAACGCATAGAACTCAAAAAGAGACGCATAAAAAAACCGCAGCTATTTTCTACCCAGCAACCGTTACATAAATATACAATTCATACATATTTAACCATATATATTTCATGTAAATACCATTATTTCAATTAAATACCATGATATTTCCGCTTGTCGACAGTTCCATCCAATCCTTTTAAAAAAATGACCCCTTTTTAGCAAAAAAGCAGCACTTCAAGAATAAGGCAGAAGGAAAAAAGCAAACAAAAAAGGAACAAACCGGACCGGGTCCGGTTTGCACCGATTTTTGAAAAAAATAGTGACAAGGAAAAGGGACAAGTGAAAACAGCCCCCCGTTCTCCGGCCAACACGCAGTGAACAGACACCGCCATGATTAAGAAAAACATGTCTTCGCCATCCTTCCCGGAGACGCCAAAAATTATTTAAACAGCACAAAACGCTGCCGCACAGGCGCCGGTCCCTCCCCGCACTACGCAGCTCCTTAAAAAATTCCCCTCCCCCATAGTAAAAACCCCAGCCAATCCGCTGCCATACAAACCCCTCTATTGAAAAAAATGTCAACAAACCGCGAAAGGACACAAAAAAAGGCGAACGGTTTTTCCGCCCGCCAACAAGAAATTTCTTATAATATTGTCAAAGGATGGAAACCAAACGATAGTTTTAAAGGGTGTCTATATTATAAAACTTCTCAGAACCCCATATTAAAAAACTCCCTGCCAATTTGTAAGAATATTCGCCCAAGTATTAACAGTTTGTGGATAAGCATGTGGATAATCGATAGGAAAATGATCCTAATACCCTAAGCGCCGATTTAATAGAAATTTCACAAATGTATGATAAAGTTCAATCTGATAACCATGTCATTCAGACCTAAAGTACTGGTATGAAAGAGGTGGAAGACTTGTTACGCCGGAAAAAATTCGCCAGCAATCATGAAAGGAAGCCTCTCTTAGTTACACTGTTCAAACCGAAGTCGCCGGTTTCCGAACAATACCGCACCTTGAGAACCAACATCCTCTTTTCCTCTGTCGACAAAGAACCGAAGACGCTGCTCGTGACGTCGACCGCTCCCGGCGAAGGAAAAACAACAACCGCCGCCAATCTCGCCATCGTCTTTGCCCAGCAGGGGAAAAGAGTTCTCCTCGTCGATGCGGATCTGCGCATGCCGTCCCTCCATGAGATTTTTGACATAGATAATCAAAAAGGATTAACGACAGTGTTAATGAAACAAACCGCACTGGAAGAAACCGTTGTGCAAAGAGGGGAGGACACACTTCACATTCTCACAAGCGGACCGCTTCCGCCCAATCCGGCCGAGCTGCTCGGTTCAAGGGCATTCGAGTCATTCTTCACAACCGCCGAGGAAAACTATGACATCGTCATTTATGACACTCCGCCGGTGCTCGTGGTGACAGATGCCCAAGTCATCGCCCACAAATGTGACGGCACAATTCTCGTCACGTCCGCCAACAAGACGGAAAAACAGGAAGCGGTGAAAGCGAAAGAACTGCTCGAAAATGCCGGGGCAAAATTGCTCGGAGCCGTTCTCAATCAAAAACAGCGCCGCCATCCCCGCTACTATTATTATCATGCATGAGGTGTGCCTCCCTAAGGGAAGGCTCTTTTTATTTGAAAATTCACAGGAATGTAAAATATTACCAACACATCAACGTTTCAACCTTGCATTACACCCCTTTCCACAATTATCCACAACCTGTGCACAACTCTGTGGATACTTTGTGGATTTGCTCTGGACATCATTATGCACATTTATGCAAACAGCAGCAAAAAAGCATCCGCCCGGGCGGATGCTTTCCGCTTTCAGCCAGTTTCAGCCCAAAGCCTGTCCATCTGGCCTCTCTATAGCAAACAGGAGCAAATCTAAAGTTCCCCACCGTACCATTCACGCCGGACCTGAACAACCCGTACCCCAAAGCAACAACCCAAGCTCCGGCCCCGCTCTTTCCTCTATCTAAACAACCCCGCCTCTCTTGCCGTATTAAAACTCCGTTTGGCGAATTCTTCCGGACTCATGCCCGTATTCTGCCAGTGCATATACATCAACCGCGGATCGTCAAACAGCCAGTGGTTGTGGAAGGCAGTCACAATCAGCCCCCGTTTCCGCAGCGCATCAAGCATCGGATTCACTTCCCTTTGCAGGAGCACCGTTTCCCCAAGATTCAACCCGTTTCTCTCAAAAGACAGCATAAACGGAAGAGCCAGCGGGGAAATAGTGCGGCGCCCCATAATCGTCGCCCGGATATCGTCGCGGAGGCGCATGACGACGCAAGGTTCTTCCTGAATGACCACGCCGCCGATCAGGTCAGCGAGCCGTTCACACATCGACTCTCTTCTGTACAACGCAATCCCCCCTTAAAAAAATTTCACCAACAATGTATTCACAAACGTGAAAAAAGGTGTGGACAAGCAGCCGGGAAAAAGCTCTTTTTTCGATCCATTGGATTTTTTTGAAAAAACAAGCCAGTTGGCCGGAGAAACAACCTTGAAAAATTTTTCTTCCCTTATTGACGCCGTTCGACATTGATGTAAGATAATTATAAGAAATCCTATAATTCGTTAAAAACTGAAGAATATGACAAAAGGACCAAAAAACCCGAACTTTCATGACAAAGGTCCTTTCCTTATGGGCAAAAAAGCCGGCACAAACCGGTGCATGAGCCGGCCAAAATGACGGGCAAGCGCCGTATCTAAACCGCCGGTGTTTCCGCATTGGTGTCCTTGCGAACGAACCGTCACCCGCAACTTGCCTAATTCCGGCAACTTTGACAACCTGCCAAATCCGTGCTTCATCCAAATGCCCTTGAATCCAGGCATTTGTCATTTATAAACAAATCGATGGAAAGAGAAACGAGGCGATAACATTGAAAGAAAAACGATACATACGGATAAGGAACACCTTTCTGGCCCGGGTTGTTCCAATCCTGATTCTGTTTACGGTGTTTACGCTCATGTTCGGCGTCACGGTCTTTTCCCAGGGGACCGGAACGAAAACGATCACTTACGGCGGGGATGAGTGGAATCTCAGCCAGGACTTCGGAAACAGAAATTGGACGACGAAAAGTTCGACGGTTACCTTTAAAGTGAACTTGAGCGAGGATTATCAAAAGGCGGAAAATCCGTCCGGCCGTCCTTTTGAGATTACGGCTTCAAACGAAGCCAACATACCGACTCCCGAGCATAACGGAAACGGCGTCTATACGGTGACAGCCCATCTCCCCAATGACGGAAAAACGGAGTTCACGATCACCGTTTATGCGAATTCGTGGGCCAACTCTTCGGACAAACCCATCGTCAGAAGCTTCACCATCACGAAAATTGCCGGGCCCAAGATTTCTATTTCCGGTGCGTCCCATAACGGCATCTATACGGACCCAAGAACCATCACCATCACCGTGAATGACGACAGCGGTTTTACAATTGACAAATTCATTGCGGAAAGAACCGATCTGAACGGCGGCAAACATTCGCTCGGAACGATGGATGGCGGAACGTTTAAACAAACGTTTGACAAAGAAGGCCGCTACTATTTCCAAGTTGTTGCCAAGAATAGCCACGGAGTCACCGGCACAAAAGAGCTAAGTTTTATTATTGACCGCTCCGGACCTGACTTGTCAGCGATGCGGGTCGGCGACAAGCTTATCATTACATTGAAAGATTACACATTGAATCTTGAAAAGACATCGGCCACAGTTTCCCACAATGGCTCCGTTCTCAATGTTTCTTTTTCGAGAATAGACCCTTTTACCGCACAGGCGGTTGTCGATCTTCCTAAAGACGAAAACGGCAATGTATTAAGTGGAAATTATCGTGTTGAATGGCAGTCGAAAGACAACGCGGGCTACAGCCGGGAAGGGACCTATACTTACACCGTAGGGGCAGCCAAACCGGAGATAACCATTTCCGGAGTAACGAACGGAGCGGTTTACAATTCGAACAGAGAGGTTTTGATTTCAGTTTCAAATGCATCGAAAAACAGCGTCAGCGTGAAAGTGACCCGCAACAACAAAAGTTACGATGCGGGCAGCTTGTCATTCATGGGAAGCATGGCCGCTTTGAGCCATACCTTTACAAAGGAAGGAAAGTATGAAATTGAAGTCAAAGCCGGCAATGTGACCAGGGAGATCAGTTTTACGATTGATAAGACCAAGCCGGTCATTACGCCGTACATATCCGGGGAATACAGGATCATTACGGACGGCGGCTATTACAACAAAAAATTCACACCCATCTTTGTATTGAGCAATCATGACGACCGGATTGTGTCCATTACGATGAACGGCCGGGATGTCACGGGCAACGTTCCCCGCTTGACATCGGAAGGCAGGTACAATTTTGTTGTTGTGGCCCGGGACAAAGCGGGCAATGAGAACGTATTAAATCTCACGTTCACGATTGACGTCACTCCGCCGACCCTGGATATTTCCGGGGTGATGGAAGGATATTTGAATGAAGATGTGACTCCCGTTATCAGGTATTACGACGAAAATCTCGACGAAGAACGAACGAGAGTCACTTTGAACGGCAAGCCTTATGTAAGCGGAACGAAACTGGAGCTGGAGCAGGATTATGTGCTGGAAGCCTACATTGTCGACAAGGCGGGCAACGTAACGGAAGCGAGCCTTTCTTTTACGATTGACAAAACCGCACCGGTCATTAAGTTTATGGAGCCGATCTCCGCCCAATTTTTCAAAGACGGCATTGTTCCGGAACTGTTGATTGAGGACCTGTCCGAATACGAAATTCTCAGCATGACTTTGAACGGGGAGCCTTATGAACTCGGTCAGGAGATTAAAGAAGAAGGCAAGCATCTTCTTGAAATTGTCGTCAAAGACAAGGCGGGCAACGTGCAAACGATTGCCGTTGAATTTACGATCGACATGACTCCTCCGAAGCTGATTTTGGAAGGAATCGAGAAAAACGGCGTCTATTACAATCCGGTTTTCGCCAAAATCAAGCTTGAAAATCCGGAAGACCGGTTCCTGAAAGTCATGCTGAACGGAAAAATATACAGGACCGATGTGATCACGAAAGGCGGGGAAAAATACGTCAAAATGACGGTCACGCAAATCGGCGACCATGAAATCAAAGTGATCGCCGCTGACGAAGCCGGAAACCAAACAGAAGAAGTCATTCCCTTTTCGATCGTTGAAAAGGGCCCGCTGAGAAAATTTTATGACAACAAACCGTTGTTTGCCGGAACCATCGCCGGCATCGCCATCGTCCTCGGCGCAGCCGGAACTTTCGCATACAGATACATCAAACGGCGCAGGGAAAGCAAAGAAATTGAAGAAGAATATTTCAATTAATTTAAGTGCCTGGCACTCAAATTCATACAAGGAGATAAAAAGAAGAAGGAAGCAAGTGGATTTCACTCCACTTGCTTCCTTTTTGCATACTTTCGGGAATCATGAGGGCACTCCCCTTTAATCCCGAAATCTACTTGGCTATCAAATAATCAATCAAGTAATCCGCCCACACTTTATGTCCTTTTGCGTTCGGGGCTTCGCGGTCCTCGGTCAAGTAATCGTTAATTTCTTTTGAATCAAGCGGAGGCCATGCCTCCCAGTGGTTGATAAACGTCAGACCGCGGTTTTCCGCATACGCTTCCAGACTCGTTACTTGGTTTTGATAGTATGAAGCATTGTACAGCGGATGGGGCGGCTGGAGAATAATCACCGTGTCACCTTTGGCCGATTGAACAGCATCGATAATGGTGTCGAGATTTTTCTCCGACATTTCAATCGGCAGTATGCCGTTGTCATTTAAGGTAAACGGTTCGAGAATGATCATATCCGCCTTTGCTTCCGCCAACTCTTTTTCTTTTCCCGCATTTAAGTATTGATAAGTGCTGAACGGATAAGAATAAACCTCAAAAGTAAAGACGGATTGTCCGTATGTATCAGCGAGTGCTTTTTGCACGAGCATGGGCCAGCTGTTGTCTCCTGTGCCGAGAGATTCAGAACCGGCAAAGACAATTTTATACGGTCTGCCGTCTTTCAAAGCCTGTTCCAGTCCTTGAACGGCTTTCTCGGGCCAGTTTGCCGCATAGGCCAACAGGGCGGCATGCTTTTCTTCATCGCTGTTTTGCTCATCTTTCTTGGATTCCTGTTTGTTTTCTTTTTTACTTTCTTTTGCTTCGTTGTCTTTGACCGCTTCTGCAGCCGGCTGTTTCACTGCTTCGCTGATTTTGTTGTTCCAATGTATATGTCCGCCGACTAATACCGCGATACAAAGAATTGCGAGTATCGTTGCTAGAAATGCCCTCAAATAAATCACCCCGAAATTAGTCTATCTATAAAGATTATAACAGTTTATGATAAAAACTCGACAAAAACCGACAGTGTATTAACAAAATTGTGACAATGACAGTTTGTTTTGGACTCTATAATAATCTATTAGCCGCAAAAGAATTTATGAAGTGAATTGAACACGTCTTGAATGAAAGCCGCTAAAAAGAGCCGCGAGTTTCCTGTTACTAAGAACCGTGCCCCGGCCATTTCTATAACCCACGTGCACTTCCCTCAATTCCCCCGCATCACACAATTTTCAAACAAAAAAGACAAAAAACAGACAAAATCCTTCGTCTATTAACAAAATTATGACATCAATCTCACAATCATAGGATATATTATGCTATAATATTGCAGTGTTCAACGTATTTTTTAAATGTTCTAACTACTCTAGCAACTTTTAGGAGGAAAATAAAATATCATGGAACAGGAACAAACGATCAGCCTGCAGGAGCTCTTTCAAGTATTGAAAAAACGCCTTTTTCTCATCATCACGATTACGCTTGCCGCTGTTGCCATTAGTGCTGCGGTCAGTTATTTTGTGTTGACGCCGGTATATGAGGTTAAGACCACGATGATGGCATACGGCGCGGATAAAAAACTGGAATCGGATTCAAACAGTTTAACGGAAATCCAGACTAATTTGAAATTAATAAATACATATAACGATTTAATCAAAAGCGATAAAATTCTTGAAAAAGTGTTGAATGAGCTCGAACTTGATATGACAATGGGGCAGTTGGCAAGAAAAATTAATGTCTCTAACAATAAAGAGTCTCATGTCATCTATATTTCCGTAAAAGACACGGACCCGTACCGGGCTGCCGAGATTGCCAATATGACTGCCCAGATTTTTGAAAAAGAAATTCAGCAGGAAATGAATGCAAGCATAAAACAATGGTCTAGGGCGAAGGTCTCCGAAAACCAGGCTCCGGTTGAACCGAAACCCCTCCTGAACATCGCCATCGCTGCCGTCATCGGTTTAATGCTTGGAGTCGGCCTGGCCTTTCTGCTTGAATTTCTTGACAATACAATTAAGACAGAGCAGGACATCGAAAATACGCTCGAGCTCCCTGTTATCGGCGTCATCATGGATATTACCGACTTTGTGAAAGAAAATGAAGTCGTGCAGGCGATGAGAAAACCTGCCCGCGGGGGTGAAAACATTGGCTCGTAAACGCAAAAAAGAAAAGTATAACCGCAAACCGCGCCTTTTAATCACAAAAGTAAAGCCGAAATCACCCGTGTCCGAACAGTACCGGACCATCCGGACGAACATTCTTTTTTCTGCCGTTGATGATGACTTAAAAACATTAATGTTCACCTCCACGGCGCCGGGAGAAGGCAAAACAACGACAGCCGCCAACATTGCCGTTGTTTTCGCCCAGCAAGGGAAAAAGGTTCTCCTTGTCGATGCCGACCTGCGGAAACCAACGATTCATTATACGTTCAATTTGATGAACATTCACGGCCTGACAAGCGTATTGACCAAAAGGTGCACGCTGGAAGAAGCCATTGAGGACGGCGGCGTGGAAAATCTTTATGTGCTCACGAGCGGGCCGATTCCGCCCAATCCGGCGGAAATGCTGAGTTCGAAAGCGTTTGAAAAGTTTTTTGAAACCGTAAAAGAGCAATTTGACTTAGTCATTTTTGACACCCCGCCCATCTTGGCAGTCACTGACGGACAAATCATTGCCAACAAATGCGACGGTACCATTCTTGTCGTTTCAGCGGGGAAAACGGAAAAACTTGCGGCCAAAAAAGCGAAAGAGCTGTTGCTCAACGCAAAAGGAAGATTGCTTGGCGCCATTTTGAACAATAAAAAGCAGGATCAAACCCATTATTATTACTATCACGGGGCAAAATAGGCGGGAGATGTTTAAGCTCCCAACCTAAACTGCATACATAAAGAAAACACCTCTATAAACCAATTTTTGTTAACTTCTTAAAAAGATATTGCGGTGTAAAGTTATTAGCGTTAAGATGAACACAAAAGGTGTTATACTGTACAGTATCTTTAGAAATCCGTTAACAAAAAAGAAAAAATCACCGGCACGAGATTTCTATTACGGCCTCGTGCCGCAATTTTTAATCGTCAGAAAGGGGGAACATGAGAAGTGATCGATATCCATTGCCACATCCTCCCCGGGGTTGACGACGGGGCTGGAAATTTGGAGGAAAGCTTGGCATTGGCGCGGGGAGCTGTTGCCGAGGGCATAAAGACCATTATTGCCACTCCGCATCACAAGAACGGTCATTATATCAACAAAAAAGAAGACATTGTAGCCGCCACGGCCAAGCTGAACGGAGCCCTGAAGGAGGAGAACATCCCCCTGACAGTCCTGCCCGGACAGGAGCCGCGCATCTACGGAGAAATCATTGATGATTACCGGAAAGGGGAAATCCTCACTCTCAACGATGACGGAAAATACCTTTTCGTTGAGCTGCCGTCCGACCATGTTCCCTACTATACGGAGCAGCTTTTATTTGAAATCCAATTGGCCGGACTTGTACCGATTATTGTTCATCCTGAGCGGAACAGGGATTTCCTCGAGCGGCCGGAACTGCTTTATCAGCTTGTAAAAAAAGGTGCGCTGACCCAAGTCACCGCCGCCAGTCTGGCCGGCTTTTTCGGGAAAAAGATCAAAAAATTCAGCCTGCAAATGGTGGAAGCCAATTTGACCCATTTTGTCGCCTCGGATGCCCATAATATGGTCAACCGGACGTTTAAAATGAATGACGCTTATGAAGTGTTGGAAAAAGAATTCGGTTTCGATGCGGTTTATCTTTTTCAAGAAAATGCCGACCTCCTTTTGGAAGGCAAAAGGGTTTTCCGCGATGAACCGGTCCGGATGAGAAAGAAAAAGCTTTTTGGAATTTTTTAATGAAAAAAAAGCCTGGTGCCGAAATACGGTGCCAGGCTTTTTTATAAGCAAATGATTTCTGTGCTCTTTAAGAAATGTCAGTTCGCAATAAAATAGTCAATTAAAAATTCGGCCCACAATTTATGGCCTTCCTCATTGGGAGCGCTCCGGTCATTTGTTAAATATTGATTAATCGCCGGGTCCTTTGTGTCCGGCCAGGCTTCCCAATGGTTTAAATAAGGAATGCCGGATTGTTCCGCAAACCGCTGCAAGTTTTCCAGCTGGAATAAGTACCAGGACGCATTGTAAATGGGTTGGGGCGGCTGGAGCAGAAAAACAGTGTCTTGTTTTGCATCAAGAACCGCATCAATAATGCGCTCAATGTTTTCCAGCGACGTTTCAATGACGACCCGTCCGTTATCATTTAAGGTGAACGGTTCGAGCAATATTAAATCGGCTTCTTCTTTTATCAAATCTTGCACCTTGTTTTGTTCGACAAATTCGGTTGAAGTCAGGTCATAAGACAAGAAGGCAAAATCAAAAACATCCCCGTATGTCCGCGCCATTCTCTCCGCCACAATCTCCGGCCAGCTGTCCGCTCCCTCTCCGAGCGCCTCCGAACCGGCGAAGACAATCTTATATGGCTCTTCTTTCCTCAGTTTTTGCGCAAACGCAGTTGAAGCTTCCTCCGGCCAGTTGGCTGCGAAGGAAAGAAGGGCTTCAAACCGCTGTTCCTCTGCGATATCTCTTGTTTCGCTTATCTTTCCTTCTTTGGCTTTTTCTTGCTTGTTGGGAATAGCGGTTTTGCCCTTCCAGTGAATTTGTCCGGCAATAAGAACAATCACGCAAATTGCGGCGAGAAAGATGCTTAACAAACGTTTCATTAAAAAACCTCCAAATCTGAGTTGTATTTTCTGTGCAGATTTACTTTTCAAAAAAACGCCAAAAGTTTTGTGATTATTATCGCAGAATAGAATGGC
>CALKIU010000066.1 GCA_937995745.1 uncultured Bacillaceae bacterium | reverse complement strand
CTTTTTTACTAAATAGAAAAATAGGCATCAAAAAGGCCGGCAGATGAAAACGTCCTCCAAAATTGCTTTCAGAGGACGTCGCATGGTTAAGAATTATTTAACAGCCATTCTTTGTAAGTGTCTTTGCTTTGTGACCCAATAAGGCGTGCGGTTTCTTTGCCCTTTTTGTATTGAACGAGAGCAGGGATTCTTTCCAGATGATAGTCATCCCATCCATCTTCAAATTCCAGCAAGTTAAATTGATAAATTTTTTTATTCAGTTCCTCGGCTACTTCCATTAATACAGGGGTTACTTCCCGGCAGTGAGGACAAGTGGGACTGTAGAAATAGACGGTGACATCTTCTTCCTCTTCCAGCCATTTGGCCAACGTTTCCGGCAGGATGATGTTTTGATAATGAGGGTCGTCCAGTTGTTTAATGGTTTCCGGATGCAGCGTCTCTTTCTGATACGGATTTGGCGGGGCCTCCACCTGCCCTGTCGTGTCCGCCTGTTGATTTTCATTGCTGATGCCGTTCGGCTTGTCGTCTTGCAAATTGACAATATAGGCCAAAACGATGAATACCGTCAGTAAGAAAGCGAGGAAGGCAAGAACTTTTTTCAAAACCAGCGGACCTCCTTGTTTTTCTTCCAAATGATTGCGCTAAAAACCAAGATGAACAGAAAAGCGATAAAAGAGAGCAGCGGAATGGTGACAAATCCGAATAAATTAATATATTCTTCCGTGCAAGATGTCCGGCCGCAAGAGATTGAAAAATCGGCCAAAGCGGGAAGCTTTTGGATTCCGTAATGGTATAGTGAAAGGGCGGCGCCGATGATGGAAAAAACTATGGAATAAATGCTGATGGAATAATCTTTGCGGATGACAGCGATCCCCAGCAAAATAAATAAAGGATACATGGCCATTCTTTCATACCAGCATAACGTGCACGGTTCGTAGTTGAGAACTTCGGAAAAAAACAAGCTTCCAAAAAGGGCAACCGCGGATATCATCCATGCGATAAAAAGCAGCGGGTCTCGAATATCTCTTTTTCTCAGCATTGATTTTCCCCTTCTCTTTTGTTAGCTTTAATTTGGAAGAGAGAGTTTCTTGACAGAAAAGGATGGAAAATCCTGTGTCAATTTCCTCTCCGTTTTCATTGTAGGCTCTGTCTTTTTTTTTTGCAATGATATTCATGAGTCGATAGTTTGAAAAAATCAGCAGGATCTAAGCTATAATAGAACTGGAAATAATTTCTGCGCTCTTTGAAAGCAGATTGTTTATCGTTAGTGGGAGGGGTTTAGTTGAACTGGAAACAAAAAGCCGAAGCATGGCTAAATTTTGCAGGGCTGGATGCCGATTTGAAATCACAATTGCAGGCTCTTACCGACAAAGAATTGGAGGATGCTTTCCACAAGGATCTGGAATTTGGGACGGGTGGCATGCGGGGAGAAATCGGCCCCGGCACGAATCGCATGAATATTTATACGGTGAGGAAAGCTTCGAGCGGATTGGCCGCTTACATAAAAGATGCCGGCAAAGAGGCGATGAAGAGGGGTGTGGTCATTGCTTATGATTGCCGCCACAAATCGCGCGAGTTTGCCATGGAAGCGGCGAAAACTCTTGCCACGAGGGGAATTCAAACGTATGTTTTTGAAGATTTGCGGCCCACGCCGGTCCTTTCTTTCGCCGTCCGCCATTTAAACGCTTTTTCCGGCATTGTAATTACAGCGAGCCATAATCCTCCTGAATATAACGGATATAAAGTTTACGGTCCGGACGGAGGACAATTAGTTCCTGAGGAAGCAGACAAAGTAATTGAAAAAGTCAGCCAAACAGAAAGTGAACTTTCCATCGAAGTTTGCCCGGAAGAGGAATTGAAGAATAAAGGACTCATTCAAATCATCGGAGAGGAAGTGGACGAAGCTTATTTGCAAAAATTGGTAACTATTTCCGAAAACCGGGATTTAAAAAATAAAGACGATATAAAAATTGTGTTTACTCCTTTGCATGGTACGGCAAATAAGTTTGTCAGGAAGGGCTTGGAAGCTTTACAGTATAAAAACGTTTATGTGGTTAAGGAACAGGAACAGCCGGATCCGGATTTTTCCACGGTGAAAAGCCCCAATCCGGAGGAGCACGCCGCATTTGAACTGGCCATCCGCTACGGCAGGGATGTGGATGCCGATTTGTTGATTGGCACCGACCCGGATGCGGATCGTCTCGGAATTGCTGTGAAAAATGAACGCGGCGAATATCAAGTATTGACAGGAAATCAAACCGGCGCCCTGTTGCTCCATTATCTGTTGAGCCAAAAACAAAAAAAAGGGACGCTTCCCCAAAACGGCGTGATGCTGAAAACGATCGTCACATCTGATCTCGGAAAAGAAATTGCCTCTTCGTTCGGTGTCGAAACGGTGGAAGTGTTGACCGGATTTAAATTTATCGCGGAAAAAATTCAGGAATATCATACTTCGGGAAAATATCAATTTCTTTTTGGCTATGAAGAGAGCTACGGTTATTTAATCGGGGACTTTGCAAGGGATAAAGATGCCGTACAAGCGGCAGTGCTGGCGGCTGAAATGTGCGCTTACTACAAAGAACAGGGAATGTCTCTATATGACGCATTGTTGAAGTTGTTTGACGAATACGGCTATTTCCTTGAAGGCCTCCGCTCTCTTACATTAAAAGGGCTTGAGGGTGCGGAAAAAATACAGGCGATTTTATCCTCTTACAGAAAAGTTCCCCTTGAACGCCTGCTTGATTTGTCCGTCGTCATACGGGAAGATTATTTGCAAGGCAAAAGAACCATTACGGGAAATGGAAACAAAGAGGAAACCATACAACTGCCGAAATCGAATGTGATTAAATATTATTTTGACGACGGCTCTTGGGTATGTCTGAGGCCTTCGGGCACGGAGCCGAAAATCAAGTTTTATTTCGGCGTGAAAGGGAACAGTCTGGAAGACAGCAGGGAGAGACTGGCGGCGCTTGAGAAAGCCTTTATGAATGACGTGGATCTAAGAATGAACAAAAATTAATCCATTTTTGTAAAACACGGTTTCCATTGGGAAACCGTGTTTTTTGGTGGAATTCATGTTAAGGCTGTGCTTTAGCGGCAAACATCTGTCAACTGAAAGTTTCTTCTTTTACCCGGAGGTTTTGCTTTATGCAGGAATTGGCATGGTCGATGTATCGCAACAAAGAATATAAATGTTTTTCGATCACGGAATAATCTGTTTCAAAATTATAGGCGTGAAGAAAATGTTCAATCTTTTTGGAAAGAAAATGGTCCTTTGTCCGGACCATCAAAATCAGCAAATTGTCCCATTGCGAACGGTGCGTGTAATACAGCGCCCTGTCATAATCAAGCAGGTCCAACATCTCTCCTCCTTTGCAAGGAGTTGTCTTTAGTTTGTGCCGCAGCCTGCGAAATTCTCGAAGTAAATGTTGTCATTTCACATGCAAAAAGCTTCAAAACAAGAAAGGATGTATATTTTGCTCCAAATCGGCAAATATTAACGTAAAATCGCCCAGTCTGAACAAAATGCGGACGTGAATGAGTTTTAGAATGAATTTTCTTGTACGGGATATACCATGAATAAAAAGTTCATTACACGAGACCGATGCTTATTTGTCGTGGTGAAGTGCTTCCTTTTTTTGTTTTTCATTTTTCCGGGACCGGCTGTCGGGAAAGAGAATGTTGTCAATCCGAAAGAAGTGTATACATACGAAATCATGCGTGATGACATCTCGCTATTAAAAGAGCGCTACAAAGATATGCTCCAAGTAAGAAAGATCGGAACGTCCTTTTACGGCAAAGATCTTTTGGCCGTTAAGCTCGGAAAGGGAAAAAAGCATATTTTGATCGTCGGTGCCCATCACGGGAGGGAATGGCTGACCGCTTCCCTTATCATGAAGATGCTGGAAACGTATGCCGAAGCCCGCGCGGAAAACAGCCGATTGGGGCCCTTTTCTTCCGGCATATTTGACGAAGTGTCCATTTGGTTTGTTCCGATGATTAATCCCGACGGTGTCGCCATTCAACAAAACAGGACCGAAGATATTCCTTTGTCGATGAAATTTTATTTGTTCCTTTTGAATGAAGGAAGCAACAATTTCTTGCGCTGGAAAGCGAACGGACAGGGGATAGATTTAAACCGCCAGTATCCGGCGGGATGGGCTGAACTTCCCTCGGAGCCTTCCCAACCGTTATATCAATTTTACAAGGGAACAAAGCCTCTTGAGGCGCCCGAAGTACAGGCCCTTGTTCATTTCACTTATGAAGTGGATCCTTTGATTGCCGTCGCTTACCATTCGTCGGGAAGGGAGATTTATTGGAAATATAAGAACAAACATGAAAAGCGGGATAAAAACATCGCCTGGAAACTTTCCTCATTGACCGGTTATGAATTAAGCACGCCGCCCCCGCACGCGGTCGGAGGAGGGTATACAGACTGGTTTATCACCACGTTCAACAGGCCGGGATTTACGATTGAAATTTGCCCGTCCGTCGTCGAAACATCTCCCCCGCTATCGGCATTTGAAGAAGAGTGGGAACGGAATAAGTGGGTTGGCGTCTTTCTTGCGGAAGAAGCAAAGAAATTGGCGGCACAAGGAGACGGAATGGAGCACGGAAACGGAGGAGAACAATGAGAAAAAAATTTTTCTCCGCATTTGGGATTGTTCTAATGTTTATTTATTTCAGCGTACCGGCAGTCCTTGCAGATAATGAGCCGGATTATCAAAAATATGGCCGGATTGCTTTGACGATGGTCAAAGAACAATATCCGGGCAAGGACATTGAATATCAATATTTGGGGCGCAGAAATCTCGATGGGACGAAAGTGGTCGACACGTTCAGGTTTGAGGTGCAACAAAGCCATCAACAAATGTTTGTTCATGTGAGAGTGCTCCACGATGAGAAAAATAGCAACCACCTTTCCATTCTTCTTGAAGAAAAGCGGCAGTAAAACAGGGCCGGGGGAGAAGCCGGTTTCGCCCCGTCTTTTTGTTTTTCACCAAAGACTTTTGTCCTTCGGAAGAGGAATAAGGAATTTTTAACAGATGCAAGACCGACGGCACCGCCGTACCTTTCATCCTTTCGCCGCTGTGAGGATGGACGGGCGACCGCAACAAGGGGGTGCCATTGTAAACGGCGGTTCGGGCGGACGCCAGTTATCGTTAACAAGGGAAAAACTTTTTGTCGGGAACGCTTTTTCAAAAAATCATGGTCAACACCGAAGCAAATTTGTTGACGTCATATATATTTATTTCATATTATACCCCTAGAGGTATATAAAATATGTACGGGGAGAGGATATGAATGAATTCAGTAACTGTGTATACGACAAGCACTTGCCCTTATTGCGCCATGTTGATGAACTTCCTGAGAGAACATAACATTCCGTTTAAGGAGGTAAATGTGCAGGAAAATCCTGAGCAGATGTACTATGTCATGTCCCAAACGGGGCAAATGGGAGTACCGCAAACGGAAGTGAACGGGCAGTGGGTAATCGGTTTTGATCCGGGACGCATCATGGCAGCTTTAAGATAAGCAAAAATCCGCTTTGCCGTCCCGGAGCTTGGGCTCCACATGCTGGTGTGAGAGAAAAAAGAAATAGTTGTTCAAAAAAGAGGCTGTGTATAAAACGGCCTTTTTTTTGTTTTTTCACAAATTCATCATTTGAAAGCCTTTCTCATACATTGTAGAAAGACGTACGAAGGAGGAGAGAGGCTTGCGCATAGACGGGCATAAAGAGTTGGAGCGCGCGATCGAAGAAATAACGGAAATTGCCTCCGGATTTGGTTTGGATTTTTATCCGATGAGATATGAAATTTGTCCGGCGGATATTATATATACATTTGGCGCATACGGAATGCCGACAAGATTTTCCCATTGGAGTTTCGGCAAACAGTTTTACAAAATGAAACTTCAATATGAACTCGGTTTGTCCAAAATATACGAATTGGTGATCAATTCCAACCCTTGTTATGCCTTTTTGCTTGATTCCAATTCCCTTGTGCAGAACAAATTAATTGTTGCCCATGTTTTGGCCCACAGCGACTTTTTCAAAAACAATGTCCGTTTCCAAAATACGAAAAGAGACATGGTTGAAAGTATGGCGGCCACAGCTGAACGGATCCGCCAATATGAAATAAAGTACGGAAGGATGCGGGTGGAAAAATTTTTGGATGCCGTTCTTTCCATTGAGGAGCACATCGACCCTTCGTTGTTGCGGTCGCAGTTGGAGTGGTCTTTGGAAGATGATGATGAATATGAAGAGGAAGAAGAGCCGAAGCGGAAAACGCCATACGATGATTTGTGGGAACTTGACACAATGGGAAAAGAAAAGCCGAAACGGGTTAAAAAGAAAAAGAAATTCCCTCCGCGGCCTGAAAAAGATTTGCTTTTATTTATTATTCACTACAGCAAGGAATTGGAAGATTGGCAGCGGGATATTATGACTATGATACGGGAAGAAATGCTCTATTTTTGGCCCCAGTTGGAAACAAAGATTATGAACGAAGGATGGGCCACATATTGGCATCAGAGAATTTTGCGGGAGATGGATTTGACTTCAGACGAAGCGGTGGAATTTGCCAAATTAAATGCGGCCGTTGTTCAGCCATCCCGGACGAATATCAACCCGTATTATATCGGATTGAAAATTTTCGAGGATATTGAAAAACGATACGACAATCCGACAGAGGAAATGAAAAGACAGGGAGTGAAACCAGGAAGCGGACGGGAAAAAATTTTTGAAGTGCGGGCTTTGGAATCAGACATCTCCTTTTTGCGGAATTACCTAACAAAAGACTTAATCATGGAGGAAGATTTGTATCTGTTTCAAAAACAGGGCCGTGATTATAAAATTGTGGATAAAGACTGGGAGGCTGTCCGCGACCATCTTGTCAATATGCGGGTAAACGGAGGATTCCCGTATTTAACCGTCAATGACGGAGATTATATGAAGAACGGGGAATTGTATATCAAGCATTGGTATGAAGGTGTCGAATTGGACATTAAATATTTGGAGAAGGTTCTTCCGTATATTTATCAACTTTGGGGCCGGACAGTGCATGTGGAGACGGTAGTCGAGGAAAGAACGATGCTGTTCTCTTATGACGGAAGGGAAGTACACCGTAAGTACCTCTGAATGTATCCGGGATGTTTTTTATTGACAGGCGGAAGAATTGGCGTTAAAATCAGGGTGACAAAACCGATTCTAATTGAATAGGATGTCAAAAAGGGGAGTAGCTTTAACAACAAAGTCGTCAGGTCAGAGCATATGCTCTCGGCTTTGTTGGCAACGTTCAACGTTGTTAGCAAGACCTTTGCCATGTTTATACATTGGTAAAGGTCTTTTTTGTGTTTAAGCATATGTTTTGTGTTTGAAAACCGGGGATTTTTCAAGTATAGGTTCTTCCGTCTTTTTGGAGCAGAGGAAAGGGCACTCAAAACGATCCTGCAAAATTTGAATTCCTGGAGGTTGCTATGGATATCGGGTTATTGCTTGAATATGGCGGAGTTTTACTGATTTTAGTTGCGTTGGAAGGATTGCTGGCGGCGGACAATGCCCTTGTGCTGGCAATCATGGTTAAACCTTTGTCGCCGAAAAACCGCAAGAAGGCATTGTTTTACGGGTTGGGCGGAGCTTTTATATTCAGGTTCTTGGCTCTGTTTATTATTTCTTTTCTTGTGAATATTTGGCAGGTGCAGGCGCTGGGGGCTGCCTACCTGTTATTCCTTTCAATTCGAAATGTATATAAAATTCTCCGGAACAAACAAAATTCCAAAGACGGAGTGCCGGAAAAGAAATTGAAACCGAAAAAAGAACCGGGATTGTGGACGACCGTTTTAAAAGTCGAACTTGCAGATATTGCCTTTGCCGTCGATTCTATTTTGGCCGCCGTTGCTTTAGCGATGACCCTTCCGAATACAGGCTTGCCGTCGATCGGCGGAATGGATGGCGGAAAGTTTCTTGTTGTTCTGACCGGTGGAATGATCGGAATCATTCTGATGAGATTTGCCGCCAATTTGTTTGTCGCCTTGCTCTCTAAAAGGCCCGGCCTTGAAATTGCCGCATATTTAATCGTCGGGTGGGTCGGGGTAAAATTGGCGGTCTTGACCCTGTCCCATGAAAAATTGTCTGTTATACCGGCGGCGTTCGCTGATTCTGTTGCATGGAAGGTCGCTTTTTATGTAGTGTTGGTTTTGATTGCGGTTGGAGGATGGATTTTTTCGAAAAAGAAGGAACCGGTGCAGAAAGCCGCATAGCAACGGTTCCGGCCGGCAGATGTTTGGTATCTGCCGGTTATTCCCCTTAATTGCATGATATGAAAAAAGGGAAAAGTTGTGCTTTTGTGGACGGAATGCGGCGGGAAAAGAAACGATTCGCTGCAGTTGACTGTTTATTCGGAACATGTTATATTATAAACGTCGCTTTTGAGAAAGAAATACTGATGTAACATATGGTTCATACTCGTAAGAAAAATTAATGTTGACTTTTTGAAAGAAACCATTTAAAATATTATGGTGTCGGAAGGAGCATTGCTCACAGAGTCAAGTTCACTATTTCTCGGGCCGGCATAGCTCAATTGGTAGAGCAGCTGAATCGTAATCAGAAGGTTGGGGGTTCGACTCCTCTTGCCGGCATCAATCTTTATTTATTAGTTTTATGGCGGCGTAGCTCAGATGGCTAGAGCGTACGGTTCATACCCGTGAGGTCGTGGGTTCGATCCCCTCCGCCGCTACTATCTTTAATTTAACCATTCGGAGGAATACCCAAGTGGTTGAAGGGGTCGGTCTCGAAAACCGATAGGCGGTCGTATGGCCGCGCGTGGGTTCGAATCCCGCTTCCTCCGCCATATAAAACAAACAAAAAGTTTTGTTGCAAAATACAGATCATGGCGGCTGTGGCGAAGTGGTTAACGCATCGGATTGTGGCTCCGACACGCGTGGGTTCGATTCCCACCAGTCGCCCCATAATTAACGGGCCTATAGCTCAGCTGGTTAGAGCGCACGCCTGATAAGCGTGAGGTCGATGGTTCGAGTCCATTTAGGCCCACTACTTTTACGGAACTGTCCAAAAAGCTTTTTAGCTTTGTGGACAGTTTTTGCTTTTTTTGGAGCCGTTTAAATTCCGGGATTAACTATTACTTGATTTGTTCTTATCGGCGAAAAGATATTAAAAAACCGTTTCGGCAACAAAACCGTTCCAAAGCGGGACATTTGCGGATTTTTCTTTTTTGCTTTTGGCAGAAGGCAATGTCGCAGAATTGGCCGTGAATGTCCGGCAGTAGCGGCGGAGAGAAAAAGAGTTGGAGCATTCTTTTGTAGAAAATTGTGCATGGAGACGAAAAGGGCGCTTAGAGAAAAAATTCCACCGCCCGTTGCGAGGCTGTGGAATAACGCTTGAAACGGTTCAGATTTCCTTTTTTGTTATTTCTTCAATTTCTTTCCGGATTTTTTCGAGTTCTTTTTGCAATTCTTCCCTTGTTATATTAATGGCATCCGCAATTTCATGAAAAGCTTTTCCTTCCCTTTTGAAGGCGATGATATCATCAAGGTTCCGGTTGCTGAGTTTGGCCATCGCCGCTGCACCGGTGAGAAAACGCAAACTGATTCCGTCTTTCAAAAGATTTTTTATATCTTCTTCATTTTGGCCGGTATATTTGGCTAAATAGGCAATAACCTCGCTGCTGTGCTGGTCGATTAAATGTTTCCATTTTCGGACGGAATCGAACTTTTTCAGTTCGCGAATGTTGACGCCCATTTGTTCGGCTGTTTTTTCCCACGACTTTGTCTTTTCGTAAAGAGCAAGCACGTCCTCAATATTTTTGTTTGCTTTGTGTGAAATAAGAGCTGCCATAAAAATTTCTTTTTTTGTATATCCGCGTCTTGTCAGCTCGTCCGCTTTGTCTTTTTCAATCCGTCTTTTCGGCTGTTCGCGGACGTTTTCTGTTTGCGGCCCGTCTTTGAGAGACAGGGTTTCGGCGTGGACGGATGTTGGCTGTGTGCTTGCTAAAAAAATGATAACAAGAATAAGCACAAACTTTTTCAATGTTTTCTCTCCTTTACCATATTTTGATGATGATATTGTTTAGGGTAACCAGGAGAGGGGAAATTATTGATAAAATGTAACAATTGTTCATTTATGTGTAAATAAAGACCGCAAAAAAAGACCGCAGCATGGTGCTGCGGGTGCGTTATATATTATGAAACGACGGACGAGTTTGTGAGCGAAACTTGTTTTTTCAGAGCTTTTTCTTCTGTCTCTTGTTGAAGCCCTTGATGTTCGAAAGGCAATTCAAGCTGTTCATCGGGCAATTTTTTGACTTCGATAAATCTAATATGGTGGTCATCCATTTTTATGACTGTAAAGCGATATGAATCGTATACGAATGAATCTCCTTCTTTGACATCGTAATTTTCCGCCAATATCCATCCGCCGATTGTGTCAATATCTTCGTTGTCAATGTTTATATTTAACAGTTCGTTGATTTCACTGAGCAATACTTTTGAATCGATTATATAATGGTTTTCGTCAATTTGTTGAATTTCCGGAACTTCGTCGATATCGAATTCATCGCGAATTTCACCGACAATCTCCTCAATTATATCTTCAACCGTAACAAGCCCTGATGTTCCCCCATATTCATCCATTAATATGGCCATGTGAATCCTCTCTTTTTGCATCTTGACAAGCAGTTCGGAAAGGGGTGTGGAATCAATGACCCGAATAATAGGCCGGGCATACGATTCCAGCGTGTGTGTTGCTATTTCAGGATTTCTCACTAATTCGGCCATTATTTCTTTAATATTGATTAATCCGATGACGTGGTCCTTGTCGCCGTCAACAATCGGATACCGGGTGAATTTTTCCCGATTCATAATTTCCAAGGTGTCTTGAATGGTATCGTCTTTTGACAGTGTGACCATTTCCGTCCGGGGAACCATGATTTCTTTGGCGATCCGGTCGTCAAATTCAAAAATTTTATTGACGAATTTAAATTCAGACTGGTTGATTTCGCCGCTTTTATAGCTTTCTGACAAAATGAGGCGCAATTCTTCTTCCGAATGTGCCATTTCATTCTCGGCAACCGGCTTCATTCCGAACAGGCGGATAATCATTCGCGATGAACCGTTTAATGCCCATATGAACGGACGGAACAAGCGGTAGAACCATATCAACGGCCGGGCGAACAGCAAACTGATTGTTTCTGCCTTGTTGATCGCCACAGTCTTCGGGGCCAGCTCGCCGACAACAACGTGAAGAAACGTAATTAAGATAAAAGTGATTGTAATGGCAAGCGCATGGGTCATTCCTTGGGGAACATTTATTTTGATTAATAACGGTTCCAAAAGTCTTGCGACCGCCGGTTCCCCGAGCCAACCGATTCCCAAGGCTGTTACGGTAATTCCCAATTGACAGGCTGACAAATATTCGTCAAGGTTTGTAATGACTTTTTTGACTGCAACAGCATTTTTGTTGCCTTCTTCAATCAATTGGTCCACCCTTGTGCTTCTGATGCGGATGATGGCAAATTCAGAAGCGACAAAAAACGCCGTCAGGGCTATCAAAATGGCTAAAACAACCAAGTTTAATATGTCCAAATAAGTTTCCTTGTCTCGTATAAAACGAGCAAGGAGTCACCTCCTAATGAATTAAAAAATATATACTTATATTTTTAAAGATTACACTTGCACCGCCATGCCTTCACAGCTCTGTTTTCAAATTATTTTGCCTTTTATATAGAAGGATGGCATGAATCGCTGTGAGGCAAGGAAGAGCGTTGGTTGTTTATTTTTAACTTGTTTTAAATGCTTTGCCCTGATTCGCTAATGCTCTGATAAGACAGACTGTCCCATCTTACCACCTCGAATCTCCACTATTAAAAATTTAAGATAATAAGAAAATTATATAGTGCAAAAATCAATCGGTCAAACATTCTTGGCATAAGAATGTTACCTCTATTTTATTATAAATGCGGCCGATTATGTACAGAGATGCTTTAAAATTTTTGGAACAGATGGTTTCAAAGAGTGATATATTTTGCAGAAGAAATAAGGGGGAGCAGCAAAAACAAGACGCGTTTGCGGAAGGGAACACAACAATTTGGGACATTGCCCGGGTCCAGAAAGATAAGACGGAGCGGAAAATATCAAGGCTTTGCACAGCCCCGACCGTCTTTATCCGGGAACATGGGGAGGCTGGGAAGGTCTTTCTGGCGGATCAAAACCGTTTTTGCGCCGGAAGAGGGAAGCGGGCAAAGATGGCTGACATTTTCGGGATTTGTTGCCAGCCATTCTTCTCTGAGCAAACCGTAAATGGCAACGTCCTGATAACGGCCGTGCAAAAATTCTCCTTGACGGATCATTCCCTCCATTGTAAAACCCAATCTTTCGGCAACGGCGCGGCTTCTGGCGTTTTTTTCTCCGGCGCGGATTTCCAGACGGTTTAAACGGAGGCGGAGAAATGAAAAGTCAATTAAAGCTTTGACAGCACGGGTCATGACTCCTTTTCCTTCATGATTTTTCCCCAAGAAATAGCCAATCGTTGCCTGCCTGTTATAAAAATCGATACCGGCCAGTTCAACACAGCCGGCCAATTTTCCCCGGAAATAGATGCCTGCCCGGAGTCCCGTGCCATTGACATATTCAAACAGCCATTGCCGGATGACGGGAACATATTGCTGCGGAAACAGGAGATTATCGACCCAGGGAAGCCACGTTCGCAAATGCCGCCTGTTTTCATCCACAAGCTTAAACAGGTTCAGACTGTCGCAAAGGTGAATAAGTCGGAGTTCCAGGTCGCGGTCGATTTTAAGAAAAAACATGCAGTTCCTCCCAAAACGGACGGATTCCCAATTCGATTGGGGAAATGGCCGATTGTCTCATTTTATATGTATTCGGCACCGCTTAAAACATTGCCGGAAATAAAGAAAACTTCCTTTGAATTTTTGACAAATTTTCAAACAGAGCCCAAGAACCGGCTGAACGAAAATAATTTGTGACTTTTGGCACTGATATAAACTGAAAAAATGTGTTATATAGAAAGAGAATCATTCTCAATGAGAATACAAATCAGTCTCAGTTAAGTGAGAACTCCTCGCAACATGCGGAATCAGGTGATGAAAATGCTTGGAAAATTAAAAACCGGGGAAAAAGCGGTCATCAAGGATATTTCAAATGTTAATTATTTAGTCCGGCGCCGTTTATTAGATCTCGGCATAACCGAAGGAACGGAAATTTGCCTGAAATGCAAAATGCCTTTTGGCGGGCCGTATATGCTGGAATGCGGAGGCCGATGTGTAGGCATCAGACGATGTGATGCAAATGATATAAAGGTGGAACGAAAGTAATGGATATAGCTTTATTGGGAAACCCGAATACAGGAAAAACATCTTTGTTCAATAATTTGACCGGCTCCTATGAATATGTGGGCAACTGGAGCGGGGTTACCGTTGAAAAAAAGATCGGCGTGTTGAAAAACAACAAAGCGAAATTGATTGATTTGCCGGGTGTATATTCCTTAAATCCTTTGTCCAGCGATGAAGGGGTCGTCACCCGGTTTTTGTTGGCAAATGAATTCGACAAGTTGCTGAATATCATCGACGCGTCACAGTTGGAAAGAAATTTGCACTTAACGCTGCAATTGATTGAATTTGGCAAACCGTTGAACATCGCATTAAATATGATTGACGTAGCCGAAAAACGCGGCATTCATATTGATGTGGACAAGTTGTCGGCATGTTTGGGCGTACCGGTCACGCCGATCATCGCAAGAAGCGGCAAAGGCTGCGATCATTTGGCGCAGCTTGCGACGGAAAAGGAAGAGGCTCCCGAAAATCCTTATCTTGTTGATTACGGGGAAGAAATAGACAAGTCGGTCCGTGAGCTTGAAGGAATGCTGGGCGGACAAGGGCAGCATTCCGTCCGGTGGCTGGCCATTCAGCTTTTGGAAGGAAACCGCTATGTGAAAAAATATTTGCTTGACTATGTCAGTGAAGACAAACTTGATTCTTTTATAGAAAAAACAAAGAATGCCGTCCTCAGTGCCCATTCTGAATTCAAGTCCCTCGAACAATTCATTTATAAAAAGAGACAGGCGGCTATTGCCGGTATTGTGGGAGAAGCCGTTGTCAAGAAGGAAGATAAAGGGATTCCGTTAACCGACCGCATTGACCGGGTTGTAACGAATAAATGGCTGGGAATACCGATTTTCCTTTTGTTTATGTATCTCATGTTTATGCTTACATTTGACTGGCTCGGATTCCCCCTGTCCGATTGGCTGGATGCTTTTATTTCCGGTCCTGTATCATCCGGACTTGAGAAAGCATTGCTCCTTCTTGGCGCCGGTGAATTTATCCGGGCCTTGGTTTTGGACGGAATCGTTGCCGGCGTCGGCGGAGTGCTTGTTTTTGTTCCGCAAATTTTTATCTTGTTCTTTTTCATCTCTCTTTTGGAAGACTCCGGATATATGGCCAGGGTTGCCATGGTGATGGACAGGCTCATGGAAGGGGTCGGTCTGAACGGAAAAGCGTTTATCCCGATGGTGATCGGGTTCGGCTGCAATGTGCCCGGCATCATGGCGGCGCGGACGATTGAAACGCCGCGTGAGCGCTTGTTGACCATTTTGCTCACGCCCCTCATGTCCTGTTCGGCCCGCCTGCCGGTGTACGCATTGTTTGTCGGGGCTTTTTTCCTTCATCATAAAGCGTTGATTGTTCTGTCAATCTACGTGTTGGGAATTGTCATTGCTTTGTTGCTTGCGAAGCTTTTCTCCAATACCCTGCTCAAAGGGGAGACGTCATTATTTGTCATCGAGCTTCCCCCGTACCGGGTACCGCAACTGAAGAGCCTTGCAAAAAGCACTTGGGAAAAAGGGAAAGGCTTTATTAAAAAGGCGGGAACGTTTATTTTTGCCGGTTCCGTTATCATTTGGCTGCTTGGCTATTTCGGGCCTGGCGGAATCGATGTGCCCATGAATGAAAGTTACTTGGCCATGATTGGTGGAATCTTCGCCCCGCTGCTAGAACCGCTCGGATTTGGAAACTGGCAGTCAGGCGCCGCTTTGTTGACAGGAATCCTCGCCAAAGAGGCCGTGATTTCCACGATGAATATCATTTATTTTGTTCCGGATGAGGCATCTTTGCAAGGATTGCTCGCCGGCGCTTTCTCTCCGCTGGCCGCGTACAGTTTTATGGTGTTTATCCTTCTTTATATCCCGTGTCTGGCCACGGTGGCAACAATTAAGAAAGAAACGTCTTCTTATAAATGGACATTGTTTGCCTGCGGGTATGCCATTGTGATTGCTTACTTGCTGTCCTTTCTCATTTATCAGGGCGGAAAATTGCTCGGTCTCGGTTAATCATTCATCCGGTTAAACGGACCGGCATCGGAAGAAGGTGAAACAGTGATTGCAAACATCGTCATCGGCGGATTGATTTTTGGCTATGCCGGATGGGTGTTATGGAAATATGTTTCAAAATCGAAAGAGGGTAAGTGCGCTTCTTGTCCTTCCCGAAAGTCATGTCCGCATGGTGTAAATTCTTGTGAAACAGGTGAATAAGATGATTCCCGGTCTGATACAAAAGTGTTGTTTCCGCTGTATCAGACCTTTTTTTGGTTGCGCAGGGAGAGGGAGCAGGCTGGAACGAACTTAAGAGGGGGCCTGCGATTTTTCCGTTTGTTTTCCTTCCGGCAAATAGGGCTCAAAAAGCCCCCTTCATAACGGTGAAGGGGGCTTTAGCCATTTTATATGGAATTGTGAACTGACAGCTTTTGACTGAATTATTGTTGATAACCACCCAATTGTTGTTGTGCCATTTGCACGAGTCGTTTTGTAATTTCTCCTCCGACTGAACCGTTGGCACGGGAAGTGGTTTCAGGTCCCAAGTTTACTCCAAATTCGCTGGCAATCTCCATTTTCATTTGCTCAAGCGCTTGTGCTGCACCAGGTACGACCAATTGGTTAGAAGAATTGTTTCTTGCCATGATTGTCACTCTCCTTTTTTGTTTTTTACAGTTGGTTGGGTTAGCTGGATTTGCACCAGCAGGCAAGTTTTCTTGCCTCCAATACTTGGTTAACCCAGTAAGGAGAATCTTTTTTCTTTGTTCACTAAGTATTATGAAGTTTTTTTTGCCCGTTATGCAGATTTAAACTTGCGAATTATTTCCAATGGCTTGTTTCTTTTTGGCATCATATAGGCGGTTTGAAAGCGAAAAACTAAGCAAAAAAGATGAGAGGTCGTTAAAAATGGGAATTTGTCCGCTTTGCAACGGTTTGACCGAATTGTCCCTGGTGTGCCCGAATTGCTCACATTTTATGCAGGATCAAGGAAGACTGGCGGATTTTTTTGACGATTACAGTCCGTATATGCCGATTGATTTAATGAAATTGGAGGACGGTTTTCCGGATAATTTCAGAAACGGGAAGTGTGCGCATATATTCATTTGTGACAGCTGCGGATATGAACAAGTGCATTTTATCAAGGAGTAAAGGAAGTCGGTGATTCCGAAAAATGAATGCAATCCGATTTGGGTGCGGAACCGGGAGCACGGGAGGCTGACAAAAGCGGTTCATTTCATTTCTTGCCGCATGCGAATAAAAATGGAGTACTTCATTTGATTATCCTGACCTTTTCTTTTATGCTTTATATTATAATAGTAAAATTTCCGAATAATTATTCGGAATGGAGTAGTTATTGTCCGTGAAAGATTAAGGAGTGAAGAAAATGGAATACACCCAAGAAATGAAGAACCGTTTAAAACGTTTGGAGGGACAGGTGCGCGGAGTGATCCGGATGATGGAAGAAGGAAGCGAATGCAAAGATGTGGTGACGCAGCTTACCGCCGTCCGTTCCGCCATTGATAAGGCCATAGGCTACATTGTGGCCAAAAATTTGGAAACTTGTATCAATCAGGCTTATAAAGAAGGAAAAAACACTGACGAAGCCATTCAAGAAGCCGTGAACTTGATTGTTAAAAGCAGATAACACCAACATCCGGACGGATGTGGTGTTTCTGGCGGTTTTTTGCCAGCCCGGTCGCAGTGCAGATTTCTTTATATAAGAGAAAGCGGTTTTTAAAAAATGAAAAGCGGTCGGCTCACATCACTGCCAAAGAAAGGAACGTCTTGAAAAATCCGAATATTAAAAATTATATTGACACGGGGGATGTCCGGAAAGTCGGGGCAATTGGCATTTCGGCATCCTCTTTTTTTATTGGTTTATAACATTTTGGCAACAAGTTTGGTCAAGAATAGATTTCTTCCGGGCGGGCGATGGATTGTTCGGTGAGATAAATGGAATAAGCAAGGGAAAGTTTTCGCGTCAAGATATCGAATTTCCTCAGCCCCGGATGTTTAAAGATGGCGCGTCCCGGTTTTGAATTTGCTTCAAAAAGCCAGACGTTCCCGTCGCGATCCATGCCGATATCAAATCCGATTTCAGCTATTATTCCGTCCATGACTTCTTCCAGCGCTTTACTCAGTGTCAGGCAGGCTTCCGCCAGTTTGGCCGCAATTTTTTCCTGTTCTTGATTGGATTGAAAAATTTCCTTGATTGTTTTGATGGAGCCACCGTGCCGGATATGAGTCGTGGCGCTTCCGCGGCGGGCGATTTTTGCGGCCATGGCCGATACTTGCCATTTTCCCGTGTGATCCTTATTGGTATGAATGCGGAAATCCACCGGCCTTTGCCCGATGCGGAGCAAGTTGATCCCTTGTTGGACAAGCATTTTGCCGGGGCGCCGTCTTTCGAATATGTGTGAATATAACCCTTCAAGGCTTGCGGACCTTATCAGCCTATTTTCCCCTCTATCTTGGTAACGGCAGTAATACATGTTTTCAGAACGATCGTAAATGAATTGATGTATTCCTTCGCCTCCGCTTCCGTTTACGGGCTTCAAGTATACATGTCCGTATTCCGAAAGCATTCTGTCGATGAGATGCACGGAATCGGCCGGCCTTGTGTCCGGCAGAAATTCTTTTGCCTCGGGATGTTTCGTCAGCCGTTCAAAGACATCGAGCTTGTTAAAAAAGCCCGGATTATACCAAGGGATTAAGTACTCTTTTTGCAGGCGGTTTTTTACATCTATATAAGTGTCCTTTTTCTCATAATGGCGGTTTGGCAGGCGGTCATAAATCACATTCGGAAAGGGAACCTCCATGACTTTCCAATAATCATCAAAACAGAACAAACCGGCAATAGTTCCTTTTTCCCAGTTAATATGTTTTTCTCCGAATACAAAGGCATGGATGCCCACCGTTTTTTTCACGGAGAGCAGCCGGGAAAAGAATACGGTTCTCGCACCAATGGGCCTTACGGGGGAATCGGTAAACCCGGCTGTGAAAATGCCGAGCAATGGACCGATATACAATGTGTCATCGTGGAAAAACAGATGGAGAGAAACAGGCGGTGTTCCGGTCAACATTAATTTTTCTGCGGCCTTGGAGCTGATTGCGAGTATATTTTGTTGTTTCGGGTGGGCCCGGCATTCGGCCTCAATGGTCATCGTACCGAAAGTCACTTTGCAAACTTTTTCCGGCGGATTCAGGACGGCCGGATAAAAAACAAGCAAATCATCACTTGGAAAAATTTTGACCGGGAAATGGTTTTTCATGTTTTTTCCCTCCACATATGTGCTTGAAAATAGTTCCGCTGAGCGATTGGCAGCTCGGTCCTTCCTCATTGTTTGTGACACTTGGATGCTGGAACGGCGGGGGATACATTTGCGGGCAGAGGCGTTTCGGTGGAATTTGCCCCTGTATGTGAATGCCGTTATAATATGTTTGTTTAAGTATTATGGAATCATTCTGTTTGGGCTTATGCTGACAGAAATATTGTATGAAACGGCAAAGGTTTTGTGTCTAAAAAGAACACGGAAGGTAGAGAAAGATGAAGACTGTTTTCATGATTTTATATATGGTTGCGATCGGTGCAGCCATCGGAGCTTTTACGAACCATTTGGCCATTAAAATGTTGTTTCGGCCCTATAAACCTGTCTATATTGGCAAGTGGCGCGTGCCCTTTACGCCCGGGCTTATTCCGAGGAGAAGGGAAGAATTGGCCGTGCAGATGGGAATCATGGTGGTCAATCATTTATTGTCGGCAGAACGGATCCGGGCAAAAATTTTAAATAAGGAATTTCAAGCGGAAATTACCCTCATGGTCCAAAAGGAATTAGATCGGCTGCTAAGCGGTGAAAATACGGTCCGGGATTTGTTGAAAGAAACAGGTTTGCCCCATGAAAAGGAGAAACTGGATGAAAAATTTATTGCCTTTTTTAAAAAGGAATTTTTTGTGTTCCTTGATGCAAATCGGGAACGTCCCGTCCGGGATTTTTTCTCTGAGCCGTTCAAGGTTAAATTGGAGGCGAAAATCCCCCGTTTGAGCGCTTATATTTTAAAGAGGGCAGAGGATTTTTTCGCCGGAACGGAAGGAAAAGAGATCATTGCCGCAATGATTGACGATTTTGCCAGGCAAAGGTCCGGGATGGTTGGCATGATGCTGCAGAAAATTTTGGCCAATGTCCCTTTGACGGAGAAAATACAACAGGAGATATTAAAGTTCTTAAGAAACGAAGGCACCCGCGATTTACTTGCTTCCATGTTAAAAACAGAATGGGAAAAAATTCTCGATTGGCAATGGGGGAAGATTGAAGAGCAATTGGGCCGGGAACAAATCGAAGCGCTGTTTGAAAAGTATTTGCCCAAAATGGTAAGAACCGACCGCCTTCTTTCCATGAAAATTTCCCATATCTTTAACGGCTGGAAAGATGACATCATTGAAAAAGCGGCTCCGAAGGCGGTCGGAATGATTACTTTCTGGCTTTCCGAAAAAACAGTGGCTATTTTGGAACAGCTTCGCCTTGAAGATTTGGTCCGCGAACAAGTGGAATCTTTTTCAGTGGAGAGGCTGGAAGAAATGGTGCTGCTCATTACGAGAAGGGAATTTAAAATGATTACTTATCTGGGCGGTTTGCTCGGGGGATTTATCGGATTCATTCAGGGATTGCTTGTCATCTTTTTTTAATAAACCGCGGGGGATTTGTGAGGTGCAAAGGCGGCCTCCAGGAATGAACGCCCAATTCCAGGAATTTTCATAACAATTCGTTTTTTTACATTTCTGTTGCTTTCTTCTATTCGGTTACATAGTCTGCTATAGTGAAGTTATAAATCCCCCTGTAAGGAGATGTTTTAAATGGAAGATATTTTGCAAAAAAGGGCGCACGAGTTGGAGGAAGCCATCCGTCTGAGCGGAGAATTTATTCACTTGAAAGAAGTGTATGAAGCCATTCAAAAAGACGATATTGCCAGGAAAACGTTTGAAAAATTCCGTGATATGGAGGTATTCTTGCAACAGAAGCAAATTCTCGGCCAAGAAATTACGGAAGAAGAAATTGAGGAAGTGCAAAAGATGGCAGCCAATCTCGAACAGCATGAGGTCATCAGGAAACTGCTGAATGCCGAAGAGCGCATGAGAGAACTGCTTGCGGAAGTAACCGGCATCATTATGAAACCAATTGAAGAACTGTACCGCCCGATAAAATAAACAGTCGCAAGGAAGCCCGTTCATCGTTTTGTGAACGGGTTTTTCAGTGCCGAAATGCCGGAAAAAATGACAAGACATCCCTTTGACATGCTTTTCTTTCATGTTCTAATCATTTCCTTTCGTTCATAAATGTTATATAAAGAACGACATCAAGAATTGGAGGCAGAACGTGTGATTTACAGGTTGCTGGCCATCAATATTGACGGTACGCTTCTCCAACCGAAAGGAAAGTTGCACAGGGCCACGAAAGAAGCGATTGAATATGTCAAGGAAAAAGGAATTTACGTAACCCTTGTTACTTCCCGGAATTTTCTGTCGGCAAAGAAAGTGGCCAAAGCTCTGAAACTGGATGAATTGCTCATTACTCACGGCGGCGCTTTTATCGCCAAAAACATCGATGAACCTGTTCTTGAAAAGAGGATTCCGGCAGATATCACTTTGGATATTGTCAAGCTTCTTGAAGGCGTCAAGTGTCAGGTCAAAGTCTGTCATGAAAGGTTTTGCCTGGTTAATAAACCGAAGTTTCTTGATAATCTGCTTGCAAAAGTGGTATTCAATCCGAGCGATCCCCTTTTCTATCCGCATCAATATGTTGATACAATCAGTGAGGCGCTTGCCGGCGAACCGGTTGAGCCGCTGTTGATTGAGGCGGTTTTTAATGAAAAAGGGGATTTGTACGATGTCACCCGGGCCATCGAAAAGATGTATCCGGAAGTCAATGCCGTCCCTTTGCCGCCAAACAAACTCCATATTGTTTTAAAAGGTGTTTCAAAAGCAACGGGATTGATAAAAACGGGAAGATTGTTGGGAATCAGCCGCAAGGAAATGGTCGCCATCGGCGATTCTTATGACGACATTGAAATGATTGAAATGGCCGGTTTGGGCGTCGCCATGGGCAATTCTCCCCCGGAAGTGAAAAAAAGAGCGGACTGGATTACCCGGTCCAATGTCCAGCAAGGCGTTGCCTTTTTAATAAAAGAACATTTCCGCAAACAACAGCCGCTTGATTTTCTGAAAAGAATGAATATTATAAAGTAGGCGACAAAGGCAGGTTCTGCCTTTTTTTTATTTACAAGTTTGATGAAAGCAAAAAATATTTGTATTGACGACTGCCCGCTTTCTTTGTACACTTATGGGAGTTTGTCAATAAAGGTGAATGCGATGGAAATTCAAATTAACGGTTTGGATGAACGATTCAGGCAGCAGCTCCGGTTGATAGGAAACATATTTTTTGATGATGTGGACATTGTTTTTGCCGATCATCCTGCAGCCGACATGGTGGTCGATTTTGAACTTGCGGTTTCAAGGAAGATAAAAGTAAGGGCCGTTCTTGATGATAAAAAGGGGAAAACTTATTCGTCCTTCTGTGAAAAGCCTTTCCCAACCCGCGCAGATCAAAAAGAACAGTTTAAGTCCGTAAAAAGAGCGGTATCTCATGCCTATTTAACCGTTTTGCAAAAATTCACCGGAACCATTCACAAATGGGGAATTCTGTTGGGGATCCGTCCGGTCAAATTGCTGCACAAGCTTCTGCTCGAAAGCGGCTCTCCGGCTGAGGCCCGCCGCATTTTGCAAGAAGATTATTTGCTTGCCGGAGAAAAAATTGCGCTCATGCAAGAGATCATTGACCGCCAGCTGGCCGCTCTTCCGGATTTATACCAATTGCATAAAGAAGTGAGTATTTATATCGGGATTCCTTATTGTCCGACAAGATGCGCTTATTGCACTTTTCCTGCTTATGCCATTCACGCTTACAGAGACTCTGTGGCGCCTTTTTTGGCCGGCCTTTTATATGAAATCAGAAAAGTCGGCGAATGGCTTAAAGAAAGACAAATTAACATTACGACTGTCTATTTTGGCGGGGGCACGCCAACAAGCATCCCAGCGGAGGATATGGACAGGATTTTTGCGGAAATGCACCGGACATTTCCCAATGCGGAAAATATCCGGGAAATCACGGTGGAAGCCGGCCGTCCGGATACCATTACGGCGGAAAAATTGCAGGTGTTAAAGAAATGGAAAGTCGACCGGATCAGCATTAACCCCCAATCCTATTTGCAAGAAACGTTGAAAGCGATCGGCCGCCACCATACGGTTGAGGAAACGATAGAGAAGTTTTGTCTGGCCCGGAAAATGGGAATGGATAACATCAATATGGATTTAATCATCGGCCTTCCGGGAGAAGGAGTGAATGAATTTGCCCACTCGCTGCAAAAAACGGAAGAATTGATGCCGGAATCGCTCACTATTCATACTTTGTCATTTAAGAGGGCGTCAGAAATGACGAAAAACCGGGAAAAGTATCCGGTCGCTTCGCATGAAGAGGCGGAAAAAATGATGGAATTGGCGCAAAAATGGACAAAGGATCACGGATACCATCCTTACTATTTGTACCGGCAAAAAAATATACTCGGCAATTTAGAAAATATCGGATACTGTCTCCCCGGGAAAGAATGTTTGTACAACATCATTATCATGGAGGAAAAACAAACGATCATCGGACTTGGCTGCGGAGCCGCCAGCAAATTTGTCGACGGCTTTTCCGGCAAAATAACCCGTCTGGCCAATCCAAAAGACCCGAAAAGTTATTTGGAAAGCTTCCGGGACTATACGGAGAAAAAGCTGCGGCTTCTTGACAAAACATTTCCTGAATCACGATGATTTCCGCGGATGGCCCTGTACGTGGTTTGTCGGACCGTTCTAACCCGGGAATGACGGGAAAATTTGTTTCCATCAGGCTGAACCAAGAAGGATGCCCTTTTCGGTTCGCCTTTTTTTATTTCGTGCAGCGGCCGGCGTTTTTCCGCCAGGGAATTCGGGCTGAAACCGGACAGGAAACAAGCAATCCCTTTAATGAATTTTTAAGATTTTTTTATTTTTTGCTGATCTTACGAAAATAAATGTATTATTATGAAGAGAGGATAACCTAAAATAATAGGGTTAAATACGGGTGACAGATGACAAATCCGGTTTGGGAGGAAACATACAAAGCGGCCAATGCGCCGTTTTTCAAACGGAATTATTTCCAGCATATTCAATGCAGTACACAGGCAGGATGCCCGCAGCTTTAAAGCCGGGGTGTTTTTCCTTATCCTGGTTCTTGTGAGAACTTTAACAACTGGCAACGAGGGCAGAAATTCAGTCCGTCTGTTTTTGTTCGCGGATCATTTGTTTTGGAAGGATATAAACTCAAAAGCTCGAAGGGTACTTGTATTAAAAGATCATCCTTTCCCCCTGTTCATCGGCTGCCGCCGCGCACCTTTCTTGAATACGGAAACCTTTTTCGGAATGAAACGACAAAAGGGTTTACTTCTGATTGCTGATTGAAAAACAGCTACCGGCGGGGAAATCGCTTTCAGCAACGGATGCATTCCATGAACAATATGCGAAGACCTGACCCTTGTTTTGATACCGGTTTCATGGGATCGGATGTAGCAGGCTGTATATAAATGGAGTGATGACAAAGTGCTGATAGATAGAGTTTTTAAGGAAGCGGAACCAATTTTGCGGGAACGGCGCATTGACGAAGTTGTGATCGGCTTAACCGTTGCTGCTGTATCATTAGATAACGGGAACATCGGAACATGCCTCATTTTGCATGAAGAAATGGAGGACCTTCATGAGGTGGTCTTCAGTCCAGAAGAATTAAAGGGAATGCCTGCTTTGGAAATGGCAAAATGGGCGGTGAATCCGAAGGAACATCCTTTGCGAAAAACATTGGGGCTTGCCGCGATAAATGCATGCGCGGGATTGGTCGATCTATCGGGCGCCAATCCGGTTGACGCATCAAAAGCGGTTAAGGTCCGTTCCAGCGATACGGTCGGATTCATCGGATACATCCCCAGCTTGGTCAGTCAAATGGAAGATAAAGCAAGAAAAGTGCTCGTTTATGACAACGGCTTGAACGGAAATGTACTGCCGCCGGAAACCCAGCCGCTGCTTCTCCCCTTGTGCGATATCGTTTACATTACAGGGACAACTTTTGTGAATGATACCATTGATGAATTGTTGCATATATGCCGTGATGCGCGGGAAATTATTATAGTCGGTCCGACGACGCCGATGTTTCCGCGGGCATATGAAAATACAAATGTTAACATCATTGCTGGCGGAATTTGGAAAAAAGAGTACAAAAAAGAGATGTTTGCACGCATTATGTTAAACGCAGGAATACCCACGCTCAGCCGCTATTTAAACAAACTGTCGTTGAGGATTCATTAACTGTTGCTGTCAATCTCAATATTCATTAAGAAGATTCCCATCAACCTTGCCGATGGGAATTTTTTGTTTTTAAAAAAATACCAAATTTTGTCATGTTTTAGAAGGAATTTTATTCCAAATAGAGAATTTTTTATTTATATGTCACGGAATGATGACCGCCGATGACGTTTTTTGACTTTTGCAGAAAAAATGATTAGAAATTTATTATTTTCAGGGGGGAGAGCGTAAACCATGATGATGGGCACACCGTTAACAATGCCGCAAATGATTGAACGGGCGGAAAAATTTTTTCCGAAAAAGGAAGTGGTTTCCCGGACCGACGGTGGGATAACACGGCTCACTTACAAAGAAATTGCCGAAAGAACTCGCAGGCTGGCCGGCAGTTTGGAAAAATTGGGCGTCCGAAGGGGGGACAAAGTCGGCACATTGGCATGGAATCACCACCGCCATTTGGAAGCCTATTTTGCGATCCCCTGCAGCGGAGCAGTTCTTCACACAATAAACATTCGCTTGTCGCCCCAGCATATCTCCTACATCGTGAATCACGCCGAAGATCAAGTCCTTCTCTTGGATGCCGACATGATTCCTTTGCTTGAAAAGTGCCGGAAAGACTTGGACAAAGTGAAAGCATTCGTCATCATGACCGATCATGATACGTTGCCGCAGACAAGTTTGTCTCCTGTTTACCATTATGAAGAGTTGATTGAATCCGGGGACCCCGGATACGAGTATCCTGATTTGCCGGAAGAGGCGCCCGCCGGAATGTGCTATACATCAGCGACAACGGGAAATCCGAAAGGGGTCGTTTATACTCACCGCAGCATTTTCCTCCACAGTCTGGCCCTGGGTCTGGCAGATACGACCGCCATTTCGGAAAAAGATGTTGCCATGCCGGTAGTTCCCATGTTTCATGTCAATGCATGGGGGTTTCCCTTTGCCGGAGTGTGGTTCGGTTCCACAATCGTGCTTCCGGGCCCGCATTTCACGCCAAAAATTCTTTTGGAATTAATCGAACAGGAACGGGTGACGTTCAGTGCGGCTGTCCCGACAATCTGGCTCGGCGTCTTAAAAGAATTGGAGAGGGGAAACTATGACGTCAGCAGTTTGCGGGGGATTCTTTGCGGCGGGGCGCCTGTTCCGAAAGAATTGATCCGCCGTTTTGAACAGGATTACGGAATTCCGTTTTTTCAGGGATACGGAATGACGGAGACTAGCCCGGTTGTGTTGATTTCCAAATTGAAAAGCTACCAATCCGGACTTCCTTATGAAGAGCAATTGGAAATCCGTGCCAAGCAAGGTCTTTTGGTGCCGGGGGTGGAGATGAAGGTGGTCGGCGAAAACGGTGAGGTGGCTTGGAATGGGAAGGAAATGGGGGAATTGGTTTTAAGAGGGCCGTGGATTGCTTCTGAATATTACCGGGATGAAAGAACGGCGGAAAGCTTCATAGACGGCTGGCTGTACACGGGGGATGTGGCAACCGTCGATGAGGAAGGTTATGTAAAAATTGTTGACAGGACAAAGGATTTGATTAAAAGCGGGGGTGAATGGATTTCTTCCGTTGATTTGGAAAATGCGTTAATGGCCCATGAAGCGGTTTTTGAAGCGGCGGTTGTTGCCGTACCCGACGAAAAATGGCAAGAGCGTCCGGTCGCGTGCGTCGTGTTAAAAGAAAATGGCACCGCAACGGAAGAAGAACTGCTGGAATTTTTGCGTCCGCAGTTTGCCAAATGGTGGCTTCCGGATAAAATCCTTTTCCTTGATGAAATCCCCAAAACGTCCGTTGGCAAATTTTTAAAAAGGGCGCTGAGGGAGCAAGTCAGAAAATTGTTGGAAAAGCAAGAACGGTGACGGTCAAGGAAGAGATTGCGGAGGAGAGGGAACGTGTCCGGAAACGATATAAAAATTTCGAATTGTTAGAAAGACAGTTTATTTCTCCTCCCTAATGACGATATAATGTATGTGGCAAGAAATTAAAGGGAGGGGAGTAGCAATGATGACGGGCTTTGCTACGAATGCCATTCAGGTCACACAAAGGGGGAGAACGGCGACTGTAAGATTGAACCGTCCGGAGCGTTTAAATGCTTTAAATCCTGAAATGATAAAAGATTTATCAATGTGTTTGAAGGAAATCAGCCTTTCGGACGAGATTGACATTCTTGTTTTGACGGGAAATGAACGGGCATTTTCCGCCGGGGGAGATATAAAAGATTTGCTTGCACGGCAAAGAGGAGAAGCTGAGTTTGAACATATTATGGAACAAATCGCTGACATAGTAGTGACTTTATACAGCATGTCGGCATTGACAATCAGCGCCGTCTCGGGTCCGGCGGCCGGCCTCGGCTTCAGTCTCGCTTTGGCGACGGATTATGTGATTGCTCACCGGGACAGCAAATTTGCCATGAATTTTATCGGAATCGGTTTAATTCCTGATGGCGGCGGCCACTTCTTTTTGGAAAAGAGAATCGGCGAGGATAAAGCCAAGCATTTAATTTGGGAAGGAAACATTTTGAGTGCGGAAGAAGCATTAAAGAAAGAACTCATCCATGAGGTGGCCGATAATTTGGAGGAGGCCGTCGAGGCGAAAATACAAGAATGGCTGCAAAAGCCGATCAAAGCGATGATCAGGACAAAGAAAATTTTGGCAGAGAAAAATCGTACGGAACTTCTTAAAACGCTGGAATTAGAAAAATATGGCCAATTGGCCATGAGGGCCACAAAAGATCATGCCGAGGGCATCGCCGCGTTTCTCGAAAAGAGAAATCCGGTGTTCAAAGGGGAATGATGGCGGGAGTCAGTCTCTTTTTTGTGATCAAGAACGCGAAAGAGAGACTGACTCTTACCTTTCACGGATGAAACAAAAGCAGCTGTCCTTTCGATGTGACGCAGCGGTGCGTTTTTTCCAGCGCGCCTTTTTCCTTGAGAATTTTTTCCCCTATTTCTTTTGCTTCGGCTTCATCTGCCGCTTCAAAAGATTCATCGAGAATTTTTTCCCCGTTTTTTTCAAATGCCGTCAGCCTGTAAATGTTCACTGTTCCTTTCCCCTTTGTCAAGAAATTGAATTCATGTGTACATTAATTTTACCTAATTTTGTGTTTTTTTCAAAGTTTTTGTAAAATGTGTGCATAAACGGGTTAACCGCAATGATGTTTCTGTTTAATGGGCGGATGCTTTTGTTTGCGGGAGCGCTTTTTCTTTGCGGCAGTTGTTTTTGCAGATTGGTTGAAACAATCATTAATCACGGTGGAGGCTTTTCCGGGGAAGGAACTTTCTTCGCATGCGTTAATGGACGGGCAGGTGGGGAAAACGGCACAAAAAAATCCCGGCTTAAGACGGATTCCCGGGTTTTATGAAAAAGGAGACTAAGCCGGAGAAAAAGGCTTATATTTTCTCCAGTTCTTCTTCGAAAAAGAATGTTTTGGGATGCTCTTTGACAGTATAGGAATATCTTTTCATGTTTTTGATATATTTGTATTTTGATATCGTGACAACTTCTCCAGTTTCCTTAATGGCTACCTTCTCACCCGGATCAAATTGATTTGTATGATGTGCCAAAATAAATCCCCTTTCTAAACACTTTCCTCTTTTATTATATCATAAAATCGACAAATTTCTGAAAGAGGCCAAAATCCCCAATTTTATAGCTTGATATTAATGCAGAACGTGCATTCGCATTTGTGAAATGATAAAATAGGAAAAAAC
>CALKIU010000065.1 GCA_937995745.1 uncultured Bacillaceae bacterium | reverse complement strand
TTCTCTCAGCCTTTTCAGGCACCCCTAGTAGAAACTATATTCTGTTTGTTAAGATCATAATACGAATGTTAGAAAAAGTAAAGGGACTAACAAATTTAAAAAATTTCTTATATCTGTAAAAAATCTCATCCCGGCGGTCCATTCCCGCCAAACTTCAAAAACTTCTCAGGCGGACCAAGCCTCTTAATAACCCAGTTCTTTATCAACGACATTTATAAGCGGTTTTCCTTCCATAAAGTGGAGGAGGTTGCGCAAAAAGAGTTCCAGATTCCGCCTCTTATTTTTAGGAGACCAGTAAGCATGATGGGGAGAAACAATCACATTTTCCATCGTCCAAAAAGGGTGGTTTTGGGGAAGGGGCTCTGTTTCAAACACATCGAGGGCCGCTCCTCCCAAATGTCCGTTTTCCAAGGCGGCAAGCAAATCTTTTTCTACAACCGTGTTTCCCCTGCCGACGTTGATTAAGCGGCTGCCTTTTTTCATACGGGCAATTTTTTTCTCATCCAAAAAATGATATGTCTCTTTTGTCAGCGGCAAAGAAAGCACAAGAAAATCAGCCTGCCGCAAAACAAAATCCACTTCATCCAAACCGAACACCGCATCGGCCGGTTCATCCGTTCCCCTGCTTTTATCAGGATGGCGCCGAACGCCGTATACTTTTATTCCCAGCGCCTTGCATCGTTTGGCGATTTCACGGCCGATATCCCCGTAGCCGATAATGCCGACGATCGCGTCCTCCAAATCGATAACCGGTATTTTTCCCCACACTTTGTCAATTTGGTTGCGGATAATCTTGTCAATTCCCCTTGCCATGGCGGCAATCAAAGCAATTGTATGTTCGGCGATCGGAACGGACGTGCATCCGCGGGAATTCGTTATAATAATGCCCCTCTTCCTTACCCGTTCGTTTTCAAGCAATTTTTCCACTCCGACGCTGAAAGAGTGCACCCATTCAATGTTCGGGGCTTTATCCAGAATGGTTAAAGAATCGCGAATCCCTGACGTCAAAACAACATTGCAACGGGAGATATCCGCAACCGGTTCCGGCTCCGGTTCTCCGTATTTCCACGGCTCAACGATTAATTCCACGTTTAATTCCTTCATTTTTTGCCGGTATTCTTCAGGAATGCTGCTTCTAATGTAAATCACCGGCTTTGTTCTTTCATTTCCAGACAGCGGAATCACCCCCTCTGAAAGCTGTCTGTTTGCAAACGAGAATGATGGTGAAATCAAACTTGAAATCTGCAAGACTTTCAATATATTCCATTACCAAAATTATAAGAGCCGTACAAAAAAAGGGCAAAAATTCAATTTGCCGCTGCATGCAAAAACAAAGCCGGCACGGCCTGCCGGACCGGCATTCATTACGCGCCCGTCTTTGCCGGACATCACATCCCGACGCCATATAGTACTTTGTTATTATTTTTCGTTTTTCCCTTTACTTCCCTGTAAACTTTTGTATACTTATCAAAGAATATAAAACTAGGGGTGTCCAATAGCTTGGGCTGAGACAGAAACGCGCTAAAGTTTCTGAACCCTTTGGACCTGATCTGGATCATGCCAGCGTGGGGAAGTTTTAAATGATATTTTTCAAGGAACTTTTGCATTCATGCAAGTTCTGTGAATTCATTTCAAATCCTCTCTCCATGTTTGCCCAGATCTCGCCCCTAATCATTGATGAAAGGGAGAGATTTTTCTATGTCCACCGTTTTTTTTAATCCGAATAATCTTTCTATTCTGTCAAATTTTCCGAACAGCAAAAAAGTATATGTGCAGGGTTCAAGACCCGATATCAAAGTTCCCATGCGGGAGATTCAATTGAGCCCGACAACGGGAACTTTCGGGAATGAAGAAAACCCTCCTCTCCGGGTCTATGATACGAGCGGACCTTACACGGATGAAAACTATCAAGTTGACATTACAAAAGGTTTGCCGCCGATTAGGGATGCCTGGATCCGGGAGCGGAATGACACCGAAGAGTATGAAGGAAGGAAAATAAGACCGGAAGACAACGGTTTCCGGGTTGAAAATGACCCACGGGCCAAGCCGGCGTTCCCCGGTTTGAAACGCAAACCGTTGCGGGCAAAACCGGGAAGAAATGTCACCCAACTCCATTATGCGAGGAAAGGAATCATCACACCGGAAATGGAATTTGTGGCCATCAGGGAAAATGTCGACCCTGAATTTGTCCGTCAAGAAGTGGCAGCCGGACGGGCCATTATTCCCGCCAATATCAATCACCCGGAATTGGAACCCATGATCATCGGCCGCAACTTCCATGTAAAAGTAAATGCCAACATCGGAAACTCGGCGGTCTCCTCATCTATTGAGGAAGAAGTGGAAAAAATGATTTGGGCGACGCGGTGGGGAGCCGATACGGTGATGGATCTGTCGACAGGCAAAAATATTCATACCATCCGGGAGTGGATCATCCGCAATTCGGCCGTTCCCGTTGGCACGGTGCCCATCTATCAAGCTCTTGAAAAAGTAAACGGAGTCGCCGAAGATCTCACATGGGAAATCTACCGCGATACATTAATCGAACAAGCCGAACAAGGCGTCGACTACTTTACCATTCACGCCGGCGTTCTCTTAAGATATATTCCTTTGACCGCAAACCGCCTGACGGGAATCGTTTCGCGCGGCGGTTCCATCATGGCCCAATGGTGCCTCTATCATCATGAAGAAAACTTCTTATATACGCATTTTGAAGAGATCTGCGAAATTCTGAAAACTTATGATATCGCCATTTCACTGGGAGACGGACTAAGACCGGGTTCAATCGCCGACGCCAATGACGAAGCACAATTTGCCGAACTTGAAACGTTGGGCGAATTGACTAAAATCGCCTGGGAATACGATGTGCAAGTGATGGTGGAAGGCCCCGGCCATGTGCCGTTGCATTTGATTAAAGAAAATGTGGACAGACAAATCGAAATCTGCCACGGCGCTCCATTCTACACCCTTGGACCGGTGACAACCGATATAGCGCCCGGCTACGACCATATCACATCGGCCATCGGAGCGGCGCTCATCGGCTGGTACGGAACTTCCATGCTCTGCTATGTCACACCGAAAGAGCATTTGGGCTTGCCGAATAAAGACGATGTGCGGGAAGGCGTCATCGCCTATAAAATCGCCGCCCATGCAGCCGATTTGGCGAAAGGGCATCCTGATGCGCAAAAAAGAGACGACGCCCTTTCAAAAGCGCGCTTTGAATTCAGATGGAGAGATCAATTCAATCTCTCCCTTGATCCGGAGCGGGCCCAAGAATATCATGACGAAACCCTTCCACAGGAAAGCGCCAAAACGGCCCATTTCTGCTCCATGTGCGGACCGAAGTTTTGCAGCATGAGAATCTCGCAAGATATCCGCAATTATGCCAAAAAACACAATCTGACGGATGCGGAAGCCATTGAAAAAGGAATGAAAGAAAAAGCGCGCGAATTCAAGGAAAAAGGCGGCAACATTTACCAATAAAATCGGAAAAAAGCGGATTTGGGAAAACATTTCCCCAAATCCGCCTTTCTTATTAGCAGACTCCGCTCCTGTCATTTACATGCAAGAGCGCTTCAACGCTTTTAAAAGAGCCGAAGCACCCGCAGACTTGACAAAATCACGCTTCAACAATTTCCGGCCTTTTATAAACATTTACATCCAAATCGCCGGTGATTCTGCCCGTCAATATTCCGGCCGTCATCGAACCGCTGACGTTAAGCGCCGTTCTGCCCATATCTATCAAAGGCTCAACGGATATCAACAGACCGGCGATGGCGATCGGCAAATCCATGATCGATAAAACTATCAAAGCGGCGAACGTGGCGCCTCCACCGACGCCGGCAACACCAAATGAACTAATGGCTATTACGAGAATAAGCATCAAAATAAATGAGGGGCTGACCGGGTCAATTCCCGCCGCCGGAGCAACCATAACAGCCAGCATGGCCGGATAAATGCCGGCGCAACCGTTTTGTCCAATGGTAAGCCCGAACGAACCGGCAAAATTGGCAATTCCCTCCGAGACGCCCAAATCTTTTGTCTGGGTTTTAATCGTCATGGGCAACGTGCCGGCGCTGGAACGGGATGTAAAAGCAAAAGTTAATGTCGGCAGGGCTTTTTTCAAGAAGTGCACCGGATTTAATTTGGCAAAGGAAATCAATAACATGTGCACAACAAACATTAAAATGATCGCCACATAAGAAGCAATGACGAATGTTCCCAACTTCATGATCGCGGTAAAATTGCTTGTGGCCGCAACTTTTGTAATCAAAGCCAAAACCCCGTAAGGAGTCAACCGGAGAATCAGTGTGACGACGCGCATCACGACCGAATAGACGGCATCGACGATTTTTGCAAAAGTTTCAGCATGTTCCGGTTCCTTGCGCTTTATCCCGAGATAAGCCACGCCAATAAAAGCGGCAAATATGACAACTCCCAAAGTGGATGTGGCCCGTGCCCCCGTCAAATCAAGAAACGGGTTGGCCGGAAACATTTCCAGTATTTGTTGGGGTACTGTCATGCCTTCAACGGTGGCGGCCCGCTCCTCCAATACGGCATTGCGCGCTTTTTCAGCTTCGCCTGCTTCCAGTTCTATGCCTTGCAAGTCAAAACCCAGTGTTGTGCAAATAGCGATGACGGCCGAAACAGCCGTTGTCCCTATTAATATGGCGATGACGAGAAGGCTGATTTTGCCGATATTCTTGGTTATCTTCAATTTGGTAAAAGCTCCGATAATAGATATAAAAACAAGCGGCATGACAATCATTTGCAACAATTTCACATAACCTGTACCGACAATGTTAAACCAGTCTATGGTTGTGGTTGTTACCGCGGAATCCGTCCCGTACAGTAAATGGATCGCAATCCCGAAGACAATCCCCAATCCCAAGGCAGTAAAAACCCGCTTGGAAAACGAGACGCGCTTTTTCTGCATCATATACAATCCGGACATAAGCAATAGTAAAACTGCGATATTGATGATGATCAGAAAAGTATCCATCGTATTCCTCCTAATGTCAAAAAAAGGTTTTACCAGTATACCTATCGTATTAAATTAATTCCGATATGTCAAATATGAATTATTTGTTTTATAGATATATACGATAAAAAATCAACCATTCGTTCTCTCACCCTCCGCGGAACAGTTGCCCTTTTTTCAGACGTTTCTATTCCGGGAATAAAAAAAGAGGCCATACAAGGCCCAAAGAAATCGACTCCGCGGCATATAAAAAGGTTTCCACAATGCCCGCCGCAGACAGCTTATTAATCTTTTTCCTTTTGGCTCTTTCTCTTTGCTTGACCCACTTTCCGGACGATTCCGTAAGCAAGCAGCCCTCCCACAACCAATGCCATAAGAGGATCCATA
>CALKIU010000064.1 GCA_937995745.1 uncultured Bacillaceae bacterium | reverse complement strand
ATTTCATTGATATTTTGATATGGTCAAATTCTTGGGGTTTTTTGTCCCATGTTGTGGTCAAAAAAGGAAATATCCTTTCACCCCACGTACACTCCAATTTCTTTAATACTGGTATGTTAACAATATTCGTGCCCTCGCTCGTTTAAAATTCCTAAATCCAAATGCTTTCGTTTCATAACCTTCGTGTGATTGTGAATCCCTTCTAAAAACCCATTCGAGTATCCATATACGTAACTGTTTAAAATTTCCATTTACCAACTTTGAGTGTTTCTGTATTCTTTATAAATTCTGGAATACCAACTCTTACCAACAAAAGATTTAAACGGTACCCCTTCCATTGTTTTGCGGTTATGTTCAGCGCCTTTTTGTTCGGCTTGTTCAAACCACCTGCCCTCTTTCCATTGATATGCCGTACATAATTCCTCAAACATTTGACAGTCCCTGTTTAGCCACCATCTCTCCCGCCAGTCAACTTCTTGCTTTTTTCCGGTCGTACTCATCCAAACGGCCTGAACCATCCTCCGTACTCCATCTAAAGCCCAATCTATGGGATCGGCAAAAGTGAAAATGGCCTGCACCACCACACGGACATTTATGTGTCCGTACAGGCATCTCAACACAGTAGATGGCCGTTCCGCCCACCAATACTTTAATGTCAGTCACAACCATTCGCCAACAAACAGCAAACCCTTTTTGACCGGCATTCCAGCGAAGTGGTGCTAGGGGAATATTCTAGAAGAAACCAGGAAGAGATTGAAAACTATACAAGAGACGATATAGTCTTGCGGTTTCTCACTGGAGCAGACGCCATGGCCAAACTCCGTTATCGGAATCTCGATGAGATGATCCGCCCCAAACAGCAAGGTAAAAACATCATGAAATGATCGAAACGATTCATATCAACAAAACGATTTGCAAAGAGAATTGGAAAAACCCATAAAGATTTTTGAAAAGCGAATAAAAAAGGAATTATGAATTTTTTCGTTCCGCCTGTGCGAAATTTTCCGGCGGAATTTCTTTTTCTTTTAAATTAAAATTTCCCATTTTTATTTTTATACGCTAAATGCATCGCAATTATATTTACAAATCTTTTTACTGAAAGATTATTTTCCAGATAGATTCAATTCTTTGTGACTAAACATGCAAAACGAAGAATAATAATGCTCACGCGGCTTTGGTGAATTTCTTGAACATTTTTCGACAACTCGAAAAAGGTATATCAATATATTGACAACGCTTTCAAGAAATAGTATTCTCTTATTTGGCAGGCCGATATAGGAAAAATATGGAGAAGTACACTTGGAACGGACTTGAAAATTAGACAATAACTGTTTAATTTCCATGAATTTTCTCCATATTTTTTCTGTCCTTTCTGCCGGTAAAAAAATACATAGGAGGTAAATTATGTTTAAATTTCTAAGTCCCGCTCCGCATATTGAGCCTCTGCCTGCTGATCAAGTTGACGCGACATATAAGAGGCTCAGAATCCAAGTCTTTATGGGTATTTTCTTGGGCTATGCGGCGTATTACCTGACACGTAAGGTGTTCGCCATCGCCATGCCTTATCTGTCAGAACAAGGATTCAGCATGACCGAACTCGGGTTTGCTTTATCCGCCATTTCTGTTTCATACGGAATCAGTAAGTTCGTTTCAGCATGGATTTCTGACCGAAGTAATGCCAGAATATTCCTACCTTTGGGACTTACTCTATCCGCCATTATCTGTATACTTATGGGGATTTTTCCCGTATTTACTTCAACTGTAACGATTATGTTTGTGATGCTTTTCCTGAACGGTTGGTTCCAAGGTATGGGCTGGCCGCCTTCCGGGCGTATTCTCGTCCACTGGTTTAGTGTCAGCGAGCGGGGCACAGCCACTTCCATTTGGAACTGTGCTCATAACGTTGGTGGCGGATTAATGGCTCCTCTTGCAGTTGCAGGTGCCGGCATGTTTGCGGCCATCGGATTTGGTGTAGGAGACTATGGCGGGGTATTTATTTTGCCTGCGCTTGTTGCTATCTTGGTCGCTGTAGTTGCATACTTACTCATGAGAGATACTCCGCAATCATGCGGACTTCCGCCCATCGAAGTTTGGCGCGATGACTATCCGACAAAAGAAAAGAAAACATTTGAAAGAGAATTAACGGTCAAAGAAATTCTTTTCAAATATGTATTAAACAACAAATGGGTTTGGATTATCGCATTTGCAAATATCTTTGTTTATGTAGTGCGTTACGGAGTATCTGACTGGGCTCCGACCTTCTTAAGCCAAGAAAAAGGCTTTGACATGACTCAATCTGGTTGGGCCTATTTCCTTTACGAGTGGGCAGGAATTCCGGGAACACTTCTGTGCGGATGGGTTTCCGACAAGGTGTTTAGAGGCCGCCGCGGTCCGGCAGGTGTCGTCTTTATGATCGGAGTTACGATTGCCATTCTCGTTTACTGGTTCAACCCGCCCGGCAATCCGACGATTGATATGATCTGTCTCATTGCCATTGGCTTCTTGATTTACGGACCGGTTATGTTAATTGGATTGCAGGCACTCGACTCTGTTCCGAAGAAAGCTGCCGGTACAGCAGCAGGTTTAACAGGCTTGTTCGGATACCTCGGCGGTTCTGTTGCTGCAAGTGCTCTGATGGGTATTTTAATCGACAATTACGGTTGGAACGCCGGGTTTACAATGATGGTGGCAGGCTGTATTATTTCCACGATCTTGTTTGCATTAACTTGGAATGTACGTGGACAGGAAGTTGTGAAATAATAAAATGCTAACGAGTAAATAAGTGAAAAAGGATGGGTCACACCTGTCAAAAGGAAGAAAGACTCATCCTTTTTCTGTAAGGCCTTTCACTACCAGATGCCGGGGCACGAAAGAACGGTCAGCTTTCGCTTGCTGACCGCCCGAATCAAAACAGGAGAATGCACACAATCGGTCCGATGATGGCCGATAAGGTCATGGATAAAGAACTGAGTGAACCGGCAAGAGGGCCGTACTCAAACGCTTTGGATGTTCCTATCGCATGCGAAGCGCTTCCCATGGCAATTCCCGCGCCCAATGTGCTGTCAATTCGAAACCATTTGAAAAGGAACGGTCCGAAAATGGCGCCGGTCATTCCCGCGATGATGACAAAGGCCGCGGTCAATGAAGGGCTTCCCCCGATTGCATCCGACACTTCTATCGCCACGGGGGTTGTCAATGATTTTGGAATCAGGCTGTAAAGCATTTGTTCCGGGACGAACGGCCATTTGGCAAAGAGGAGTACCGTGACGATTCCGGTAACCAATCCGGTGAGGACGCCGGCGGTAATCGGCTGCAAATTTTTTAGAATCACTTTCCGTTGCTGGTACAGCGGGTAGGCAAAGGCGACAACGGCCGGACCGAGCAATCGGTTGAACCACTGTCCGCCGGTCATGTATGCTTCATAAGCAATGCCGGCAAACTGCAAGAAGGCGATGATCAATACCGTCGTCGTTAAAATGGGCAGAAAAAGGGGCAGCGGGAAACGGCGGTACAACAAATACATGGCCAGATAAACGATGATCGTTGAGATGATAATGATTAATGTGATAAGTGTTTCATACATTCGTCTTCCACCTTCTTTTTCGAAGTGATTTTTTCGGCATATTGGCTGATTTTTCCTGCAACAATGATCGTAATGGCCGTGCTGGCAATGACGGTAAAGAAGATGTATAGACCTTTTCCGGAAAACAAACCGGGATAATTCATGACGCCGATTGTGGCAGGCACCAGCAACAAGGGCAAAATGGCGTTCAGGAATTTGGCGCCGTGTTGAATCCAGTTTGGTTTCATCAGCTTCAAGGAAAGGGCCGTTAATAAAAGCAGCATGCCGGTGATACTTCCCGGGATCGGCAAATGGAGCAGTTCGGTGAGTTTGCTTCCGGCGAGATAGAAGATATAAAGGATGCCGATTTGTATGATTCCTGCCAACAAAGTCATGACGGTACCTCCATTTATTGTATTAAAATTAAGAATATTAAATATATTTACCTTATTTTCCCCGGATTGTAAAGTGGTCGGTGTTTTTCCTGTAACGAAACCGGTCGGCGGACGGTTTCAGGACAATTTCTGCCGTTCATCTGTCATCCGCTGTTAGGAGAAACGTGGATTGTGGAATGTTAAAAAAGATGTGTTGTGGGGAGGACCGAGTGATAATTTTACCTGGTCGGCTACTGGTTCCGGCGAAGGGGCTCATGGGGACAAACGAGGCCTCAACCTGCCTTTCGCTGTCCCCCATATGGGGTTATTAAGCACAAAAGAAGTGTCAACCCGTGTTTTATTATTCTCATTTGCCGCTCCATCAGGCAGACATGCAGATAAGTTCGCTGTCCCCATAAAACTTTTCTTAAGAGGGCGAGGTGAAGCCAAAAACGCGTTCCCTGAAAAAGAACATCTCCCTCTGCGGCACCCCCGTTTCAGTGTCGATTAGTTTCAAGCCTCCTGCCACGTAGTCGCGAATTTCTCCTCACAATTTTGCGGAAACAAAGAAAGGCTGTCCATCTGGACAACCTCGTTGGCGGCGGCTCACTAAAATTCATGCCCCCAAATCTTTCAGCCATTGGCGCAATTTTGCTTTTGGATAATAGACTTTGCCGTTAATGGTGATGTGGGGAATATCGGGATGCTCACGGATTAATGCCCCGGCATCTTCTTTTGAAATCCCGATAAAGTCATGAACATCTTTTTCGCTGATTAAATCGGGACCGTCAAAATCTTCCAGTGAATCAAGCAGGCTTTTCGCATTAGGATTTTTGAAATTCTTCAGACCGTCGCCGATAAAATATCCGGCAGCGGCGATGCTTAAGGCCAATATGAGTAATTCGATGTCCATTTACGCCCCTCCCCTGAAATTGAAATCTATTCACTGAATCTTTACGGTTTATTGCGGAAAAAGTTTCATTATGTGGGATCTGCTTTTTCAAAATTGTTCAAAGGCTGCCTCTTCGAAGATTTTGCAAGAAAAAAGGTGTCCCGGTTGCCCGGGACACCTTCCGCCGTTAATCTTCCACAATTAACCGGCGATTTTTTCTTAGCAATTTGGAGAGCCACTCGTACACGATCGGCACGATGACAAGGGTCAACAATGTTGAACTGAACAGACCGCCGATTACTGTGACGGCAAGGTCTTCCGACATGAGACCGCCTCCGCCTCCGAGTCCGGTTGCGAGTGGCAGCATCGCGCCCATCGTGGCAATAGCTGTCATTAAAATTGGCCGCAAACGGGTGGCGCCTGCTTCGAGGATGGCTTCGCGCATCGGCATGCCGCGTTCGCGCTCCATGCGGACGATCCGGTCGACGAGCACAATGGCGTTCGTGACGACAATACCGATTAACATGAGCAGCCCCATCATGACCTGAACCGAAATCGTGTGGCCGGTAATCAGCAAGCCCAGGAAGGAGCCGATGGCCGTAAACGGCAATGAGAAGAGAATGACAAACGGCGCCAGTCCTTCACCAAAAGTGACGACAAGAATGAAGTAAACGATCGCCACCGCGGCAATCATCGCCACTCCAAGCTGCGTAAAGGTTTCTTTCATGTCTGCGGCAACGCCGGAGATGCCGACTTTTACGCTTTTCGGCAGATCCAATTCGTCAATCTTTTTGTCCGCTTCAGATGTGGCCGCTGAAATATCTTTCGTGGTGATCGTTCCTGATACCGTCGCATAATATTTTCCTTCCGAACGGTTCAGCGTGTTCAAAGTGGAACCTTTTTCCAGCGTCACCAACTCGGACAACGGAACATTCCGGCCCATCGGCGTGGGAATTTCCGTCGCAAGCAAATCGTCGACTGATTTTGGCACCTGCTTTGCTTCCCGTTTAATGACGACTTCAATGTCTTTGCCGTCTTTTTCCAATGTCGTTAACACTTCTTTTGCTCCGGAATCGGTGAGAGCCATCACGATTTGTGCCGTTGTCAGCCCGTATTGGAGAAGATGCTGCTGCGACACTTTAAAGACGTTTTCCACGTACGGGTCTTCCGCATCAGATGTAATGTCCTCGACGTGTTCCACTTCGGCCAGCGCTTTTTCCACATCTTTTACCGCGGCAATCAAGTCGTTCAAGTTTTCGCTGTACAATGTATAGCTCAGTTCATTGGAGGCGATTCCGGTCGTATGGAAATCCTGTGACTTCCATTCACCCGGATGGCCCAAACCTTGCAAGAATTCCTCCACTTCTTTTTTCACTTTCGGGAAGTCTTCCGTATCCGGGTCAAAAGTCAAGAACAACAATGCTCCGTTTCTGCCTCCCGACATCATCAAAGACATGGCATCCGCATATTCGGGATCATTGATGGACAACTGCAGGATTTCGAGATCATCCCGCTTCAACAATTCTTTTTCCGCTTCGGCCACATAGGTGGCAGTTTCTTCCCGCAGTTCCCCGGCTTTCGGCGTATATGTCACGAACATCATTTTTTCCTCTGATGAACCGAGGAAACTGAACCCGATTAAGGGAACAAGGGCGAGTGAACCGGCCAATAAAACAACGGCAATGACCGAAGTGATGATTTTATGGTTCAAGGCTTTTTCCAAAACTTTTTTGTACCAAAGGGCCAGTTTGCCCGGCGGTTTGTAAACCTTGTCTTCTCCCTCTTCGTAAAGCCGTTTGAAGTACAAGGAATGGGACAAGGTTGGCACTATGGAAATGGCCACCAGCAATGATGCACCCAAGGCGAGAGACATCGTTAACGCGAACGGCATAAACAGTTCTCCGACCATGCCGCCGGTGAAAATCAAGGGTGCAAACACGGCCACGGTCACTAATGTTGAAGCAAGAATCGGCCTGAACATTTCGATCGTCGCTTCACGGATTAACGCCCGGCCGCGCAATTCTTCGCCTTTTAAATACAATCGGCGGTAAATATTTTCCACAACGACAATCGAGTCGTCGATGACCCGGCCGATGGCCACCGTGATCGCGCCCAACGTAATAATATTCAAGGTAAGGTCGAGCCAGTATAAAATCACCAGTGCCGTCAAGATGGAAACCGGTATGGAAATGACGGATATAATCGTTGACCGGAAGTTTTTCAAGAACAAAAAGATAATGATTGCGGCAAACAGTCCGCCGAACAATGCTTTTTCGACCATCGAGTATACGGACTCTTCGATCGGTTTTGCCTGGTCGAAAGAATATTCAACGGCCAATCCGTCGATGTTCTTCTGTTCTTTCTCCATCAAATCTTTTACGGCATTCACGACTTGGACCGTATTGGCCTGCTGGCCTTTGAAAATTTGAATGGAGATGGCATCCTTGCCGTTTGTCCGGGAGATGGACTGCACTTTGTCCACCAGTTTGATTTCCGCAATGTCTCCCAGTCTGACGAACGGAACCGGATTTTCCGCGGAAGGTGTTACGGGAATAAGCACTTCCTTTAATTGGTCTACTGTTTTGATGTCTCCGTCAATGGACACGGCTTCTTCGCTGTCCGTAAATTCATACAGACCTAAAGATAAAGCCATGTCGCTTCCTTGGATCAGCTTTTTGACATCGTCCTCTTTCAATCCGAGGGAAGCCAGTTTTTCCTGGTTGAAAACAAATTCAACTTCTTGGATGTGCTGCCCTGTGATGGCGACGGAAGCGACGCCGTCAATTTTTTCGATTTTTGGCAGCAATTCGTTTTCCACAGTGGATGTCAGTTCAATAATGTCCTCTTCCGTGCTGCTGACGGAAAGGACGGCCACCGGAACCATGTTCATGCTCATCGTCAAGATTTCCGGCTGGTGCACTTCTTCAGGCAATGGGACTTGATCGATGGCGGATTCCAGTTTTCTCCTTTTTTCATCCATGTCAACGCCGTAATCGTACTCAATATGGACTTGCGCTACACCTGATGATGAACTTGAGTAAACGGCTTTGACATCTTCCAAGCCTTCGACCGCTTTTTCAATCGGGATGGATACTTCATCCATCACTTGTTCCGGAGTGGCCCCCGGATAAACCCCGACGACAATCAAATAAGGAACGGATATGTCGGGAATCGCTTCCATTTTCATTTTTGCCCCTGAGTAAATGCCGGAAGCCGCAACGATGATCGTCAATAACCAAACGGCCAGTTTGTTTCGTAATACAAAATTTACCAGACCTTTCATTCCTACACCTGCCTAAATTGACTTTTACTTTACAACTCTCTTATAATAATGACTAACCGGTCAATTGTCAAATGAATAGGAGCGGAAATATGACCAAAAGGGAATTGATCATGGAACGGGCGCTTGAGTTGTTTGCGGAAAACGGCTTTGAGGCCACGTCCGTCCAGCAAATTACGGAGCGCTGCGGCATTTCAAAAGGAGCCTTTTATCTGTACTTTAAATCGAAAGATGAACTGATTCTCAGCATCATTGAACGTTTCATGAGCGGGTTTATCGCTGATCTTGAACATACGGTCACCTTTTCCCGAAACAAAGGGAATTTGTTGTACGATTTCTTGCTGGTTACGTTCACGAAATTCCGGGAACAGGCTGATTTTGCAAAAATTTTCCTAAAAGAACAAGTTTTTTCTTTCAGCGAAGAGTTAATCCATACATTAAAATTTTATCAGTCCGCATTCTGCCGGCTTTTATTTTCAGTCATACAGAAACGATATGCACATTTAAAACCGGATATGCAGCTGGAACTTTTTTTCACGATGAACGGGCTTATCAAAAGTTACGCCGAATTGATTTTTTTTGAGCAATATCCGGCCGAATTGGAACGGATTTGCCGGGCGATGGTTGAAAAAGCGGACATCATGGCCAAGCATGCATCCATTGCCTCTTTGTCGGAGGAATATTTCCAGACGGTCCATATAAAACCGGAAATTGACAAAGAAACCGTTGCCGCGCTGTTGGAAGATGTGGCGCGGGAAAATGAAGAAGATCCCCTTGTCCGGGAATCTGCGGAATTATTGCTGAAAGATTTGGAGAACCCGAAGTTTACGGAAGCGATCACCGCGGGGCTTTTGAATAACATCAGCAACACCAGGAGCGGAAAATGGGCCGCCTACATGTACCGGCAATTTTTGCAGCAAAAAAAATGACAAAAAATCAAGAGGCCCCATTGTTGTGTACAGCCGGGAAATTATGTTAAAATAATACTTACAAAAGAATATTTGACATTAGTCAAAGGGGAGTAGCTGGGAATTACAAGGTAATTCCTGAATAAAACCGTCATGACATGATCGTTTGATCATCGGTTTTATCATAGCGGAAAAGCTAAAGCGAGACCTTTGCCTTAACGGCAGGGGTCTCGCTTTTTCGTTATGGCGGAATTTCAAGGAGGTGGAAAATCTTCATGACAAGGCCATTTGTTTCCTTTTCCGCGGAACGATAATTTCCCATTGTTGTGGAAAACATATAGTTCAGAATAAAGCCGTTTTGACTGCACTCTTTTTATTTTATTAATCGTTTGTTTGATAAATACAGATACGGCCAAAACAATTTCATCGATCGTTTGTTTTGACGCCGCCAAAACACAAGGAATATCTGTGACCTTTTAAGAAGAAAGGAGCCTGAACATGGAGTTCTATCGCATGAGCAGGGAAGAGGCGCTCCAAGCCGTCCAATCGACCGACAACGGGTTGACAAAAGATGAAGCCGAAAGACGCCTGGAAAAGTACGGCTATAATGAGTTGAAAGATAAAGAAAAAGTGCCTGTCTGGAAGCTTTTTCTTGAGTCATTTAAAGATCCGATGGTGATCATCCTCCTGATTGCCGCCGGGGTTCAGGCCGCCCTCGGCGAAGTGGTGGAGGCGATCATCATTTTGCTGGTTCTCCTTCTGAATTCCGTAATCAGCGTTGTACAAACGAAAAAAGCGGAGAGCTCTCTTGAAGCGCTGCGCAATATGTCCGCGCCAGAAGCAAAGGTGATGCGGGAGGGGCTGAAGCAAACGATTCCGGCCCGGGAGCTCGTGCCCGGCGATATTGTCCTGTTGGAAGCGGGCGATTATGTCCCGGCGGACGGACGTTTGCTGCACAGCGCTTCTTTAAAAGTCAATGAAGGAATGTTGACGGGAGAATCGGAAGCGGTTGAAAAGCATACTGATGCGTTGCGCGATGACGTTCCCCTCGGCGACCGCGGCAACATGGTTTTCAGTACGTCGCTCGTCGTCTACGGACATGGCCGTTTTGTTGTGACAGGCACCGGTGAAAAGACGGAGATTGGGAAAATTGCCCATATGCTCGCCGAAGCGGAAGCAAAAGAAACGCCACTGCAGCGAAAGTTAAGTGCGTTCAGCAAGAAACTTGGCGTGGCCATTCTCGTTCTCTGCGTGTTTATTTTTGCCTTGCAGGTCGGGCGGATTTGGTTTGGAGACACGGCGGCTGACACGGGCACGGCAATCTTGAATGCGTTGATGTTTTCCGTCGCCGTCGCTGTCGCCGCCATTCCGGAAGCCCTGTCAGCGATCGTGACGATCGTCCTTTCCATTGGGACAAACAAAATGGCAAAACAAAATGCCATTATCCGCAAGCTCCCTGCCGTGGAAACGCTCGGTTCGGCCAGCGTGATTGCCACCGACAAAACAGGCACATTGACGCAAAATAAAATGACGGTGACGGAATATTTTTTGCCTGACACCGGCAGCAGGAAAGCGGAAGAGATTCCGCAACAATTAAGCCGGCCCGAAGAATGGCTCGTCAACATTGCCGTTTTGTGCAATGATTCATATATCAATAATGAAGGCAAGGAAATCGGCGACCCGACGGAAACGGCCTTGATAAAATTTGCGTCCAAGTGGAATAAAGACTATAACCGGGTCCGGGAAACATTTGAGCGTCTGGCCGAATTGCCGTTTGATTCCGACCGGAAACTGATGTCGACTGTTCACCGCATTGACGGAAAACCGCTTTTACTGACAAAAGGAGGCCCGGATGTGATGTTCAGCCGGGCGAAATACGTTTTGAAGGATGGAAAAATTGAGCCGCTCAACCAAGAGAATCTAAAACCATTTATTGAAGCGAACGAAGATTTCTCCAACCGGGCTCTCAGGGTTCTCGCCTACGGGTACAAGGAATTGCCCGAGGGGCGCACAAACGTCACGGAGCGGGACGAGCATGATTTGGTCCTCGTCGGTCTGACGGCGATGATCGATCCGCCCCGGAAAGAAGTGTACGAGGCGATTAGATTGGCGAAAACCGCCGGCATCAAGCCGGTAATGATTACCGGGGATCACAAAACGACGGCACAAGCAATCGGCCGCGATATCGGCTTGATGGGAGACGGGGATATTGCTTTGTCGGGGCAGGAATTGGATGCCATGTCCGATGAGGAGCTTGGCAAAAAGCTGGAGAAAGTGTCCGTCTATGCCCGTGTTTCGCCGGAAAATAAAATCCGCATTGTGCGCGCTTGGCAGAAGAAAGACCAGGTGACGGCGATGACCGGGGACGGCGTCAATGACGCCCCCGCTTTAAAGCAGGCCGACATCGGCATTGCCATGGGGAGCGGTACCGATGTGGCCAAAGATGCGGCGGCGATGATTTTAACCGATGACAATTTCGCCTCGATTGTAAAGGCGGTCAGTGTCGGCCGGACAGTGTACAGCAACATTAAAAAGGCGATCGCCTATTTGTTTGCCGGAAACCTCGGCGCCATTATCGCCATACTCTATGCGGTTTTAGCCAATTTGCCCAATCCGTTTACGGCCTTGCAGCTGTTGTTTATCAACCTCGTCAATGATTCTTTGCCGGCCATTGCCTTAGGTATGGAAAAACCGGAGCCGGATGTGATGAAGCAAAAACCGCGCGATCCGCATGAAGGGATTTTCACCGGGGGAACGATGGCGGCGGTGGCCGTTCGCGGCACCTTAATCGGTATCGCCGTGATCATTTCCTTCCATTTCGGGCTGCGCCAGTCAGCCGAGATGGGCGTGGCCATGGCCTTTACAACATTGATTCTTTCGCGGACGCTGCAAACTTTTCCCGCCCGCTCCAACACACAGACAGCCGTTGCCGCCGGTCTTTTCAGCAATAAACCGGTGCTCGGCGCCGTCCTGTTGGGCTTTGTCCTATACGGACTCACGGTTCTCCCGTTTTCCCGGGAAGTCTTTCACATTCCGTATGAATTCGGCTGGAATGAATTTTTGCTGGCGGGAAGCCTCGCTTTGGGGGCCGTCATCCTGATGGAAATCATTAAAATGATTCGCGTCGCCGTCTTCACTCGCAAACGGAAAAGCGTGCCCGCCGCAAAAAAGGCAGCAACGGAATAATCCGTGCTGCTTTTTCTTCGTTTTTATCAACATGATTGGCGCATGATCAATTTCGGGGAAAAACGGTAGACAACAGGAACGCTGTCCGATTTTCCCTCGATCCGTTCAAGGAGAATCTCCGCTGCTTTGGAGCCCATTTCTTCCACCGGCTGGGCGATCGTCGTCAGGGAAGGGTGGTAAATGTCCGCATAAGAGACATCGTCGATGCCGATGATCGCCACATCGCCGGGAATGGAAATTTCATTTTCTTTCAGGAAACTGAGCGCTTCCTTCAAGACGAGGTCGTTCCCGGCAACGATCCCGTCCGGCTTATGATCGGAGTTGAATAATTCGGCCAGTTTTGTTTTCAAGTCGCGCAAAGGAGCGCAAATGAGCAGTTCGTCGCGGTATTCGATGTTGTAAAATTGCAGGGCGTTTTTGTAGCCCGTGATTCTTTCCACACGGGGTGAAACGCTGTGTGTGAGCGGGAGTGTCAGCATGGCGATTGTTTTTCTTCCCGTTTTGACAAGGGTTGAAACGGCCAGAAAGGCGGCAGCCTCATTGTCCAACAGCACCGTGTCGGCGAGCACGCCTTCAATTTTCCGGTCCATAAAAACGACGGGAATTTGGTTTTCTAAAAGCCGTTTATATTCCTCATAATTGTCTCCGGTCGGAAACACGATCAACCCGTCCACATTTCTCGCGGACAGCAAATTCAAATATGTGGCCTCTTTTTCCGTATTGTCATCCGCATTGCAAATGATGACATGGATGCCCCGCTCTTCCATCGCTTGTTCAATGATCCGGATAATTGCCGTGGAAAAAGCATGCTGGATGTTGGCCACGATGATTCCGATCATTTTTGTTTTCCTGGACTTTAAATTCCGCGCGTGATGATTCGGTTGGAATTGCAATTCCTTAATGACTTGTTCGATTTTTTTGCGGGTGCGTTCGCTCATGTATTCATATCTTTTATTTAAATATTGCGAAACCGTGCTTTTCGATACGCCGGCCGCTTTTGCCACATCATCAATCGTCACGTTTTTTGGCTGTTTCATGCATACTCCTCCGTTTATCAGGCTTAAATTGCTGACCTTGTCTGTTGATGAATCCATTCTTCCGGTTCACAGGGAATTATATATTCATAAGTATACGGTATAAGTTACGGAATGGCTGATGGAAAAAGAGTTTTTATCAAGGTTGAAGCCATTTTACTAAACTGGTGTATCATACATGCTTTTAAAATGGCATTCAAATATTCAAAAAACCAACGATAAAAAAGATTTTTCCCGCTGTTTTCACCTTACTTACTAAACTTTATTAAAGTTATGCTCGGATAAAAATTTGTCATTGCAAAAATTTGTATATTCATTTATTGTTTTAACATAAACCGGTTTAGTAAGAACAACCAAATTTCTATTCTTTCGGGAAGTCTCTGTTTTCACGGAATAAAACGCGACCAACGACCGCGTGTATTCAGCACAGCCCTTTGTCAACTTTTTTGGGGTGCCTTTTTTCGGGATTTGCAATATGGTTCCGGTTTGTTTTGGAATAACGATTTTGACGAGAGGATGGGCGGGCATGGCTCCCGTGGTTTTCTCCGGTCAGGATGAAAATGAAAGCCTTCTGCCGCAAGATGCAATTTTATCTTCCCGCGCGGATTTCGCATTTATTCTCTGCTTGCAAAATCTAAAAAAATTTGAAGAGAAGAAAATAAACCGGGCATTTTTACAAAACCTATTTCTTGAACAGAACATAATGAAAAAGGTGAATGCAGATGATCCAAAAATATGAAATTTTACAGCAAATGCATGACGGGTATTTGGTGGCTGTTATTCGCGGAAGAAGCAGTGAAGAGGCGGTGGAAATTGCCAAGAAGGCTTTTCAAGGCGGAATCCCGTCCCTTGAAATCACTTTTACGACTCCCGGTGCAGAAGATGCCATTGCTGAACTTTCCCGTCTGGGAGATGAACGGATGATGGTCGGCGCAGGCACCGTAAATGAAGCATGTCGCTTTGTTTAACACGGCCCCAATTTTTTTGTTGATATTGGAAAAGGGGGAGACCGTTTTAACATACTGCTGTCCGCGCGGTTGCAATGAATTGAAAGCGGGGGAGAAAACGGTTTCATCTTTATGGACCGGGGAAACCTCTATAAATTTACATCTACTTTGATTAAATGTTTTTCATTTTTGTCGATGCCCAGATATTTCAATGTTTCTGCCGGCGATTGGTGGTTAAAAATTTTTCCGATGATGGAAATGGCGATCCCTTTTCGGTACGCATGATAACCGAATGTCTTTCTGATTGTATGTGTGCCGATTCTCCCGGAAATTCCCGCTTCTTTTGCCGCCCGGTTGATGATCCGGTACGCTTGCTGGCGGCTGATCGGTTTGTTGTCTTTCTTTGATTTAAACAAATAGTCGCCCATCTGGAATTCGTTTTGCGACAGATAGATTTTCAGCTCCCGGCGCATCTTTTGGTTGATATAGAACGCTTTCTCTTCGCCTTTGTCGCCTTCTTCTTTTATGTATATAAATTCTTTGACATCGTTCCCGTCCCATACATCTTCAACTTTTAGCGACAAAAGATCGCTGATTCTCATGCCTGTGTTAATGCCAAATACAAAAAACAGCAAATCCCGCTGCGATTGTTTTCGCAGGACTTTCTTGATTGCCTGAATATCTTCGATGTTCCTTAAAGGCTCCACATACTGCACAGAGTCTCTCTCCTGTTTTCGGTTTTACATAGTCATATTTTAGCATATACGGTGTGGCACAAGAAGGCTGAACTGCGGAAAAACACCGGATTTTGAGATTGGCGGAAAGACAAGAATCCTGCCTTAAAAACAAAAATTTTGGTACAGAAGACCGGCCATCAGCTCCAGTCATCCCGAAGGTTCGCCGACCCCGGCAACGATGTACAGATCAGTCAGGTTCATGACGAGAATAAAAAAGCAGCGGGCGGATGAAATTAATCAGGAAATGTTTGTGAAAAAATAGAAAAGTATTTCCAATGGTATAGCGGGAAACTATAAATATCAAGACACCGTTGTTTAAAATTTTTCCGGATCGTTGCGCCATGAGCGAAGCCTTTAGCAGTACCGGGGTTTGAAAAACCGTTACTCCCCGGGCCTGTGTCTGTCAAGGTTTGCTAAAAGACGGGCAACAAAAAGGAGGTGGCAGTGATGAAATTGCACATAACCGACGCCGCGGCCCGCTGGTTTAAAGAAGAAGCGGAGTTTTCGCCGGGAGACATGGTCAAATTTTATCCGAAATTTTACGGCCGCAGCCCGGTGCAGGAGTGTTATTCTCTCGGATTCACCCGTGACAGCGAACCGGCCGATATAGCCGTTCAAGAGGAAGTAGACGGGATTGTTTTTTATATCGAGCGGGATGATTTGTGGTATTTTAACGGCCATGACTTGCACGTTCATTATGATCAGGAAAAAGATGAGCTGGAGTATGTGTACATAAAAGAATAAACGCAAATGGCGTCCCCTTGGGGAGTTTTCTTCTATCCGCCCGTTGCAGACCCCAATCTTCTCCCCTTTTCCCAGCTCTCATTATCCGCCGCTGTCCCTCAATCAGAATCAGATTCGCGAATTGGAGAGCAGATTTGCGGTTTTTTGTTTTGTCCGTCGATTTGCTGTTTTTCCCTTTTTTTATCCTTTTCGCAAAAAATTCCTCAACTTAATGTGTTAGCTATATCACAAAAATTCGATATTTGTTCGAACTTTTTTCACAAAAACAACCTGACCCTTTTGATATAGTGGTATTAAACAATGTTTAAAACGGTGTTTAAAGCGGAAGGAGGGGATAAAATGTCCTCCAAAGATGACCAAGAATGTCCGGATAAGAAAGAACATATTCTCAATGTTACCCTGGATCTTCTCAAAACGGAGGGATTTGAAGGGATTACCGTCAGAAAAATTGCCAAAGAAGCCGGAGTCAATGTGGCTTTGATCAATTATTATTTTGGCACGAAAGACAAACTTCTTAATTCTGCCGTGCAAAAATTAATCAGCTCCTTTAAAGAAACATTTTCCATTCTGGACGATAACGAGAAAGAATCGAGAGAAAAATTAAAAAAATTTTTGCTCGGATACATCGAGATTTGCAAACAGTATCCGTTTATTGTGAAAAGACTGGTGGTCGAGGATCCGTTTCTTTTTGACAGCCAAAAAGAATTTTTGGAGTTTATCAAAGCGATTGGACTCAGAAGCCTATTGCGCACCGTCGGCGAAATAACCGGGGAAACGGATCAGGAAAAGCTTACGATCATGACTTCGCATATATTGGGGGCTTCATTCTTGCCTCTGCTGATGGAACCTTTATATATGAAAATTACCGGTTTTCCGTTTCCTGATGCGGAGACCCGGATCGACATTCTCCTTGAACAGTACTTCGAATGAAAGGGCTTACAAGAACAGGCTAACAACATAGAGAAAAAAAGGAAGGGATAGTGTATGGAACTTCAAGTAGGTCTTGATGTCGGCTCGACGACCGCAAAAATGGTCGCGATGAACGCCAACAAAGAGATTATTTTTAAATCGTACAAGCGTCATTTTTCCGATATTAAGAACACGACATTAAAGCTGGTGCAAGAACTGGCGGCAAAATTTCCCCATGCAAAACTTAAAATGAACGCTTCCGGTTCTTCCGGCCTGGGTTTGTGCGAGCCTCTGGGAATCCCGTTTATTCAAGAGGTGGTTGCCTGTACGGAAGCTGTCAAATCAACACAGTCCAATATTGATGTCATTATCGAACTCGGGGGGGAAGACGCCAAGCTTATCTATTTGACAAACGGCCTTGAACAGCGCATGAACTCGGCATGTGCCGGCGGAACGGGAGCATTCATCGATCAGATTGCCGCTTTATTGAATACGGATGCAGAAGGCCTAAACCGCTTGGCAGCCGGGGCGGAAAAAATATATCCCATTGCCTCCAGATGCGGCGTTTTTGCCAAAACGGACATCCAGCCGTTATTGAATGAAGGGGCAAGAAAAGAAGACATTGCCGCTTCCGTCTTTCAGGCTGTCGTCAACCAGACCATCGGCGGACTCGCTGCCGGCAGACCGATTCGCGGAAATGTTGCTTTTCTCGGCGGGCCATTAACATTCCTTCCTGAATTGAGAAAACGTTTTATGATCACCCTGAACCTGACGGAAGAAGAAGTGCTGTACAGTGAGGACGGTCATTATTATGTAGCCATCGGTGCCGCATTGGAAAGCAGAAAGAATTCTCCTGTCAATATAAATAACATCGTCCGCCTGTTGACAGGGATGGAGAGGATAACGGTGCGGGATACGGAATCCGGAAACGATCCGCTTTTCCGGAATCAAGAGGAATTGGATGCCTTCCGGAAACGCCACAGCAAAGCAAAAGTGGCTGTGAGGCCTCTTGAGACTTACAAAGGCAACGCCTTTTTGGGCATTGACGCCGGGTCGACGACGACCAAAATGGTGTTAATCAGTGAAGATGACGAGGTCCTGTACCAGTTTTATGACAGCAACAAAGGAAATCCGATAGAAACGGCCCGGGAAGGATTGACGCGTCTGTATGAAATGCTTCCGCCCGACGTGAAGATTGCCCGTTCCGCCGTTACCGGCTACGGGGAAAAACTGATTCAGGCCGCTTTCCAAATTGACGACGGAGAAGTGGAGACCGTCGCCCACTATACGGCCGCGAAAAAGTTCCAGCCGGATGTGGATTTTATCATTGATATCGGCGGACAGGACATGAAATGCATCAAGATTAAAAACGGCGTCATTGACCGGATTATTTTAAACGAAGCTTGTTCGGCCGGATGCGGTTCGTTCCTCGAGAGTTTTGCAGAAACGCTCGGCAAAAACGTCCGCGAGTTTTCCCGCATGGCGCTCACGGCGGAGCACCCGGTTGAACTCGGTTCCCGCTGCACGGTCTTCATGAACTCGAAAGTGAAGCAAGTGCAGAAAGAAGGCGCCAGCATTGCCGATATTTCCGCGGGACTGGCATATTCCGTCATCATGAATGCTCTTTATAAAGTAATAAAATTAAAATCGGTCGAAGAATTGGGCGAGCGCATCGTTGTCCAAGGAGGAACGTTCTTGAACGACGCTGTCTTGCGGGCTTTTGAAAAACTGACGGGCAAAGAAGTGGTCCGCCCGGATTTGGCGGGATTGATGGGCGCCTACGGTTGTGCTTTGATCGCCAAAGAACGTTGGAACAAAAAAAGCATGACCACTTTGCTCACACCGGACAAGCTGCATTCTTTTACGGTGAAAACGACTCACACGCGCTGCGGCCGCTGCGAAAACAACTGTCCGCTCACCGTGAACCGTTTTGCCGACAGGCGCGTGTTTATTACCGGAAACCGCTGCGAAAGGGGCGCGGGCAAGCAAAAGGTGGAAAACAACTTGCCGAACCTTGTCCGGGAAAAATACGACAAACTGTTCAAGCGGGAAGGCTTGAAAGGAGAAGAAGCGCACCGGGGCAAGATTGGTATCTTAAGAGTTTTGAACATGTATGAAAACTATCCGTTCTGGCACCGGTTCTTAACGGAGCTCGGCTTTGAGGTCGTTCTGTCCGATCCGTCGAGCAAAAAGATTTTCGAACAAGGAATCGAAACCATTCCGTCCGAATCTGTTTGTTATCCGGCCAAACTGGCGCACGGGCATTTGATCAATTTGGTGGAAAAAGGTGTTAAAAAAGTATTCTACCCGGCCGTCGTCTATGAGAAAGAAGAAACGATTGCCCAGAACAACCATTATAACTGTCCGGTCGTCGCCTCTTATCCGGAGGTCATCCGCGTCAATATGCGGCCTGTCTTGGAGGAGAACGGAATCGAATATATCTCCCCGTTCTTGAATTTAGACAGCGAAAAGTCTCTGCTGAAAGGTTTGTGCGAAAGCTTCCCGGACATCCCGAAACGGGAAATTGAGGAGGCGCTGCAAAAAGCCAAGGAAGAAGAGAAAGCGTTTAAAGAATGGCTTGCCCGGCGCGGGGAAGAAGTTATTCGTCAGCTTGAAAAGGAAGGGATAAAAGGCATTATATTTGCCGGACACCCGTATCATATCGACCCTGCCATCAACCACGGCATTTCGGAAGAGATCAACCGTCTCGGCATGGGCGTCCTGACGGAAGACTCCGTGGCCCATTTGGTCGATGAGCAGCACGTGGGCGTGGTGAATCAGTGGACGTTCCACTCCCGTTTATACCGGGCGGCCGATGTCGTGAAAAAATATAAGCACTTGGAGCTGCTGCAAGTCACGTCGTTCGGCTGCGGACTCGATGCCATTACCACCGATGCTGTGGAAGAAATTTTGGAAGAGGCCAATCAACTGTACACATGGATTAAGATGGATGAAATCAGCAACCTCGGTGCGGCCAGAATCCGGCTCCGTTCTTTGAAAGCGGCCATGGAGGAAAGAAGCAGGGAAGGCTTTGATGCCCGTCAATTCAACAAACGTTTGAAAGAGCCGGAAGTGGTCTTTGACAAAAAGGATAAAGAAATCCGGACTATTCTGGCGCCGCAAATGCTGCCGACCCACTTTGAATTGTTTGAACATGCCTTCAAATTGCACGGCTACAAAGTGAAAGTCATCAAAGAAGTCCGCGACGAAGACATTGATGTGGGTTTGAAGTATGTAAACAATGATGCCTGCTACCCTGCCATTATCACGATCGGCCAGCTTGTTGCCGAATTGCAGAATGGCGGCTATGATTTGGACCGCACGGCTGTCATCATGTCGCAAACCGGCGGGGGATGCCGCGCGACCAACTATTTGGCTTTGTTGAAAAAGGCCCTGAGAAACGCGGGCATGCCGCAAGTGCCGGTGTTGTCGCTGAATGCAGGAAATGTGGACGGCGTGAAACATCCCGGATTCAAGCTTACCTTGCCGCTCGTGAAGAAGCTTGTCGTTGCCGGCTGTCTCGGGGACTTGTTAATGCGGCTTCTGTTGGCGGTGCGTCCGTATGAGCGTATCAAAGGCAGCACGCAGATTCTGTTCGATAAGTGGGTGGAGCGCTGCAAAGAAGTTATCGAAGACTTCTCCATGAAAAAATATAAAAATACGATCTCTGCGATTATAGAAGACTTTAAAAATATTGAAGTGCATCAAGTGGAAAAGCCGCGGGTCGGAATTGTCGGGGAAATCCTCGTCAAGTTCCATCCGTATGCGAACAATCAGTTGATTGAAATTATCGAACAAGAAGGCGGAGAAGCAGTCGTTCCCGATTTTGTCGATTTCTTCATGTACGGATTGTACAACCGGTTCTTTAAAGCGGAGCAACTGGGCTTCAGCAAATGGTTTGCCGCCGCGGGCAAAATCGCCATCAATTTGATTGAGCATTACCGCAATCCGGTCCGTGTCGCGTTGAAGGAAAGCGGGCGTTTTGCCGCTCCGTTGGAAATCCACCAAATTGCCGAACTGGCGTCAAAGTTCCTCAGTCTCGGCAACCAAATGGGTGAAGGATGGCTCTTGACCGGTGAAATGGCTGAATTGATTGAGTCCGGCGTCGAAAATGTCGTGTGCGTTCAGCCGTTCGGCTGTCTGCCCAACCACGTCATCGGCAGAGGGATGTTCAATGCCATTAAGAGAGAGTATCCCGGCGCAAACTTGATTTCCATCGATTATGACTCGAATATCAGCAAAGTGAACCAGGTGAACCGCATCAAGTTGATGATCAACGTCGCCAAAAACAAAATAGAAAGCAAAAATGCGGCGGCTTTTGCTTCGATATCTGAAGAACTGCAGCAGGCAGGCAGCGAAAAATAACGAGAAAACCCCGTCTTTTTCCGGAAGACGGGGTTTTTTGCGGCGAAAAGTGGCGGGAACACCAAGGAATATGAAACGATTCACGGTGATGCAAATTTTTGCGCGGAACGATACATACTGAAAAGAGCGGCTTTGTTTTGCGGAAGTGGGGAACTCGGGCATATTCGCAAAACAGAGGTTGCGGGTTTGCCAAACAGGGCTGTTTGGCCGGTTTTTTCCAAAAACAAAATGGCTTTGGGCCGGAGCGGCCTGGAGCCATCCGTCATAAGACAGATGAAAAAATTCTATGTTCGAAACGGGTGAGAACTGCTATAATTAAGACTTGGTTGTAATTTTTTGTGTGGGAGATACAAGCCGTTCAGACCGCGGCTGGCTGTTTTCTTGTTTGCCCGGAGCGGGTGGGCGCGGTTTGGACAAGGGGCTTTTGGATTGAAAGGAGTTCGGTTATGGGTTTACTAGAAATTTTAAAGGCGATCATCCTTGGGATGGTGGAAGGGCTGACGGAATTTGCCCCTGTGTCATCGACAGGTCATATGATCATTGTGGATGATCTGTGGTTGAAATCGTCAGAATTCCTCGGTTCCAAATATGTCGCCAATACGTTTAAAGTGGTCATCCAGCTCGGTTCCATTTTAGCGGTTGTCGTCGTTTTTTGGCAGCGGATTGTGGATATGCTGAGAATTGACAGAGGGGATAAGCCGAAAACCCGCTTGAAATTGACGCATGTGATCGTCGGGTTGACTCCCGCTGCTGTTTTCGGCCTGCTTTTTGAAGATGTGATCGACGAGTATTTGTTTACCACGGAGACCGTGTTAATCGGTTTGGTTTTGGGGGCATTGTTCATGATTTTTGCCGACCGGGTCAGCAAAAAGAAAGGGGACAAGCTCATTCCCACGGTGGATGAGATTACTTACAAGCAGGCGCTGACGATCGGGATGATACAATGCTTGTCTTTATGGCCGGGATTTTCCCGTTCCGGGGCGACGATCTCCGGCGGGGTTCTGACCGGTTTGAGCCACCGCGCGGCAGCCGATTTTACGTTTATCATGGCTGTTCCGATCATGGCCGGGGCGAGCTTCTTGTCGTTTATCAAAAATCTCGAGTATTTTACATGGGATGCGATGCCGTTTTTTGTTGCCGGTTTTATTAGCGCGTTTGTCTTCGCTTTGTTGGCCATCCGCTTTTTCTTGAAGCTGATTAACAAGATCAAGCTTACGCCCTTTGCCGTGTACCGGATCGTGTTGGCGGCGGTTATTCTTTTCATTTTCCTGTAATATTTAAAAGCAAATGACAGGAGGCAGTCCAATTTGCGGATTGCCTCTTTTTTGTTGCGGGCGGTGGATGGCGGTTGTGTTGAAATTGTTTTCTGTGAACCGGGCGCTTCGGAAAGGGCGCGGGTTCGCTTCAACTTTATAAATCGGTTTGGGAAGAAGGGCAACGGTTGGTGGTTTTTCGTCTTTGTTTTCATAGGGGGCGGGTTATGAGGGCAACGAGCCATTTTTCCCCTTTCTTTGTCTTTATGAAGCGTTCATGGGGACGCGGAACCCGTTTTTTTCTCTCCCGCTTTGTGTCCATGAACCGGCCATACAGACAACGGATCTTTTTTCCCGCCGTTTTGTCCACATGGGAACCGTTATGTCGTTACCGAGGCCAAGTTTTCTTTTAACAATATAACAATGTTTCTAAAACAAAAAGCAACGGGCAACCGCCCGCCGCTTTCCGAAAACAACCTCCGGATCAGAAGCCATCAAAGCAAAAAGTATGCGTTCCTCTTCTTTTGCTTGACAATAAATTTCAGGCATCTTCCCGATATATTTTACACATATTTGGCAAAGTTAAGGCGTTTGTTCAGTGCCCAAATAATCGGCATTCCTGCGGCCATGACGACAAATTCGCCGACAGCGGTGGTTGCCCAAGTGATCCAAAACGGAAAGCCGAGAGCCAGTTTCAGCTCCAAGGCGATAATGAACATTGTGAACGTAAAGACAAGCGTGTTCACCATCATCCGGCCCCAAATGCTTTTAATAAAGCGTGCGCTTCCTATCGTAATTAACAACGCAATCGTTGTATGGCCGACCCCAAAGACAATGTCAAAAGCGGGGATCGGCGAAAAAAGAAGGTTGGACAAAAAAACGGCGATGATCATGCCAAAAATGTATTTTTTATTGAATACGACGAGATGATTGAAAATTTCCGACAGCCGGAATTGAATTTGCGAGAATCCGAACGGTTGAACGAGCATGGTTACAGCGATATACAATGCTGCGAGAATACCGTTTCCGACAAGTGTTTTCAACTTCACTGTTTGATCTCTCCTTAACCCGTTTTCGCGGGGAGGCGGTTCAAAAACGCGCCAGTTTCCTCCGCTTAAATTTTGTCCCCTGACTGTGCGATCTGCCGGTTATGTAGATGCATCGTTTCCGCTTTTCGCACGGTTCCCGATTTTTTATTTACAGGATACGCGCCGTTTTCTTTTTTAAAACGTTGGAAAAATGTAATAAACTTTCCGTTTTTGCAAAAGCAAGCTTTTCTATTATAACAAAGGCAAGTACAGGCAGGAAGGTTTTTGATGAAAAAATTCCATAAAATGTAATGTTCTGACGATACGCTTGACGATACACCGAAGTGAAGCGTAAAAATTTAAAAACTATTCTAACATTGTTATACTAAGGGTAGTTATGTCTTAACAGGAAATTGTAAGGGGGAGTCAGATTATGGAAACTCGCATTGAACGGGATACACTCGGGGAAGTGAGAGTTCCCGCTGATAAGTGGTGGGGGGCACAGACGCAGCGCAGCCTGCAAAACTTCAGAATCGGAACGGAAAAAATGCCGCTCGAAGTCGTGGAGGCTTTAACCATCTTAAAACAGGCGGCGGCAAAAGCCAACTATGAACTGGGCAATCTGGAAAAAGAAAAAGCGGAAGTGATTCAGGAAGTTTGTAAAGAACTCCGCGAGAACAAAAATTGGGAGCATTTCCCGCTCGTTGTTTGGCAAACGGGCAGCGGAACCCAGTCCAACATGAACGTCAATGAAGTGGTGGCTTATCGGGCCAATCAAAAATTGGCCGAGCGCGGCATCAACATGCGCATTCATCCAAACGACGACGTCAACCGTTCGCAAAACTCCAATGATACATTCCCGACGGCCATGCACATCGCCGCGTTGAAAGCGATTCACGAACAATTGCTTCCGGCTTTGAGACGGATGAAAAAGACGCTGGCCGAGAAGAGCAAGGAATTCGATCATATTGTTAAAATCGGCCGCACCCACTTGCAGGATGCCACACCGTTAACGTTGGGCCAGGAAATCAGCGGCTGGGAGTTTATGCTGGAAAAATCAGAGGAAATGATTGCGTCCGCCGCAGAACATTTGCGCAACCTGGCCATCGGGGGCACGGCGGTCGGTACGGGAATCAACGCCCATCCGAAGTTCGGCGAAAAAGTGGCCGAAGAAATCTCGAAACTGACCGGATATCAATTCTATTCATCGAAAAACAAGTTCCATGCCCTGACAAGCCATGACGAGATTGCTTATGTGCACGGGGCTTTGAAAGCGCTGGCGGCCGACTTGATGAAAATCGCCAATGACGTCCGCTGGCTGGCAAGCGGTCCCCGTTCAGGCATCGGCGAAATTACGATTCCGGCCAATGAACCGGGAAGCTCGATCATGCCCGGCAAAGTGAACCCGACGCAAAGCGAAGCGTTGACGATGGTTGCCGTGCAGGTCTTCGGTAACGATGCAACGATCGGCTTTGCGGCCAGCCAAGGAAACTTTGAATTAAACGTGTTCAAACCGGTTATTATTTATAATTTCTTGCAATCCGTCCGCCTGTTGAGCGACGCCATGAACTCGTTCAATGACAAATGCCTCGTCGGCTTGGAAGCTAACGAGGAAACGATTGCCAAACACGTGAAAAACTCTTTGATGCTCGTGACCGCTTTGAATCCGCATATCGGCTATGAAAAAGCGGCTGAAATCGCGAAAAAAGCGTATGCGGAAAACACGACATTAAAAGAAGCGGCGCTCGCTCTCGGATATTTGACCGAGGAAGAATTTGACAAGATTGTCGTGCCGGAAAAAATGGTCGGCAAGGACTTAAACGGGGAGAAAAAATAATATTGAGCGGCAAAAAGGCTGCCGAAGTCGGAAAAAAGACTTGCGGCAGCCTTCTTTTATGCGTTTTTTTCAGCGGATAAATGCCCTCCTTCGCGGAGCTATTCCGTTTTTCGCAGATAAACCCCCCGGCATCCCGGCCTCCGCGGAAATGTTCCCGGCGCCTCAGCGGGCGTCCTCCGCTTCGATTCCTTCAATATTTTTTTCCCGGTTAAAATATTCCGCCAAAGCATCTTCGACCGTGGTCTTTGTCATTTTCACCCTGGCCCGGTAAGCAGAGCGGATGATAACATGGGCCGACACCGGCGTCGTCAAAAAGACGAAGAAAATCGCCAACAACAAGCGGATGCTGAAATACCCTTCCTGAGATACAAAGAAAATCAATGTTCCGAGCAGGACGACGACAACGCCGATGGTGGAGCTTTTGGACAGGGCATGGGCCCGGCTGTACACATCAGGAAAACGGATCAAGCCGATGGCGCTCAAAAAGCTGACAAAGGTTCCGATAAAAATGAGCAATACGGACAAAAATTCACTCAGAGTCACGTTCAATTGTGATCCCCCTCTCTATAAAACGGGACAATGCCACCGTTCCGATGAAGGAGAGGATCCCGAGGAGAAGGATCACTTCAAAAAAGGCCGTACTCCTTAAAAAAACAGAAATGATGGCAATTCCGGAAATGATGTTGATGCTGAGCGCATCAAGGGCCTGGATTCGGTCCGGCGCGGTCGGGCCTTTATAAATTCGGTAAATGAGAGCGAGAACGGAAAAGGATAAAAAAATTAAAGAACATATAATCAAAAATTTAATCATTTCTCGTCACCCGCTTAATGGCTTTCTCAAATCTCTTCGCCGATTTCATGACCGCTTCCTTCGATTCGGGCATGTCCATGCCGTGGAGATAGATGATGCCTTTTTCGGGAATGGTCTCCATCACGACAGAGCCCGGCGTTAATGTCAGCAATAGCGAAATAAGCGTAATTTCCACTTCCGTCCTGAGGCCCGTTTCCAGTTTAAAAATGCCGGGAGTGAGCGTGATTTTCGGCCGCAAAATTTCCTTGATCACCGCGAACGAAGACGTGATGGCTTCCCAGAAAAACACGAGGAGCAAGTGCACGGCGGCAATCAGCGTGAATATATAAAATTTTTCTTTGAAATACCGCCTTAATATGAAAATAATCAAGAGCCCGCACAGATAGCCGCTGAAAAATGCCAAGACCGTCCAACTGTCCTGCAAAAACATCCACAGGATGGCGATAAAAATGTTAATTAACACTTGTTTGGGCATGAAAATCAACCCTTTCAAAGGTAAAGTCTGCAACCAGTCTTTTACGGCAGAACATCATTCCCCAATACCGCATGGATATAGATGTCCGGATTTAACATTCCCCGGGCGGCCATTTCCACATACGAATAAATTCCTTCCGCACCCAGTCCGAGAGCGATTGTCAATCCGGTGAGAATGCCGATGGGGAGCAGAAGTCCTTTCGTCGTGCCCTTTTCCTCTTCTTCCGTCAACTCGGTATATCCCCAGAAACAATTCATGAAGATTTTTAACACGGAATATAAAACCATCAAACTTGTAAAGAGGCCGATTCCCCCGAGCCAATAATAGCCGGAAGAAAATGTCCCTTCCGTGATAAAAAGCTTGCCGACAAAACCGCTTAACGGCGGAATTCCGGCCAAGGACAGGGCGGCTATAAAGAACATCCACCCGAGCTGGGGGTGAAGGCGAATCAGCCCGCTGATTTCCCTGATTTTAGACGTTCCCGTCAAATAAACGACCGTTCCCCCGATGAGGAAAATCAACGCTTTGACAATCATGTCGTGAATCAAATAATAAATGGAACCGGTCATTCCGGCTTCGGTAAAAGAAGCAAATCCCGCCAAAATCAATCCGACGCCGACAATGACATTGTAAACGAGAATTTTTTTAATATCCCAATAAGCCACAGCCCCGAACGCACCGAGCAGCATCGTCAAGGCGGCCATAATGCCGATGACCAAGTGGGTGATTTGCGGTTCTCCGTAAAAGATGAGAGAAAAAGTCCGCATAATGGCGTAAATGCCCACTTTCGTCAGCAGGGCCGCAAACAGGGCGGCAATGGCTGTCGGCGCCGCGCTGTAAGAGCCGGGCAGCCAAATGAAAAGGAACAAGGCCGCTTTTAAGGCAAAAACAATTAATAAAGCAAAAGCAACGGTCAACATCAGCCCGTCCATTCCCGCTTCCTGCACGCGGACGGAAAGATGGGCCATATTTAACGTCCCGACCATCCGGTACAGATAGGCGATTCCGACGAGGAATAAAGACGATGAAACAACGTTGACGAGAATATATTTTAAGGATTCCCTCAGTTGCAGTTTCTCCCCGCCGAGAGAGAGGAGCACATAGGAACTGACCAGCATCACTTCAAAATGAACAAACAAGTTAAAAATGTCGCCGGTCAAAAACGATCCGTTAACCCCTGTCAGCAGAAACATAAATAACGGATAATAATAATGCTTTTCCCGCCCTTCTCCAATGGAATGGAAGGAGTATAAAAGGACGGCCAAAGAGACAATGCTGGTTGTCAGAACAAGCAGGCTCGAGAAGGAATCGGCGACCAAACTAATTCCGAACGGCGCCGGCCAATCCCCAATCTGCAGGACCTGAACCCCTTCCTTCTCGATTTGCTCAAGAAGGTACAAGGCTGTTCCGCCAACGGCGGCAACTGTCCCGATGCTCAGTATTCTTTGGAAATGGATTCTTTTTCTAAATATGACCATTATCAATCCTGCAATGAGAGGAAGGATAATGGGCAAGACTGTAAGATTATTCATCCTGCTTCCCTCTCAATTTTTCCATATCGTCTGTTCCCAATTCTTGATAAGCCCGGTAGGCAAGCACCAAAAACAGCGCCGTGATCGCAAAGTTAATGACAATGGCCGTCAGCATGAGCGCCTGCGGCAAAGAATCGGTAAACTTCGTTTCACCGAGGCCCAAAAGCGGCGCCCCGCCTGTTTTCAGGCCTCCCATCGTCAAAATGAGGAGGTTGACTGCATGTCCGATCAGCGCGGTTCCCAAAATGATCCTTAAGAGACTTTTTGTCAATACCAAATAAACCCCGATCGCAAACAAAATTCCGACGGCAAACGACATAACCGTTTCCATATTATCGATCCTCGCTTATGGATGTAATAATGGTTACCGCCGTTCCAATGACCGCCAAGGCGACGCCCACATCAAACAAGACGGCCGAGGCCAACTCCGTATCACCGAAAACCGGCAATTCAACATAGCCGAAAGCCTGTGTCAGGAAGGGCTTGCCAAAGAGTATCCCGGCGATTCCCGTTGAAACGGCAATGAAAACTCCGATTGCGGCCAAGACTTTGAAATCGATCGGGAGATATTTTCTGACGGTTTCAATATCAAAACTCAAATACATGAGAACGAGCGCAGCGGAAAAGGTCAGCCCGCCGATGAAACCTCCCCCGGGCTGATGGTGCCCGGAGAAAAACAAGTTAATGGCAAAAGTAAAAATGATAAATACCGATATTTTCGTAACGGTGCGCAAAATGGTATCATCCGGAGTTCTCATCTTTATCCCTCCCTGCGAGACGAAGCTTGATGAGCGCATACACGCCGAGTCCGGCGATTGTTAGAACGGTAATTTCCAGCATTGTGTCAAAGCCGCGGAAGTCAACCAAAATGGCATTGACAATATTTCTCGCCCCGGCCAGTTCGTACGAGTCCTCAAAATACTTGGAAATGGAAGGAAAGAGGCGCGTTCCATTGGCCGCCAAGGCAACGAGCGTCACAACGAGCCCCGATGCTACGGCAATGACGGCATTGACGGCTTTGAACCTGATCCGTGTGATTTCCTTTTTTAATTTCGGCAGGTGGTAAAACACAAGCAGGAACAATACGGTCGATACCGTTTCAACGACAAGCTGGGTTAACGCCAAGTCGGGCGCCCTGAAAAACACAAACAAGAAAACGATGAAAAACCCGACTGCGCTGACGGCAATGATCGACGTAATTCGCGATTTGGAAAAGAGCACGGTCAACGCCGACAGGATCATGGCGATGATGATCACCAGTTCATAAAAGTTCACCGGTGCATCATTGGATAAATCTATCGTGAATCCGCCTGACGCAAAGAGAGACATTCCCATCACGATGATGAAAAAGGCGAAAATATAAATCATATAATGTCTGGCCGAGCCGGTCATATATTTTTCCGTTATCTTATAAGATACAGACTCCATTTTACCCAAAAGCCAGTAGTAAATGGAGTTCAACGTAAACCGCTGCGGATAATACAAGTACAAGCTCCGCCATCTTTTTAATGTTAAATAGAGGATGATGCCCGCCGCCACAACACCGATCGTCATGGCCAGTTCCGTCGTCCACCCGTGCCAGGCGGCGATCGTGTAATGAAGTTCCCCTGTGCCGGCCAAAGAGGGCAAAACCGCATGCCAAGCCGGTTCCAGCAATGTCCGTCCCAATCCGTTCGGGAAAAAGAAAATTCCGACAACGAACAGGGCGAGAATGATCGGAGGAATCAGCATCCCGAACGGCGCTTCATGAGCCGGCGGTTTAATGAATCTTTCCTCCTCATATTTTCCTGCAAATGTTTTAAAGACAATGATCATGGAGTAAATAAAGGTAAAGACGCTTGCGATCCAGGCGACGACCGGAAAAAGAACGCCGAACGTATCCATATTAAATGCCGGCAGGTCGCGAATCAAAACGACGGCATTAAAAAACATTTCCTTGCTTAAAAACCCGTTAAACGGCGGCAATCCTGCCATGGAAAAACTGCCGATGACCGCGATTGTGAAAGAAACGGGCATGATATGCATCAGTCCGCCGAGCCTGCGGATGTCACGGGATCCGGTTTCATGGTCGATAATTCCGATGATCATAAAGAGCGAACCCTTAAACGTGGAATGGTTGACCAAATGGAAAATCGCCGCAAAAACAGCCGTCGCATAAACAACCGATTCATCACCGTAGCCAAAATACAGGGCGGCCGAACCGATGCCCAACAAGCTCATGATTAAGCCGAGCTGGCTGACGGTTGAATAGGCAAGGAGCGCTTTTAAATCGTATTGCCGGACCGCGTTGACCGAACCGTATAAGAGTGTGAGGAGACCGACTCCGGAAACGATCCAGAACCATTCGGCGCTGCCCCCGAACACAGGTGTCAGACGGGCGACCAAATAAATTCCCGCTTTCACCATTGTGGCCGAGTGCAAATAGGCGCTGATCGGCGTCGGCGCCTCCATCGCATCGGGAAGCCAGATGCTGAACGGGAATTGGGCCGATTTTGTAAATGCGCCCAATAAAATAAGGATCATGGCCGGCAGGAAAAAGGGATGTCCGGACAGATCGCCTCCGGCGCCGATGAGTTCCGTGATCCGGTATGTGCCGCCGGCAAGGCTCAGCAAAATGAAGCCTGCCAACATGGCCAATCCGCCGAATACGGTGATCAACAGCGATTTTAAAGCGCCGGCTCGCGATTTTTCCCGCTGATACCAGTAGGCGATCAACAAGAATGAGGAGATGCTTGTCAATTCCCAAAATACATAGAGCAGGAAAACATGGTCGGAAAAAACGACACCGAGCATGGCGCCCATAAACAGCAACAAATATATGTAAAAATTGTGCAGAGATTCTTTGTCTTTATCCAAATAATAAATGGAATAAACTACAACAAGGGTGCCGATTCCGGAAATAAGAAGTCCGAAAATCAGGTTTAAACCATCCATATAGAAGGAAAAATTTAAACCGAGGGATGGCATCCATGCGATGGATTCCGAGACGGTTTTTCCCGATGAAATGTCGGCAATATATGGAATCAGGCTGCTGAAAATCACGAGCGGAACGATGAGAACGAACCAGCCTGTGTGAATTTTATTGTTGAACTTTTTATACAAAAAAGGGACAATGAAGGAAAAAAGAAAAGGAATGATTACGAGAGCGAATAAACCGGGCAAACGTATCTCCCCCTCAAGATGGATTGACTGTTTCCATTAGTTCGTATATAGTCATTGGTAGTTTATCTAGTATTCGTGTGAACATTACGAGGTGAAAAAAGACCATGAAAAAAGCCAAAGGTCGCTTGGACGAGAGTATTCTCGTCTGCGTTTATTATGGACCAAATGGCGAACGACTCATTCAGAGGGGCTGCAAAATTGCCAATATGCTTGATTGCCCTCTCTATATATTGACCGTCGATCCGAAACCATTTGACGAACTGGATGCAGAAAGAGCAAGTTATATTAAAAAATGGAAGGAACTGGCCAAAAAACATAATGCAGAGGCCTTTATTCTAAAGGATAATGAAAAACGGCCGGTTCATAAAGTGATTGCCGAAGTGGCCAGAGAAAAAGGCATCACCCAGATTGTTCTCGGACAAACCGCCCAGAGCCGTTGGGAGCAATTAACAAAAGGTTCCATCATCAACTATTTGCTCAAGGAAATTCCCTTTGTCGACCTTCATATTATTGCCGTTTCCCGTTTTATGAAGAAAGATGCCGAAGGGCAATATGAACCGGGAGTGCGTGCATATCTTGTCAAAGAAGGCGATCATTACCGCCTTGTCTTTAAACATACAAAAGATGCCGTCTATGAAGGGATTTTCTTTAAAGAAGTCGGCACCGACTTCAACAACGGCGTGTTCAAGTTCATGAAGGGCAAAGAAATGCTTCAAGTCCAAGTTTCCGATGACTTAGTTAAAGATTTCAAAAATATTGAAATCAATCCCGATTTGGATTATGAAAATATGGACTAGCTTGATAGGTTGCAGGTTATGGAGTTCGGCTTTGCCGGACTCTTTTTATATGTCGTCATAACAGGAAAAGCAGAAGGAATTTTGCGCGGCCTGTGGCTGCAAAAAGATATATATGATAAAAGAACGGTTTATTTCTTTTATCTCTTTCACAATCGTTGATGGTTATGTATGGATGTTTGCGTGTGCTCCAGGAGAGGATAAAACGGATAAATATGTCAATTTTTTCAACTCTCTAATGTTACACAAGTGTATTTTAACGTTAATTAAGTAACATTTCAACGCAAAAACCGCTATTTGCAAAAATATTTTTAAGAATATTTTTGAATTTGGTAAAAAAACAGCAGAGCGGCACGGGTCGATTTTTGCCGGTTGCCGCTCTGCTTTATGGGGGTTTTGGCCGCTTTTGTCAAACCTTTTTTATGAAACTTTTCTTTGAAGTTTTGCATGCATGAATCGAGGAGGGGGGCGGGTTTCACATTTTTATTTTTTAAGAATATTTGCTTTGCCGCTGTTGATATCGATATAAATTTCATGTGTTCCTTTGCCGTATGTTCCCGATAATTTTCTGTTCTCCTGCTTTTTGATTTTCAAAGGGAAATCGTTTATGACCCTGCCTGACGCAATGTTTGTTTCCAATGTAAAATCGGAGTCTTCCGGCACGGCCAACGTCAAGTTTCCGGAGTTAACAACGGCGGAAATCGGTGCTTCCAGTTCTTTCAGTCCGACATTCAGCGACCCTGAGTTCAATTGTATATCCATTTCTCCTGTATATTCTTTGAACCGGACGCTTCCGGAATTAATTTCGAATTCACCTTTTTCAGCCCGCAGTTCTTTTGCGGTAATGCTCCCTGACCCTACTTCGAGTGATAATTTTTCAGCCGACAAGTTTTCAAGCAGTATTTGTCCCGATTTTAATTCAATATCGAAGTTCTCGAGCTCCATCGCCGTTTCGGACCCGGCGGCAAATTCCACTTTCCCTGAACCGGTTTCGAGCGAAATCGATTTGTCAAAATGGCCGGGAATGTAAATTTTGATTTCCGGGGTGTCAAAAAAAGAAAATACTCTTATTTTCGGCGGTGAATAATCGATGCGGATCGCCTTTCCTTTTTGTTTGACCGATATTTTTCCTTTCCCGTCCAGTTCCGCTTTCACCGTTTGTCTTTTTTCCGGTATGATTTCCACATTGGCCGAGGACAAATTCAATTCCAATTGGTCCACTTTATCGGTTACTCTGACTTCTTTATTTTTGCCGCCAAACGGGAGCCAGGAAATATTTCCCGCCGCGGCGTAATAAACGATCGCGATGCCGGTGATGACAAAAAATAAGATGAGTACTTTTTTCACTTCTCTCTTCCTTTCTGTTCCGCCTTCTTAATTAATATTAGCCGTTTTTCGCTTTTTCTTCATTGTTCCCGGGAAGGATCTTTCCCTCCGTCCCCGGTCTGAAACCGGATTAAGCCGGAATGTTTCGCGGATTTTTTCGGTTTTTCCTTTTTTTTGCGCAAGATTTTTGCTTGTCATACAGCGGGGCGGTATAATGGAATCGAAACTGGTTGAGAAATATTCTCAAAGGGGAAACACCTGTAAAAGAAACCCTTTTTTTGAAAGATATTTGTTATCATAGGGTAGGCGGGTATGGTATAATGGTCCTCAAGGAGGATTTAACATGACAAATAACTGTCCGGGGAACGATCAACCGCGAGCGGCGGAGCGGTGCTGTCAAGAAGGTGAAGGATCGGTCCGGAAAAGTCATCACTCGGAAAAAACAAAGCATAATCTTATCGTGAGGCTGAACCGCATAGAAGGGCAAATTCGCGGAATCAAGGGCCTCATAGAAAGAGACACTTATTGTGATGACGTCATTACGCAAATTGCCGCCACACAAGCCGCATTGAACGGTGTGGCGAGGATGCTCCTTGAGGCACATTTGAAAAGTTGTGTGGCCGAGCGTATCCGGGAAGGCGATCCGGAAATTCTTGATGAGTTTATGGTTACCATTCAAAAATTATTAAGAAGATAACGGAACAGAAAGAGGGATCATGATGGAAAATGTTACCTTGAATGTGAAAGGCATGTCTTGCAATCATTGCGTAAAAGCGGTCAAAGACAGCGTCGGCGCCTTGGATGGCGTGAAAGAAGTTGACGTAAATCTTGAAGCGGGCACAGTGGCCGTACAATTTGACGAGAATGTCGTTCAGATCGACAAAATCAAAGAAGCGATTGAAGATCAAGGATATGATGTGGAATAAGCCGCGGTCAGCGTGAAAAATGAAGACGTGCTCAACATAATGATGTGTGGCACGTCTTTTTCAACTAAAACATATACCCGCATGGGGTATGAGGGGAGATTTTTATGAGCACCAAGGAAACAACACTGCAAATCACGGGGATGACTTGCGCCGCCTGCTCGTCCAGAATTGAGCGGGTGCTAAATAAAATGGACGGCATCGAGCGGGCCACCGTCAATCTGGCTTTGGAAAAATCCATGATCACCTTCGATCCGGCCGTGGTAAGTGTTGAAGACATTCAAAAAAAGATCCGCGATCTCGGCTACGACGTCGTCACGGAGAAAGTGGATCTCGATATAACGGGAATGACTTGCGCCGCTTGTTCGGCGCGCATCGAAAAAGTTTTGGGCAGGATGAACGGAATCAACCAGGCGACCGTCAACCTTGCTTTGGAAAAAGCGACGGTTGAATACAATCCTTTGGAAGTTTCAAAAGAAGATATCATCAAAAAGATTCAGTCTCTCGGCTACGGGGCTTCATTGCCGGAAGAAGCCCGGAAAGAGGGGATCGATCCCCGGCAAAGGGAAATCAACATTCAAAAGAGAAAATTCATTGCCGCCGCAATTTTGTCATTCCCCCTTTTGTGGACGATGTTCGCCCATTTCAGTTTTACATCGTTTATTTACGTTCCCGGCGTTTTAATGAATCCGTGGGTTCAATTTGCCCTCGTCACGCCGGTGCAGTTTGTCATCGGGAGCCAGTTTTATATCGGCGCATACAAAGCGTTGAAAAATAAGAGCGCCAATATGGATGTGCTCGTCGCTCTGGGAACGTCGGCCGCTTATTTTTACAGTCTCTATTTATCTCTCAAATCATTGGGAAGTGGGGAAAGCGTCGATCTTTATTATGAAACGAGTGCAATTCTCATCACTTTGATTTTGCTGGGCAAGCTGCTCGAGGCAAAAGCAAAGGGCCGTTCTTCCGAGGCGATCAGAAAACTGATGGGACTCCGCGCCAAAACGGCTGTTGTCGAGCGGAACGGAGAAATAAAGGAAATTCCTTTGGAAGAAGTGGTCGTCGGAGACATTTTCCATGTGAAGCCGGGGGAGAAAATTCCCGTTGACGGCGTGATTTTGGAGGGACAATCGGCCGTTGACGAATCGATGCTGACCGGCGAAAGCATACCCGTTGATAAAGGGCCGGGGGACGAGGTCGTCGGCGCCACGATCAACAAACACGGCTTCTTGCGGGTGAAGGCGACAAAGGTCGGCAAAGATACCGCCCTTGCGCAAATAATTAAAGTTGTGGAAGAAGCCCAAGGTTCAAAAGCGCCGATTCAACGGTTGGCGGATAAAATTTCCGGTGTCTTTGTCCCGGTGGTTGTTGCCATCGCCTTGGTTACTTTCATCATCTGGTATGTCGTCGTTTCGCCGGGCAATTTTGCCGCGGCATTGGAAAGCATGATTGCCGTACTCGTCATTGCCTGTCCGTGCGCTCTCGGGCTGGCCACTCCCACGTCCATCATGGCCGGCTCGGGACGGGCGGCGGAATACGGAATTCTTTTTAAAGGCGGGGAGCATTTGGAATTGACTCACCGCGTCACGACGGTTGTTCTTGACAAGACGGGAACGGTGACGAACGGAACGCCGGAATTGACGGACGTATTCCCGGCGGAAAGCTGGGATGAAGAGGAGCTGCTGGTTCTTGCCGGCAGTGCGGAGAAAAAATCGGAGCATCCCCTTGCCAAAGCGATCGTCGCCGGAATCGAAAGCAGGGGCATTGCTTTAAAAGAAGCGGAAGAATTTGCGGCCATTCCCGGTTACGGAGTGCGCGCCGTCATCGATGGAAGGGAAATTTACATTGGAACGAGAAGGTTGATGGCCCGCGAAAATATTCCTATTGACGGCGTCGGCGAAAAAATGGAAACTCTTGAGCGGCAAGGCAAGACAGCAATGATCGTCGCCGTTGACGGCAAGTTTGCCGGAATTCTTGCCGTTGCCGACACGATTAAGGAAACGTCGAAAGAAGCCGTCGCCCGCCTGAAAGGGCTGGGTCTTGAGGTAATCATGATTACCGGCGACAATAAAGAAACGGCCCGGGCCATTGCCGACCAGGCCGGTATTGACCGCGTCATTGCCGAAGTGCTTCCGGAAGGAAAAGCGCGGGAAATCAAAAAATTGCAAAGCGAGGGCAAAAAGGTGGCCATGGTCGGCGACGGGATTAATGACGCTCCCGCCCTTGCCGTTGCCGATATCGGCATGGCGATCGGGACGGGGACGGATGTGGCCATGGAAGCGGCCGATATCACCCTCATCCGCGGCGATTTGAACAGCATTGCCGACGCCATCTATATGAGCCATAAGACGATGCGCAACATCAAGCAGAACTTGTTCTGGGCGTTCGGTTACAATACGGTCGGCATTCCCATTGCCGCCATGGGGTTCCTCGCTCCGTGGATTGCCGGGGCCGCCATGGCCTTCAGCTCGGTATCCGTCGTGTTGAACGCGTTGAGATTGCAGCGGGTAAAATTGTAATGTACCGGATTGCAAGAGTCATAGCACAGGCTGTTGAAGATCGGTAAAGGGCGGCTTTTGGGCCGCCCTTTCCGATTGGGAAAAGCGGATTCGCCAGTAAATGGGGCTAAACCACCAGTAAATGGAGATTTTCGCCAGTATTTAAAAAATTCGCCAGTAAAACCGGAAAAATCGCCAGAACGGTGATATAGGTCACTCGCCGAACGTCTTTAATCAGATAAACTATTCGTGGTTTCTCTTTTTTGCGGCAGCTTTGTTTGAAGAAACGCGGAAAAGGAACATGAAATGATGTCAACGTCCTTTGCCGCGTTTCACCCCCGCTTCCGGCAAATGTCCGGAAGGTTTGGCGGACAGTGAGCAAATGGTTTGACAGCGAAAGCGTTTTGCCTTAGATATGAATCAAAGATGTGTATTCTTGGCGCGAAATCATCACAGTGTTGCCGCTTTCCGGGCCTTTGGGCCAAAGCTACAAAGCTAAAAGCGCCTGTCCGCCATCATGTGGTTTGCGAACGGAAAGACAAACAGTTTTGCATAAATAGTATTTTACTCTTTGCCGAGTCTTTTTGCGGAAGTCGGCTGAATTTTAAGCGCTTATTGTGAAATTAGTTTAAAAGTCTTATGAATTTGCTATTTTCCGGCAGTATTTTTTCAATAAATGACTGAATTGTCTGAAACATCCTGCTATCCGAATCTTTATACCTTGTCATAAAGGAATATTTCCTGCGGACAGGACAAGGACTTTCGCCTCCGTTTGTGAATAAACAATGAACTTTTATAAGATAAATATGTTCTTTATCTATTAAAGGGTTGACAAAAGATAATGAGAATCGTTATCATCATAATAGAGAACGGTTCTCAATTATAGAATATTTAGCAGTTCATTTCAATATTTCCTTTCTATTACGGCGAAGCGGCCGGAAATGGCGGTTTCCAATAATATGAAGGAATTATTTTTTTATGTGTAATTGATAATTATTTTCAATTAGAGAATTATAATTGAAACATTTTTTACATAACATTTGGAAAGAGTATGAGAACATGAAAAGAATCTACCTGGTCATCGCATTAATCATCTTATCGTTCATTTCACTTTTTGTAGGTGTTAAAGATATATCGCCTTTAGATATATTCCATTTGACTGATGAACAGATTCAGGTCATGTGGGTGAGCCGGTTTCCGCGCCTGATGAGCATTATTTTGGCAGGCGCCAGCATGAGCATAGCGGGGCTCATTATGCAGCAGCTGACAAGAAACAGGTTCGTATCTCCGACGACCGCCGGAACGATGGACTCGGCCAGGTTCGGAATCCTCATTTCAATGCTGCTGTTTGCTTCAGCCAGTCCATTTGTAAAGGTTTTGGTCGCTTTTGCGTTTGCGTTGTTGGGCACATTTATTTTTATGAAAATTTTGGAACGGATCAAATTTAAAGATGTGATCTTTGTTCCGCTTGTCGGAATTATGTTTGGAAATATCATCGGCTCGGTGACCACGTTTTTTGCTTACAAATATGAACTCATTCAAAATATGTCTTCTTGGCTGCAGGGGAATTTCGCCATGATGATTCAAGGCCGGTATGAGCTGTTATATTTGAGCATCCCGCTGCTCATTATCGCCTGGCTGTATGCGAACAAATTTACGATTGCCGGTCTGGGCGAAGAGTTTTCCACCAATTTGGGCTTGAACTATAAGCGGGTTGTCAATACCGGCTTAATCATTGTAGCCATGATCACATCGATTGTCGTTTTGACGGTTGGAATGCTCCCGTTTTTGGGATTGATTGTTCCGAATATCGTTGCCATGTATCTCGGCGATAATTTAAAAAACACGTTGTCCCACACTGCGCTTTTGGGTGCTGTCTTCGTTCTGGCCTGTGATATTTTCGGCCGCGTCATCATTTATCCGTATGAGATCGCCATCGGTGTCACCGTCGGCGTCATCGGCAGCGGAGTGTTCTTGTACTTGATCTTGAGGAGAAAGGCCTATGAGTAATAAAACAAAAATTGCTATTTTGGCAGCCGGCGCAGTGATATTGGCAGCATTGTTCGTTTTTTACGATATAGGCTCAAATTGGGGCTATATTTTGCCGAGGCGGATGCAAAAGGTACTGGCGATTATTTTTACAGGAAGCGCCATTGCATTTTCCACCGTCATTTTTCAAACGATTACGAACAATCGTATTTTAACGCCGAGCATCATCGGCTTGGATTCATTATATTTGTTGATTCAAACATTCCTGATTTACGTCTTCGGGTCTACGAGCTTTTTCATCACGAATGCCAACGTAAACTTTTTGTTATCCGTCGGAATGATGATTCTTTTCGCCGCATTGTTGTATAAATTTCTGTTTAAGCGGGAAGGGAATCATAACATTCACTTGCTCTTGTTGGTGGGGATCATTTTTGGGACCTTTTTCGACAGTTTGTCATCTTTTATGCAGGTCCTCATTGATCCGAATGAATTCATGATTGTCCAGGACACGATGTTTGCCAGCTTTAACAATATCAACACCGACTTATTGTTTGCCGCTTTCCTGACGATCGTTCTTGTTTCGCTTTATTTTGCGCGCTTGTATAAATACATGGATGTGCTTGCTTTGGGGAAGGATCACGCCATCAATTTGGGCGTGGAATATGATGCGGTGGCGAAAAGGCTGCTGTTTCTGGTCGCCGTTCTCATTTCCGTGGCGACCGCCCTTGTCGGACCGATCACGTTTCTCGGTCTCCTGGTGGCCAATGTGGCTTATGAACTTTTTAAAACATACCGTCACAGTTATTTGATCGTCGGAGCCATGTTAATCAGCATCGTCGTCTTGGTCGGCGGCCAGTTTATCGTTGAAAAGGTTTTTGTTTTCTCCACGCCGCTGGCCGTCATTATCAACTTTGTCGGCGGGGTGTATTTCATATATCTTCTGTTAAAGGAGAGTAAATCATGGTAATCGTTAAAAACCTTTCAAAGAAATACGGGGATAAATATGTTGTTCAAGATGTTTCCGTGAAAATTAAAAAAGGGACAATCACATCGTTTATCGGGCCGAACGGAGCGGGAAAAAGCACCTTGTTGTCCATGGTCAGCCGGTTGATTGACCGGGACAGCGGCGAGGTCATTATCGACAACCGGGAAATCAGCACCGTCAAAAGCAATGAACTGGCAAAGAAAATTTCGATTTTAAAACAGTCCAATTTCATTAATTTGCGTTTGACGGTCCGCGAACTCGTTTCTTTCGGCCGCTTCCCTTATTCGCAGGGGCGGTTGACGAAAGAAGATTGGGAAGTTGTCGATAAAGCGATTCAATATATGGAGCTGGAAGACATCCAGCATAAGTATATCGAGCAGTTGAGCGGCGGGCAAAAGCAAAGGGCCTTTATCGCCATGGTCATTGCCCAGGACACGGATTACATTCTTCTCGATGAACCGCTCAACAACCTGGACATGAAACATTCGGTGCAAATCATGAAAGTATTGAGACGGCTCGTTGACGAGATGGGCAAAACGGTTGTGATTGTCATTCATGATATAAATTTTGCCGCCTGCTATTCCGACTATATAGTCGCCCTGAAAGACGGCAAGGTGGTAAAAGAAGGATTGACGACCGAGGTCATTACTCCTGAAGTGCTGAAAGAGATTTACGATATGGACTTCACCGTGCGCGAGGAGAATAAACGGAGATATTGTCTCTATTACGCATAAACCGTTTCCTCGCCCGGCCGGTGATTGTTGCGTACAAAACAGAAAGACAGAGGTGAACACGATGCCAAGAAAGTTCTTGTTGTTTTTCCTTGTCGCCGTGATGGCTGTTTTTGCGGCCGGCTGCGGTGCCGATGAAAGCAAAGACGAAAGCGGTGACATGAAAGAAACGATTACGGTCAAGCATAAATTGGGTGAAACAAAGATTGAGAAAAATCCCGAAAAAATTGTTGTTTTTGATTTTGGCATTCTCGATTCCCTGGATGCGCTGGGCATTGACATTACCGCCCTTCCGAAAGCGACGATACCTTCATATTTGGAAAAATTTAAAGATAAAAAGTACATCAACGTCGGCAGCTTAAAGGAGCCGGATTTTGAGAAAATTGCTGAAATCAACCCCGATCTGATAATTGTCTCGGCCCGGCAAATGGAGCTGTACGACGAGTTTACGAAAATCGGTCCGACCCTTTACATGGAACTTGATACGGCCCATTACATGGAGTCTTTTAAAGAAAACATGAAAACAATCGGAAAAATCTTTGAGAAAGAGCAAGAAATAGAGGAAAAATTGGCGGCCATTGATGAGAGAATCGCCGCTGTTAAGGAAAAAGCGAAGGAAACAAAAGGAAAAGCGCTCATCATCCTTGCTAATGAGGGAAATATCAGCGCTTACGGGCCGGGTTCCAGATTCGGATTGATACATGACGAATTCGGCATTCCGGCGGCCGATGAAAACATTGCCGTTTCCACCCACGGGCAAAATATTTCTCCGGAATATATTGCCGAGAAAAACCCTGATTACTTGTTTGTCATAGACAGGGGCGCCGCCATTACGAACCAGTCATCGGCTGAAGAAATTGTCGAAACGAAATTGGTGAAAAATACAACCGCCTATAAAAACGGGAATATCGTTTATTTAAATCCCGATTACTGGTATTTGTCCGGCGGCGGCTTGACATCCGTTGCGGAAATGGTTTCGGAAATTGAAAAGGCCATCAAATAATTTGCCGTTTATGAAG
>CALKIU010000063.1 GCA_937995745.1 uncultured Bacillaceae bacterium | reverse complement strand
ACGGAGAGGATTAATATCATATACATGCCAAAAAAGCTGCCAGAAAAATGGGAGTCGTTGGCCAAGAAAATGTAGTTCCATTCGACTTCAAGGTGGAAGAAATTGTCGCCATGGGAAGAAGCCCTTACAAAAGACTTTTCAGTCCGGACACCCCGGAGGATAAAAAGATTGTTAATCAATCTCTGAAACAAATTGGTATGGAAAAAATGGCAAGAAGGAGTTACTCACAGCTTTCAGGAGGAGAAAAACAGCGTGTCATTATAGCCAGAGTGCTGGCCCAACGACCGGAAATATTAATACTTGACGAGCCCACAAACCATTTGGATGTTCACCATCAACTGAAAATTTTTGATTTAATCAAGAAATTAGACGTCACGGTTATTGCGGCCATTCATGATCTGAATATCGCAGCCTTGTATTGTGACAGAGTCTATGTGTTAAATAACGGGGAAATCTATGAATCCGGACCGCCGGAAAAAGTTTTTACTCCTCAATTAATTTATGAGGTTTACGGAGTAAAAGCAGATGTGGCTATTCACCCGGTAACAAAGAAAGCATCCATCACCTATTTGCCGGGAGGATTAGACCTGTAAACGTTCGCTTCGCTTCCATCGAGCAAATATTTTGGGCAAAACAGGCAAAAGACTCCGGTCCTTTAACCGTTATATCAGCATATTGAGGAGAGAAAATGATGATGCGGAAAAAATCTTTCTTCCTTTTTCTTTGTATATTATTGACAGCTTTATTCATAACGGGATGCAACCGTTCTTCTTTAGCTCCTGAATCGAAAACAGACGGAAAAGTCTATGATAAACCTTTAACGATAGACAACTATGGAAGGACCATTACCTTCAATCAAAAACCTCAAAAAATTTTAACTTTGGGTCCAAATTGCACTGAACTGTTTGTCGCATTGGGCCTGGCTGATTATGTCATCGGCAACAGCCTTAACAACCACAGCAGAGGACCGTTACCTGAATATGCCGAAGAATATAATAAAATTCCCGAACTGAATTACGGATCGGCAACAAGGGAAGCCGTCATCGCCAGCGGCGCGGATTTCATTTATGGAATTGATTGGCAATTTGGCGGAGACAACCTTGACATAGAAGAGTTAGAAAGTTTGGGTATTATCACCTACGTAAATCGGGCAACAACACTGGAAGAAATCTTTAAAGAAATAGATGATATCGGAAAAATATTTGCCATTGAAGATAATGCCAAAAAGTTTGTTGCAGAACAAAAAGCAAGAATTCAAGCTGTACAAGAAAAAATACGCGGAAAAGAACCTGTCAAAGTACTCGTTTATGACAGCGGAGGAGACGGAGTTTTTACTGCAGGAGGAACCAATTTTGAAACACTGCTTATTGAACTCGCCGGAGGTAAGAATATTTTTGATGATATAAGAGACAAACAATGGACAACGGTCAGTTATGAAGAAATCCTGAAAAGGAAACCGGACATTATTTTAATTCATGATTATGATGTTCCTTCTTTAGACCAAAAAGTTAAAGATATCAAAAATGATCCCGTCCTTTCCAAATTGGAATGTGTTCAAAAAGAAAGGTTCGCATACATAACCTTGGAGAGTGTTTTACCCGGCAACCGTATGGCTTACACGGTCGAAAAACTGGCCGAATCTTTCTATCCGGAATTGTTCTGACATAAAAATAAGTGCATCATGTCTTTCTTCTAAAAACAAACATTCCCCTCTAACCCTTAGGAATAAATGAACAGCAGTCTTTGCTTCAAAGTCTCTCTTCTGTCCGCCAGGAGAGAGACTGTCACTTTTTTAATGCAAAAATTTTGTTTATGACAAAATCAATGCTTTTATTTCTTACCAAAAATTTTTACCTGAGATAACGATTTTCCGTTTTTGTGGAAACATTGAACTGTCTCTATAATAGGGTAAAAACCTTATTGAACCATTTTATCCATTATTATATTTGTTAGGAGAAAAGTAATATCGATTTAGACCCATACCAATTACTTTATTCACTTATGGAGGTGTAAAAGTGGAACTCACTGGCATCCTTGTACCCGTAATTCGTCTCCTCGATCTTATTGTCGGTGGTTTATTGGGTTTGTTGGGTTCGTTATTAGGGTTTTAATGCAAAGCCTTTTAGTCTTTAAACCATAGAAAACAGATGAGATCATTTATAAAAATTGAATCCCCATTGGAAGAGGAAAACCGGGGATTTTTTTCTTATGGGCATCTGCCTGCCTCGAAACATTGCATTTATGAACAAACCTCTTTCCCTTCTTTGACCAAAAAAGTGAATGAAGGTAAAAAGAAACAGATGAAAACCGTTCAAAACGTTTTCATCTGTTTGAATTACAACCTTTTTTTCAAATGCAAGCCTGCTCATTTGCATGTATTTTAGGATGTATTTTGTTATAAGCAAGGTGAATCATTGTCCTCAAATTTTTTTAATACTGTTACAAAAACAGTCTTTCCGTACCATTTTAAATCTTTGAAACAAATGAGCGGCTTGCATTATGATCAAAAACGGTTTCAAAGAACCTCATCCTTCTTTTCTTGCAGACCTTGACAAAATCAATGATCACATTTTTTCAATCGTGTCAATGCATGACTTTTTCATCCGGTCGATAGACGTCCTACGCTTCTTCCAAGTTTTCCAGACCGGAGCCTTGTTCTCCTTTTGCCTTGGCACTTTTAATTTTATAGGCTATCACCAGGATGGTTAACCAAACGGGCGCCATGTAAAGAGACATTCTGTAATCCGGCAAGAATCCCATTAAAATTACCAACATAACCAAATATGCCAAAGTCACATAGTTAGATATCGGAAACAGCGGCATTTTAAACTTTAATTTGGCAACTTCAGATGGGCCGAGAATTTTTCTAAACTTTATATGAGTAATTAAGATCATAATCCAGTTAATGATAATAGCCAGGATCGCCACTGACATTACAATGTTAAATACCTCTCCCGGCAGATAAGCATTTAAAATCACTGCGATTCCTACGATAGCAGATGAAAATAATACGGCATAACCGGGTACGCCCGTTTTCTTTCCGACTTTACACAAAAATCTGGGGGCATTTCCTTGTTCAGCCAAACCGAAAAGCATGCGGGCATTACTGTATAAACAACTGTTATAGGCAGAGAATGTTGCCGTCAACACAATAAAGTTAAGAATATGTGCCGTCGCAGGGATGCCCAACCGGTCAAAAATCAATACAAACGGGCTCCCTTCCATCCCGACTTGATCCCACGGAAAGAGCGTTACCAGAACAAACATGGACCCGACATAAAAAATAATAATTCTGTAAAGAACCTGATTGATGGCTTTCGGAATTGTCTTGTCCGGATTTTCCGCTTCACCGGCGGTAATGCCGATAAGTTCCACTCCCCCGAAAGCAAACGTAACAACAACCAGAGACAACAACAATCCAATTATGCCCTTAGGCAAAAAACCTCCATGTGCCACTAAATTGGAAAATCCAACCGGTTCTCCGCCTTGCCCTAATCCAAAGAAGATGATGGCGAGGCCCACCAGGATCATAAGAATAACTGCAAGGACTTTAATAATGGCACCCCAAAATTCTATTTCTCCAAAAGTCCTTACTCCAATTAAGTTAATAGCTGTTACCGTTAGATACATTATGAGCCCGGAAACCCATATGGGAAGATCGGGAAACCAATAATTCAAATATACTCCCACCACGCTTACCTCTGCCATTGACACCGCTATATAACAAAACCAATAGTTCCAACCGGAAACAAAGCCTGCCATTTCTCCCCAGTATTTATAAGCAAAAGTGCTAAATGCTCCGGAAACAGGAGTATGGACAGCCATTTCACCCATGCAACGCATGATCAGATAAATAAAGAACCCGCCTATGGCGTATGACAGCATGACAGCAGGACCCACCAGCTGAATGGTGACGGCTGAGCCGTAAAACAAACCTGTACCTATCGCTCCTCCCAAAGCAATCAACTGAATATGCCTGTTTTTAAGACCTCTTTTTAACTCCTGATGTTCCATTTTTGCTCACTCTCCAACTAAAATTTAATGTTTAAATTCGAAACAACCGTTTTTTTAAAAAATACTTGCAATGGTTAACGCCATGTCAGACCTGTTACAAGTTTTGGTTGAATCTGTTAATACACACGATCCCGAAAAATACGTGAAAGCTGTTCAAGACTTAAGATGAAATGCGGAACATTTCTTCCGGTCGCAGTGCGAAAGAGTCTCATTTAAGTCTGTGAATCAAAATTGATTTTTTACGGCAATTGCTTCAATTTCACACAAAACACCTTTCGGAAGTTCTTTTACTGCTATACAACTGCGGGCAGGTTTGGAGACAAAATATTTTGCGTATACTTCGTTAAATGCGGCGAAATCCTTCATATCAGCCAAATAACAGGTGGTTTTAAAAACATGTTCAAAACTTGTTCCAGCGGCTTCTAAAACTGCTCCCACGTTCCTGCAGCTTTGTTCCGCCTGCTCGGCAATTCCTTCCGGGATCTCCCCGGTTTCCGGATTAACAGGTAGTTGACCGGAAGTAAATACGATTCCGTTCACCTCAAAGGCTTGTGAATAAGGTCCTATTGCCTTCGGTGCTTTGACTGTTTCGACTTTTTTCATGTTAACTTTCCCTCCCATCAATTTTCAAAAACCGTCTTCGGGACAAAACAGTGGCTCAAGGGAATAAAAACCACTGTTTTGTCCTTTTTGTTCACCAATCCTTAGTAGGGCAATATCAGCTTTTGGAATACCGTTTTTACCGGGCAGATTTAATCCTACCTTATTTTTTAAAAAAAGCTTATTCATTGTCGCCAATCGGCTCCAGGCTGGCCTGGAAATGGCGGAGAATCGGTGGTTCCCAAGTTATTCTGTAACCGCGTTTGATTTCATGAGCTCTTTCTTTAATGGCAATCAATGCTTCGACCACTCTGTCCAAGTGTGCTTGTGTGTAAACTCTTCTTGGAATAGCCAGCCGCGTAAATTCAAAATCCGCTTTTAATTGCTTTTTGGTATCCGGATCATTTCCGAGCATATATGAGCCTATATCGCATGTACGTATTCCCGCTTCTTTATAAAGCTCAACAGCCAACACTTGACCCGGAAATTCATAGTAGGGAATATGCGGAAACATGGCTTGTGCATCGACAAAAACTCCATGCCCCCCCACCGGAGCCTGATAAACAATGCCCGCTTCATCCAACCGGGCGGCTAAGTATTCACTTTGGCCGATCCGGTAAGCAAGATAAGATTCATCAATACCCTCGTATAAACCTATGGCCATGGCTTCCAAGTCACGTCCTGACAACCCGCCGTAAGTATAAAAACCTTCATAAGAAATACAATTGGCTTTAATTTTTAGAATCAATGGTGAATTTTCATCCTTAACCCCGATTAAACCTCCCATATTTACAATGGCGTCCTTCTTGGCAGACATTGTAAATGTGTCGGCATAGCTGAACATTTGTCTTATGATTTCTTTAATTGACATATTTTTGCATTCTTCTTCCCTTTGTTTAACAAAATAGGCATTTTCGGCAAAACGGGCTGCGTCAATGTTAAGAGGAATATTGTATTTCTTGCACACCTCAGATACTTCTCTCATATTTTTCATGGATACCGGTTGTCCGCCCGCGGAATTATTTGTGATGGTCATCACCACCAGGCCGATATTTTCAGGTCCGTACTCATTGATTAACTTTTCAAGTTTTTCAACATCCATATTTCCTTTAAACGGGCTGCGGACCGTTGGATTTTTGGCCTCTTCAACAACACAGTCTATTGCCCTTGCCCCGGCCAGTTCCACATGCGCCCGGGTCGTATCAAAAAACATATTTGATATTGCATACTTTCCTTTGCCCAAGAAAAGGGGAAACAAAACTTTTTCAGCAGCCCGGCCCTGATGCACCGGCTGAATGTAGTTATAACCAAATATATCTACAGCGGCATCACGCAATTTAAAGTAACTTGAAGCTCCCGCATAGGCTTCATCGCCTCTCATAATTCCGGCCCATTGTTCCACACTCATGGCTCCCGTTCCGCTGTCTGTCAGAAGGTCTATATAGACATCTTCACTTTTTAAATTAAACAGATTATATTTAGCTTCTTTTATAAGCTTTTCTCTTTCTTCCCTTGAGGTCATCCTGATCGTCTCAACGGCTTTAATTCTGAATGGTTCTGCAACGTATTTCACCATAATTAATTCCTCCTAATGTTAAATGTATTGACGTTGATTTTCAGTTTAAACCGCCTCATTTTGCATGCAGATCTATTTTTCAAATCCGCGGCTTCTGAAGAAGTGGCTAACACTCAAAATCAAGTGATGTCATGAATATCCGTGTGAATGGTTCTCACATTCCTTTAGCCCAAAAAGTCACGAATTATTTTCAACTTAACAAATTGTTATTATGCTGAAATTTTTTGTCAATAATGTTCATTTTTATAAGAATGTAGAAAATAGCAATTACAAAATTTTTGGCTTAACGGATGGAATCTAAATCATGATTGCTCCTCCATCGCCAAAAAATAAGTAAATGGCAACGCCAAAGGTGGAAACGGAAAATTTTTCCTAACTTGATTGAGACAATGTAGGAACTTTCTCACCAACTATGTCTAAATTCCCGGAACGGAAAAGACCTTATTCCATTTTTTAACTAATAATGAACAAGGGATGCTTTTTGCTTATTATGTATAAATTTTCACACACAAAACATAAATTTTTTATCCAAGAATTTCTTCATTTTACAAATCTTAATCTTCCCACTTTCAAAATGGTGGTTGGAAAAAGGAGACCCGTGTACGTTTCCCCTTTATTTTCCCCGATTTTCTTGCCCATTAAAAAAGTGCCTTTAACAGACGACAAAAACAGCTGTTAAAGACACTTTTTTTACATCTATTTTTTGGTCATTATTTTAACCTGTTACAATTGTTTTAATAATACATGAAGTGAAATTTTACTTCCGTCAACACCGAAGGCCGGGATTCGTTTTTTTATGGAGCTGTTTTGAACCAACCGCATCTTCCGTTTATTGTTTTTCCACGGAACGGTAAGCGCGTTAACGAGACAGCTCGTGGAACACTCTTTGCACTTTATGCACTCGCTGATATGTCCTTCCCCTTTCCGTCTTTCCAGTAAATATCAAAGGGGACAAGCCCTGCTACACATTTGACAGTGTGCTCTCCGCCTCTCTTTCAAAGATAAGGAAATATATAGAAATATATTTCAGTGTTATTCTTGTTGAGCTGAATCTCAATGATATCAAATGCACAACCAATTCCATAAAAAAGGTCCGTACTTTTCCCATGGGAAAAACGGACCTTGTTTCCTGAATTTTTGCTCAAATAAATCTTTTCTATGAAACTTGATTAGTCTTATTCTTTTTCCACGGAAAGGTAATCGCGTTAACGGGACAGCTTGTGGAACACTCTTTGCACTTTATGCACTCGCTGATATGTCCTGTCCCCCTTCCGTCTTTCAAGTCAATGTCAAAGGGACAAGCCCTGCGGCACACTTGACAGTGTGCACCCCTCTTCTCTTCCAAACAAATTGAACGGTTCACCGTGGGAACAAGTCTGCGATTGAAACGGCTGATTAAACTTAATAACGCTCCCAGCGGACAAATCTTGCTGCACCACTTTCGCAAAACCAAGAGTTCAATCAGAATAATAGCCGGAAAAATTATTAGGTCCAATGTTGGATCCTTAAAACCAAATAAACGAATTAAAGCAAAAATGGTCGCAAATGTCAATCCGACAGGGCAGATCAAACAAAAAACAGGAAACCTGAATACTGCCGATGAAGCCAAAGCTGCAATTAAAACCGGAATACCGTACTTGGTCTGCTTTTTCGTTTCAGAAATATTTTGAATGATGTCAGATGGGTCGCTTTCTTCTTTCGCAGCTTTGTCTGTTACTTTATCAATCCCCCTTGCATGTTTTCCCTCCTGTTGCAGGTGCTCTCTGGGGATAAAAGCATCATTGGGCTCATCGATTTTGTTTTTCACTACTTTTCGCAACAATGGCACCGGACAAACCCAGCCGCAAAATATTCTTCCCACTAAAATCGTTATGCCAACGACTACCAGGAAGCAAATCACCAAAGGAAACAAAATGTCTCTCGATGCAAGTGCTGTTGACAAATACCCCAACGGACAAGCCAGGTAAATCTTTTTTATGCCGGCGGCAGACAGGGTTCCCGTGCCTAATCCGAAAATCATTCCGGCCGTTAAAACTCCTAACACGGCGGTCATCGATAACAGACGCAATCTCCGAACTCTTCTTTTTCTCTCGTTCATCCCTGGTTCCCTCCCGGACCGGAAACGGGAGCTAACAGTCTTGCCAAAATCCCGCCGGTGGAGGAAGAGGGACGGACAACGATACCGCGGTTCTTTCCTCCAACATAAGAGCGTAAAACAAATGCCGCACATTCATATTCACAGACACCGCAACCGTTGCATTTTTCTTCATCGACGACCGGCCGTCTGTTTTCGTCCAAACGAATCGCATCAAAAGGGCATTTCTGGGAACAAATAGTGCAGCCCCCTTTAACCCAGGCGAGGCAAATGTCCTTTTGCACCACTGCCGTCCCTATTTTAACAGAATCTGTGTCAAATTCTTTTAAAGCCCCGGTAGGGCAGACTTCCACGCATTCTTTACAGAAATCACAATATCCGTGGCTATAATTCATCGTCGGCGTTCTGGCTTCAACAATCCCGTCCGTTATTTTTGCCGCGGTGATAGCGGAAGTGTGGCAAATGCTCCTGCAGCGGCCACAGCGGATGCATCTTGCCAAAAACTCATCTTCATTCTGGCCTCCGGGAGGCCGCAACAAAGGTTTCCCTTTGGCCAATACACCCGCTCCCCCCAGTGCAAACATCGCAATAAATGCAATTCCTGTGCTTTTTAGAAAGGTGCGACGGGACATTTCGCGCAGTGATTTTTCTTTGATTTCTTCTTTAGATTGAAAATAATTCTTTTTTTCCACTCTCCCCGCCTTCTTTCTGCTGTGTAACCGGCCAAAAACCTTTTAAATATCAGCCGATCCAGTTAAAATTTCCTCATGTAATTCATCCAGCAATTCTTTTTCAATTTGCAGATAACCCATGGTCAGTTTGGCAAGACCTTGATAAAAATCAGTAGAAGAGCATGTTTCAATATCTTTGCAAAAATCAGGAACCCAATTCAAAAGATGGTTATGCAAGAATTCTTTTTGTTCTGCCAAACTCTCGCCAAAACCGGCCCAATTCTTGTCTTCCAATGCTCCTTTTGCTTCCGCGCACATATGGGCCATAAACTCAAATTCCAGAGAGATGTGATCTTCGGGAATATTGTAATCAGTTTCCACAGCCAGACCTTTGGAGAGATACGCCGCAAGCACTTCATCTCTTGCATCCTGCATGATTAACCGTTCCGGACTTGTGTAGACGGACTCATACGGATTGGCAACCGTTCCTTCGTAAACGCCGGCGCCGAGGAAAACACGGGCATAATCCACAGCCAAATCTGTGATAGGATCTAACCCGGCATTGTTCATATAATTTTTCAGGAGACGGTATCCTTCATCCATCTCATCAACACCTGTTTCGGACGGAAAAATCATTTTCTTCAATTGATCAAATAAATTTTCATCAACCTCTACAAAATACAACCGTCCCAAGAAACGGTACATACTTTCCCTGCTTGTCATCAATTCAACATATTCTGACAAATGATTCATACTGCCTCGCCTCCCAAAATGGTAAAAAGGAGGGGAAGAATAATCCGCAAATTCTTCCCCATTTTGTTTTCAAACGTGTTATATTTTATACCGGCACATTAAAGTAATCTTTAACAGCGCTGCCCAACAAGAAGACCATGACACGGAGCGCCGCGCTTCCGGCCACTATACAAACAAGGCTGACTTGAATCCGCATGAGAAGATTACGAATATCAACCTCTTTCTTTCTCATTTGGAATACCAACACAGCCGGGATCAACAAACCGAGTATGACAATTCCCACCCAGAACAGCGGGGCCAAATCTCCGGCCAAGACTCTTCCTGCCGAACGGCTTTCATCAGGAAACGGTGCTGCCGACAGATAAATCAAATAGCCGATGATGAGAAGCGCCTGGACAATCAGAGAGATGAGGGTGGCCCGGTTCAATCCTTGAACCGCCTGTTTGTCCGGCTCTTTCACCCTTGCCGCCAGTACGGCTACGGTAGCGCTTCCCATAACAGCGGCAGAAGCGAAGTAATTTAACGGCAACAATATGGTATCCCAGGCAGGGCGCGCAGCAAGCACATACGTATTGCCGAGGGCGTAAGCCAGAATGACAGCCGGGATTATCCCAATTGAACCAATGATTTTTAGTGTCTTGTCTGCCGCATTTCTTTTAACGGCAATCATATATATGATGATCATTAAACCCAATAATCCGATGAGGAGAGCTTCTATAAAGATTCCGGAAGTGGGCCTTGACAAGGCGTAAATGATCCTGGACGGACGTCCCAAGTGGAACACACTGGAAATTCCGCCCACCACCAAAAGAACGAAGGAAATAATCATGCTGTTCATCCGGATCTGTCCGCTCTTTCCAAACCAATCCGTTGTCACAACAGATACGGCGTAAACTCCGCATCCCCAACCAACAAGCAGCAAGAAGAAAACCAACGGCCAATGAATACTCATTTTACGCTCTCCCTCCATTTCGCCGTTTTTTCGTGGAGAATATAGCGGGCGGTAGGTTTATTCCCCACATCCGGCAAAGAGTGCACATTTTCCTCGCCTGCTTCTTTAAGTGCTATGGAAACAGTGCTGTTTGGATCGTCCAAATCTCCGAACAGGCGGGCGGAAGCGGGACAAACTTTGACGCACGCAGGGTCTTCCCCAATTTCCTGCAAATGGAGACAGGTTGTACACTTTTCGACAACTTTTTGTTCCTCGTTGAATGTGCGGACACCGTACGGACAAGCAAACATACAATAACGGCAGCCGATGCATCTTTCCTTATCGATCAGGACAATTCCCTCTTCGTTTATAAAAGACGCACCCGTCGGACATACATCCACGCATTTAGGATTCTCACACTGTTGGCACATGGTCGGCAGGAAATACATTTCTATATTCGGATAGTCTCCTGTCGGACCCACGTCCTCGACGTGAGTCCATTTGCTGCCGAGCACCACATTGTTTTCCTGCTTGCAAGCCACCTCACAGGCCCGGCAGCCAAAACAGCGGTCTAAGTCTATGACAAATGTTTTCCGAGTCATCTGTTACACCTCCACC
>CALKIU010000062.1 GCA_937995745.1 uncultured Bacillaceae bacterium | reverse complement strand
TTTTGGACAAAGTCCATTAAATCTGCCTGGGGGTTGTCCGCATGAACCCTCGTTCCAGACAAAGCCGACGAGAAAGCGCAAACTTTATTCGAATCGATTCCCTCATATTAACAGCGCCCTCTGTCCCGATTACCCCCCGGCCCATATGTCGCCCTCTTCGAAACCGGTGCGCCCCCCGGAACTCCCCCGCCTTCGGAAACCAGTCTTCATCCCAACTCACATCCCTCGTCCATATAAAAAAGGATTGTTCAAAAAGCCTCTTTAACGTGACTTTTTGGACAACCCCTTCTTTTTTATGGATAAACGAACAACTCGACCACAAAAACGGCCGCGCACGCAAGGAGGGCGACTTGCACAAGGCTGGCTCCGCGCAAAGAAAAAAGAATCGCTGTGACAAAGCCGGCGAGAGCGGACCAGAAAGAGGCGGTCGCTTCCAAAATGGCCGGAAAGATCATCACCGCCAGCGTGACATAAGGCACATAGTGGAAGAAGGAGCGGATGTATACATTTTTAATTTCTTTCCGGACGATCGTCAGGGGCAGGACGCGGATCAAATACGTGACACCGGCCATGACGAGGATATAAAGATACACTTTACTCATGGTCATTCTCCTTCACGGGAAAAAGATAAGCGGCCAATCCGGCAATGACAATCGTCAATAAAATGATTTTTACCCCTGATGAAATTTTCCGGAGGAGCGGGAGTTCGGCAAACAGAAAGCTGACGGTCATCGAAATGACGATCAGGCCCGTTAACACTTTGTTTCCTTTTGCCGGCGGAATGATGACGGCCAGCAGCATGCCGTACAGGGCGATGTTTAAAGCGCTGACGAGCCGCGGCGGCAAGATGTTTCCGGATACAACCCCCAACAGTGTTCCCAACGTCCATCCGGGGATGGCGACGCACATTAAGCCGTATGTATAAAAAGGGTTCAATCTTCCCGGGCGGGCGGCGGAGACCCCGAAGATTTCGTCGGTGATGCCGAACGCCATGATGAGGCGGTGGATGAACGGAGTGTTCGGGTCGATTTTTTGCGACAAGGCAAAGGACATGAGAAAATAACGGGAATTGATGATCAACTGGGCGGCGGCCATTTCCAAAAAGGTGGCTGCTGCGACGATCAGCGTCACGCCGGCGAATTGTCCGGCGGAGGTCACGTTGGTTGCCGACATAAATGTCGATTGGAACCAATCGAGCCCCGCTTGTTTGGCGATGATGCCAAAGGAAAATGAAACGGTGAGGTAGCCGAGGGCAATGGGAATGCCGTCTTTCAGCCCGCTCAGCCAGGCCGTTTTGTTTGATGCTGTTTGTGTGTTCATCGCTGACTTCTCCTGCCATAAATTCAAAAATATAAATTAATAGTTATATTGTTATGTCAAAACAGAAAAAAATCAAGCATGTCGCCGGCGCCGGTTTTTGTCCGGACATCCGGGAAAAAGGAAAAACTTTTGCATGTCACGGCTTGCCGGTCGGAGGAAAATGAAGGGCGTTCAAAATTCTTGCCCTGTGAGGGAAAAAGGAGTATGATTGTAAATAGTTTTTGCTTTTTTAGGATAAGTAACAGAAATGCAAAGAAAATGTTCGGAATGTTTTGTTTGTTCAAATTTATAAAAAATAAGAAAAAAGTTGTGTTTGTCCGGGAGCAAACGGCTTTGTGAAAGAGGACGCAAACGGTCCGAAAGACCTGTTTTCCCCCTTGAGTCTTTGGGGCGGAAAATTTTGAACATTCTTTGACAAAACACGCTCAAAGAGTGAAAAATTTTTGAAAAGTCTCTTGCCGTATGCCTTTCCGCAGACAGGGTAAATAGACCTGCCTTTTTGCCAATTTATATAAAAAAGTTAAAAACGTTTACAATAGTAAGTATTTTAATATTTTTAATATTTGTGTTATACTAATCATTGCAAAGATGTAAACAATTTAAATGATAGCGCTTCCGTATGATAGCGCTGTCTTTTACAGGAAAACAAAGGGTATAGGGATGGTAGAAATGAGCAACAGTCAATCTTCCGATGTCATTTTAATTGGCGCCGGAATCATGAGTGCAACATTGGGGTCATTGCTGAAGGAATTGGAACCGGATTGGAGCATCAAAGTGTTTGAGAAATTGGCAGGTCCGGGAGAAGAAAGTTCGAACGAATGGAACAACGCAGGGACCGGGCATGCCGCACTTTGTGAACTAAATTACACACCGGAACAGGCGGACGGTTCCGTTGATATCAATAAAGCTGTCCGTATAAATGAACAATTTCACATATCAAGACAATTTTGGTCTTATCTGGTCAAAAAGAATGTCTTGAAAAATCCGCGTGATTTTGTAAGGCCGCTTCCACACATAAGCCTTGTACACGGCGAGGACAATGTAAACTTTTTAAGAAAACGCTTTGAAGCGCTTTCGGACCTTCCCATGTTTGAAGGAATGGAGTTTTCCGATGATCCGGAAGTGCTGGAAGAATGGATGCCGCTCGTGATGGAGGGGCGGACGGATACGGAACCGATTGCGGCAACGCGCATCAACACGGGAACAGACGTCAACTTCGGCGCTTTGACGCGCATGTTGTTCAGGCATTTGGAAATGCAAGGGGCAGAGGTTTACTATAAACATTATGTGGATGACATCAAACGCACCGATGACGGTGAATGGGAATTGAGAGTGATCAATCTGGCCAGCGGTGAAGTGGAATACCACAGGGCCAAATTTGTATTCATCGGTGCCGGAGGGGGAAGCCTCCATCTGCTGCAGAAGACGGGCATTCCGGAAAGCAGGCATATTGGCGGATTCCCGGTGAGCGGACTGTTCATGGTTTGCAATAATCCGAACGTCGTGGAACGGCATCACGCCAAAGTGTACGGCAAAGCGGCAGTCGGCGCTCCGCCGATGTCCGTTCCCCATTTGGACACGAGATTTATCAACAATAAAAAGACATTGCTGTTCGGGCCTTTTGCCGGATTTTCGCCGAAGTTCTTGAAAACCGGTTCAAACTTCGATTTATTGCGGTCCGTGAGACCGGACAACGTGGTGACGATGATTGCCGCCGGTTTGAAGAACATCCCGTTGACAAAATATTTGATTGAGCAAGTCATGCTGACAAAAGAACAGCGCATGGAAGAGCTCCGCAAGTTTGTTCCTTTGGCTGAAAGCGAAGATTGGGATTTAATCGTCGCGGGACAGCGCGTGCAAGTGATCATGGATACGGAACAAGGGAAAGGAATTTTGAAATTCGGTACGGAAGTGATCCATGCTTCCGACGGTTCGGTGGCGGCATTGCTCGGCGCTTCTCCGGGTGCGTCCACGGCGGTTCATGTGATGCTGACGGTCATCGAAAAATGTTTCCCGCAGCATCTGGCAAAATGGAAGGCGAAAATTCAAGAAATGGTGCCTTCTTACGGACTGTCATTGAGGCAAAATCCGGACCTTCTCCGCAAGGTCGAATATTCGACGGCCGAAATTTTGGGACTGAACACGGCAAAAGAGATGGAACTGGCCGGCGTTGGAGTCTGAACATTCCTTCAGCAAATTGCTTGTGATTCAATTTGCATATCGGCATTTTCCGCGTGTTCCGAAAAAATAAATCATTGGGGGAAACTTCTCGTTTGTGCGGGGAGTTTCTTTTTTTATTTTTGTCCGCCCGGTTCTTTTTCAGGTGGACGGGACGCAGGTTATGCGTCAGAAAATTCAAAAGACGCATAGAACCGGTTTTTAGACGCATAGAACTCCGAATTGGGCGCATAGAATTTTAGTTCAGACGCATAGAACCGAAAATGAGACGCATAGAAGACAAATGATGGAAAAATCCGTTTGATTTCCCGCCCATTTTTGCAAACAGAGGGCCCTATTTTTTAAAAAAACGAGCCAGTGGCCGGCGTTTTTTCGAAGCCCCCCGATTTTTCCCGTTCATTTTGCATAAACGGGCCCCGCTTTCCGCCGGGGCTGGCAGCAACCCAATGGAACATTGGCGCCAAACGGAGGAGCGGCCCGAAATTTTTTCCGCCTGTTCCAAAAAAGGAGAAAAGCCGCATAGCGCGGCTTTTCTGTAAGGAGTCATGTGAAATTTTTAAGGAGTACTTGGTAATTTATATGAAAAAGAAAGAATGGGTTGTATTCTTTCTTTTTCTCACTGGTTGCGAATTAAGTAATCGAATGCTCCAAGGGCGGCTGTGGCGCCGGAACCCATGGAAATGATGATTTGTTTGTACGGGCTGTTTGTACAGTCTCCTGCGGCAAATACTCCGGGCAGGGAAGTTGCCCCGCGGCTGTCCACGATGATTTCGCCGAATTTATTGCGTTCGACGGCATCACCGAGCCATTCGGTGTTCGGCACGAGCCCGATTTGGACAAAGACGCCATCGAGTTCAATATGGTGCTCCACGCCCGTTGCCCGGTCTTTATAAGTAAGCCCGGTCACTTTGTTGGTACCGGTAATTTCGGTTGTCTGCGCGTTTTTAATAACAGTGACGTTCGGCAGACTGTACAGGCGTTCCTGGAGCACGGAGTCGGCTTTCAAGTCTTCCAAAAACTCCAGAACGGTCACATGTTTGGCAATTCCGGCCAAATCAATCGCCGCTTCCACTCCGGAGTTTCCGCCGCCGATGACTGCCACGTGTTTTCCTTCAAACAGCGGTCCGTCGCAGTGCGGACAATAGGCGACGCCTTTATTCTTGAACTCCGCTTCACCCGGAACCCCGATGTTGCGCCAGCGTGCACCGGTGGCGATAATGACCGTTTTGCTCTTCAGCACAGCGCCGTTTTCAAGCTCCACTTCAATCATTTGGCCCTTCTTTTCAAGGCGCTTTGCTTGCAGGGATTTAATGATATCTATATTATATTCTCTTACGTGCTCTTCAAGGCTTGCAGCCAGTTTCGGCCCTTCCGTGCGTTTGATGCTGATGAAGTTTTCGATGGCCAGCGTATCATTCACTTGGCCGCCGAAACGTTCCACGACAATGCCCGTGCGGATTCCTTTGCGCGCCGCATAAATGGCGGCACTGGCTCCGGCGGGGCCTCCGCCGATGACGAGCACATCAAACGGCTCCTTGTTGGAAAGCTCCGTTGCATCGGGAGCGCTGCCCAGTTTTGTGAGAATATCTTCAATCGTTTGTCTGCCGCTGCTGAAAAATTCGCCGTTGAGATAAACGGCCGGAACGGCGAGAATGTCTTTTTCTTCAACCTCGTCTTTAAACACTGCCCCGTCAATCATCGTGTGGCTGATGCCCGGGTTGAGCACGCTCATGATGTTTAAAGCTTGGACAACTTCAGGGCAGTTGTTGCAGCTCAGGCTGACATACGTTTCAAAATGATATTTTCCGCTAAGGGCTTTGATTTGTTCCTTCAAGCTGTCGTCAATTTTTGGCGGTCTTCCGCTCACTTGCAATACGGCCAGCACGAAAGAGGTGAACTCATGCCCCAGAGGGATGCCGGCAAAAACAATGCCGGTATCTTCTCCGGGACGGTTCACGCTGAAACTCGGTTTTCTCGGCAGTTCAGCGCGCTCTACGGACAATTTTGGAGACATCTCGGCGATTTCATTTAAGAAATCGAGCATCTTTTGGGATGTTTCGTCAGTTCCCGCATGCACCTTGAAAAGCACATCGTTTTCTAACAGTTGTAAATATTGTGACAGTTGTTCTTTGATTTCTGGATCAAGCACCATTTTTTCCGGCTCCTTAAATTTTACCTACAAGGTCAAGGCTCGGTTTCAGTGTTTTTTCGCCTTCTTTCCATTTGGCCGGGCACACTTCGCCGGGGTTGTTGCGCACATATTGGGCAGCTTTGATTTTGTCGATGAGCGTGCTTGCGTCGCGTCCGATGCCGTCTGCGTTGATTTCAACAAATTGGATAACGCCGTCCGGATCGATGATGAATGTAGCGCGGTCAGCCACACCTTCATCTTCTCTCAGCACTTCAAAGTTTCTGGAAAGAACGTGTGCCGGGTCGCCGATCATCGTATAAGTAATTTTGCTGATAGCTTCGGATGTATCATGCCATGCTTTGTGAACGTAGTGGGTATCTGTTGAGACAGAGTATACTTCCACTCCGAGTTCTTTCAATTTCGGGTATTGCTCTTGGAGGTCCTCCAATTCGGTCGGGCAAACAAATGTAAAGTCTGCCGGATAGAAGCAAACCACGCTCCATTTGCCTTTGAAGTCTTCCTCCGTCACTTCAACGAACTCTCCGTTGCGGTAAGCCATTGCTTTGAACGGTAATACTTCTTTTCCAATAAGAGACATCGTCTCATTCCTCCCAAAAATTTATTTTATTAGTTGTTAGGAAGTTTCTAACAACTATAATAATTTCAACACAATAATCATTATTATATAGGATTTAATTGTTGTCAAGAAATTAACTAAAATTATACAAATTGGTAAAAAAGTTGCAGTCAAAAGTAGGTCAAAAGACCTTTGACAACGGAGCCCGGTCACAATTTGCAACAAAGGCGCCGCCCCCGCCCGGCGGAACGGCTCCCAATTTGCGGACAGCCAACAAATGGCGCACAATGTTGGGGAATTTCCGCAAACAATATAGACGGAGGGAGGGTGAAAGATGTGCGTTTGCAAAAAACGGACATTTTCATGCTTCTTCTCCTGACATTCATATCCTTTATTATGCCTTTTGCGGCGGAAAAAAATACTTTTGGCGCAGAAAAAATGGGCACGGCCGAACCGGGAACGGACGGGAAGATGTTGCGGGAGAAACCGGCAGATGAAAAAATTTTCGCTCAATTAAGCGCACAAGTTGAGAAAGGGAGAAATTTTCCTTATCAATTAGCCGCGAATATTGAGAAAAGGGGATTAGAAAAATTTCCAAATAATGATCATCAATACCGGGAGGAGAAAAGGGAGAGGAAGAAAGAGGAAATTTTCAAAGATAAAAACATATCATGGAGTAAATTCCTCGCGAAAACAGGGGAATCTTTTTTGAAAGAAACATCAGCCTTTGCCGCGGGAGGGAAATTTTCATTGGCCGATTTGAACCGGCTGCCGATTGTGATCTTCGGGCTGCCTGTGTCGGGACCGGGGAAGAACTTATTGGATGTGCCGCTCATCAGCCAGTATCCGGAACTGCCGTCGGGCTGCGAAGTAACGGCCTTGGCGATGGCTTTGCGCTATTACGGGGTCAAAGTCGACAAGACGACTTTGGCCGAGCAAATGCCGTATGATCGGACGCCGCTCAAGAGGGATCACAACCGCCGCATCGTCCAATGGGGGGACCCGGAAGTGGGCTATGTGGGAAATCCGTATAAATTGGGCACGACGATAAACCCCAATCCCCTCAAAAAGGTTCTCGACCGGTACAGGCCGGGGGGAATCCCTTTATACGGAAAGGAATTCAGTACCATTGAACATTATGTCAAAAAAGGAAAACCGGTAATCGTTTGGTATACCCTGCACTACCGGATGCCGGAAAAACGGACGTGGCGGACGCCGGCGGGAAAATTGATTTACGCCCCGACGCCTCTTCATTGCGTGCTTGTAACGGGAGTTAGTGACCGGCACGTGTATTTTCACGACAGCGATGCCGGCAAAAAACATGTCAAGGTCGCCAAAGACCAATTCATTGCCGTCTATAACGCCATGGGAAGAAGGGCGCTCGTTGTAAATTAAAGCGGGGCAGGTTGAACGGGGTTCGGAGCATGTCCAATTATACCGGCTTGACCGGAATCCGGGCATGT
>CALKIU010000061.1 GCA_937995745.1 uncultured Bacillaceae bacterium | reverse complement strand
CGGATGACGTCCGCGGATATTTTGATGGCCGATGAAAAAGGGACTTGTGGTGCCGTCCCGAGTGGAAGGGGCCGGATTTTTTGCTGGAAAAAAGGTTTATCCATGATAGTTGGCCGCCGCTCATGGATGTCATGTTACATGTGATTTGAGGAAAAAGATGGCCCGAAAAAAAGTCAATAGATACTTTTTAATAGTGTAATTTACGGGAACAACCGCCGCAGAATGGGCGGATTTTTGTGATAAAAAAGGTTGTTCCTTGGAAGTGTAAAAGCAGAGAACATAATAAAAAAGTTATATAAAAAAAGCCTCCGATTTTCATTGATTGTTAAAAATAATAAATTTTGCTGAAAAATTACACATGATTGCATTACAATAGATAAGGCGAGTGATAAAATCTGTTTGAAATCAGGATAGTGGAGAATTTCGAAAACAGATTGGACTTTACAAAAGTTACGGATATTCAAAATTTTGTTCAGTAATTATGGGGAATGGATGCAGGTCTTTCAGGGAACCCTTTCCGAAAGAAGACCGATCGATAGTTCGAGATTTCTCTGATTTTTATAATGTTATCTTATGGTATTTCTATGAAATTTCAGGAGGTTTTAAAGGCATATGGCTATCTTAATCACCGGCGGGGCGGGTTATATCGGTTCCCACACTGTCCGCCATTTTTTAGATAAAAATGAAGACGTGATTGTTGTTGACAATTTGCAAAGCGGCCATCGCAAAGCCGTTTCCGTGGATCATTTTTATGAAATTGATTTGCGGGATAAAAAGGCGCTGGACAAGGTGTTTAAGGCGCATGATATTGAGGCGGTCATCCATTTTGCGGCCAATTCTTTAGTCGGCGAGAGCATGGAAAAACCGCTGGAGTACTACGATAACAATGTGTACGGGATGATGTGCCTCCTTGAGGTGATGAAGGAAAACGGCGTGAAGAAAATTGTCTTTTCCTCCACGGCGGCCACTTACGGAGAGCCGGAGCAAGTTCCCATTCTTGAGGAAGCCGTGACAAATCCGACGAATACATACGGTGAAACAAAGCTGGCGATGGAAAAAATGATGAAATGGTTCGACCAAGCTTACGGGATCCGCTACGTGTCTTTACGGTATTTCAATGCAGCCGGCGCCCATGAAAGCGGGGAAATCGGAGAGGATCACAATCCCGAGACCCACCTGATTCCTTTGATTCTTCAAGTGCCCCTTGGCAAGAGGGAGAAAATTTATATTTTCGGAGATGATTATCCGACGGAAGACGGCACTTGCATCCGGGATTACATCCATGTGATGGATTTGGCTTCCGCCCATTTCTTGGCGCTTGAGTATTTGCGGCAAGGGAAACCGAGCGATATTTTTAATCTCGGCAACGGCAACGGCTATTCCGTTCAGGAAGTGATTGACACGGCGCGGAAAGTGACCGGTCACAGCATTCCTGCCGAAGTGGCGGCCCGCAGACCGGGAGACCCGGCCGTTTTGATCGCTTCCTCAGAAAAGGCGAAAAGAGTGCTGGGTTGGGAACCGCAATACGAATCGCTTGAAAAAATCATCCGTGACGCTTGGAACTGGCACAAAAAACATCCGGACGGATATGCGGGGATATAGCAATCGCAAGCGGCCGATTGTTTTTATAGGTATCGGCTCCTTTGATGAGTACCACCGTTTTCCCATTACACAGTGTGAAAGCGGTGGTTTTTTGTGCGTTTTTATCTTTTTATACCCCTTGGGGATTTATTATTCTTCAAAAATATAGAATAATAGAATAGGTATTGTATTACAAGGTTTTTATATTCTGCCAGTATTTACAGAAATTATTCTATTAAACTGTTCATCAAATTTATCTTGATTTAAAAATACATAAGTTAAAGATGATAAGACTCAGACTGCTAACCTTGTTCTCTATTTTATTTTTGGCGGGTTGCGGCGCAGCAGAGGTGAAGGAAGGGGAGTCCAAAAAAAGCGCGCAACCTGAATCGAAAACGGAAGTGGCATTCTCTTATACCGGGAATCCAAAGCCATCTTATTCGGGAGATTTGGAGAAAGATAAAGAAGCAGACAGAGAACCGGAAGGCGGGAGTGATGACCTTTTTGTCAAAGTTTTATATACGGGGGAAAATCAAGAGGAAGAGCCCGCGTATTCCACACCGGTGTCTTATAAAGATGCTGTCCAAATCTCCGTAAATGCCGCCAATATCCGAAGAGGCCCGCATACGGACTATCCTGTAATCGCCATATTGGGTAAAAATACAAAACTGGAAGTATATGAAAAGACGGTTGTTGATGGAGAGACATGGTATCATGTCAAAACCGGAGAAACAGACGGATGGATATCGGCGAGTGTAGTTGAAAAATATAAACCGGCTTACCAAGCGGAACCGTTTACCAAAGATTTGGAGATTATTGTGGCCGTTGGGAATGTTCGAAGCGGTCCCGGGAAAAATTACCCGGTTAAAACGAAATTAAAAGCCCATACGAAGGTTGCTGCAAAAGAAAAGGCGGTTGTGAACGGAGAAACTTGGTATCATGTCCGATTTTCCGGCCATTCGGGCTGGGTTTCGGAAACGATTGTCGGGGACTATAATCCAAATCGGAAAGTGGTCCTGATTGATGCGCCTTTGGTCCGGCAAATGCCGGAGCTTCCGCGGGGCTGTGAAGTGACTTCTTTGGCCATGCTGCTGGCACATGCGGGAATTAAAGTTGATAAGATGACATTGGCAAAAGAAGTGAAAAAGGATCCGACACCGTATGAAGAAAGAGACGGCAAGATCTATTTCGGCAATCCGTATGATGGTTTTGTCGGTGATATGTACAGTTTTGAAAACCCCGGCTTGGGGGTTTATCACGGCCCGATCAGGGAGTTGGGAGAAAAATATTTGCCCGGCCGAATCGTCGATTTGACAGGACAAGGTTTTGAGGCCGTTTATAGACAGTTGGACAAAGGCAAACCGGTTTGGGTAGTGGTCACGAGCGAATACAGATATATACCGAGCTCCTATTGGATGACATGGCATACGCCGTCCGGTCCCATAAAGGTTACGAGAAAAAAGCACTCTGTTCTGATCACCGGTTATGACGATCGTTTCATCTATTTCAACGACCCATGGGCAACAAATAAAAACTCGAGAGCACCGAAAGCAGACTTTATTGCCGGCTGGGAACAACTCGGCAAACAAGCCATCAGCTACAACTAAAAGGGAGATGCAAGCCGCCAAAGCCGCCGTTTTCACTGTTGCGTATATGAAGACGGTGGTTTTTTTGTTTACGCTTTTTACAAAGTTTTATATTTTTCCATATTCGAGAGTGACAATTCAAACTGATATTTAGTTTTCAAATTGCTATTTTGGAATTATGGCGGAACAGGCATTTCATCACAAAAATGGCGGGAAAGGGGGAAAGCGCTTTCTTTCGGATCGGCTGTGTCCGTAAGTTTGCAATCTGTTTGCCGGCTGCCGGGTTGAAAGATATTACAAATCTATCAAGAAACGGAGTGAATGGCTGTGATGGAAAAATATAAAAAGCTGTTTGAGCCGACAAAGATCGGGAAAGTAAAATTGAAAAACCGAATGTCCATGGCGCCGATGGGTCCGGTCGGTTATGCCGATGCTTTCGGCGGATTCAACCAGCGCATTCAAGACTACTATGTGGAACGGGC
>CALKIU010000060.1 GCA_937995745.1 uncultured Bacillaceae bacterium | reverse complement strand
TCCCCCTGTCCCGGGTTTCCCCCTGTCCCGGGTTAGTTGAGTTTGATTAGTTGTTTGAGTTGTGGGTTGGTGAGTTCTGTGATCCAGTGGTCGGTTTGGATGATTTCGTCGTTTAGGGTTTGTTTTTGTTCGAGGACGGTGTCGATTTTTTCTTCCAGGGTGCCGGCGCAAATGAGTTTATGCACGTGGACGAACCGTTTCTGCCCGATGCGGTACGCCCGGTCGGTGGCCTGGTTTTCCACGGCTGGATTCCACCAGCGGTCATAATGAATGACATGGTTGGCGGCCGTCAAATTCAACCCGGTGCCGCCCGCCTTCAGCGACAACAGAAACACCGGAAATTCCCGCGCCTGAAAGCGCGCAATCATCGCATCGCGCTCCCGCTTGCCGACGCTTCCGTTCAAAAACGGCACGTCCATGCCAAATGTATCGCGCAGCACCCGGCGGATGATCTCCCCCATTCCGATATATTGGGTAAAAATAAGGCAGCTTTCCTGTTGTTCCAGCGCGGCCTCGATCATTTCCACCAGCTTCTCCAGTTTCACCGACCGCTCCAAAAGGCGCCGCGGCCGCTCCTCTTTCAAATAGAGGGCCGGATGATCGCACAACTGCTTCAGCCGGTTCAAAAGCTGCAAAATCAAGCCGCGCCGCTCCATCCCGGTCAGGCGCTCCACCTCCGCAAGCGAATCGGCGACCAACTGCTCATACAGCGCCGCCTGCTCGGCCGTAAGCGGACAATATTCCTTTTGCTCCAGCTTTTCCGGAAGATTCAGCGCCACCTCTTCATCCTGCTTCGTGCGCCGCAAAAGGAACGGGCGAATCAACGCCTGCAGCTCGCGAATCTTTTCCTTGTCGCCGCCCTTCTCAATCGGCGCCGCAAACCGCCGTTGAAACTGCCTCAAACTGCCGAGATAGCCCCGGTTCGTAAAATCAAAAATCGTCCACAACTCGGTCAGACGGTTTTCCATCGGCGTCCCCGTCATGGCGATATGGTGCCGTCCGCGCAATTTCCGCACCGCCCGCGACTGCTTCGTGTGGCTGTTTTTAATATTTTGCGCCTCATCGATCGCAATCGTGTCCCACTCCACTTGGCTGAGGAACGGGAAGTCCAGCTGGGCATGGCCGTATGAAGTGATCACGACGTCCGTTGTCCTTATTTTTTCAAAAAAAGCCTCCTCTTTCGGGCGGTCGGGGCCGAAATGAAGGTAGACGCGCAAGCCGGGGGCGAAGCGCTCCAGTTCTTTTTGCCAGTTGCCGAGGACGGATGTCGGGCAAATGATGAGCGCGGGGCCGGCCGCACGGGGTACGGGGTGGCGGCCGTTTGGTCCGGTTGCTCCAGCCGTTGCGGTTGTGCCGATTTCGGCCGCATCATGCCCGGGTAGGTCGCCTTCTTGCTCTTTCACGGCGAGCAGGTAAGCGATGAGCTGGACCGTTTTTCCGAGGCCCATGTCATCGGCCAGGATGGCCCCGAAGCCGTATTGGCGCAGGAACAGGAGCCAGTTCATGCCTTGTTTTTGATAGGGGCGCAGCCGGCCGCGGAATCCCGCCGGAACGGGCACGTCCGGAATGGCTTTTATGTTGCGGAGTTCGGTGAGCATTTTCCGCCAGTGCCGGTTGAGTTCGATTTGGATGCGGAACATTTCCCGGCCATCCGTTTCAAAGTCGGCCTGCGAAGCATCCGCGCCAGCTGCGGCGAACCTGCCGTCAGCGGCGGCGTGAACCGCTGCCCCTGCCGAGCGTTCATCCGTTTCCGCCGCAAGTTTTCCGTCCGCATCCCCGGCAGCGGCATCATCCGTTCCGGGACGATCGGCGCCTTTGCCAAGCAGTTCCTGCTCCATGACATCGCGGATGTGCAGCCCCTCTTTCTCCGCCTTTTTCATGAACCGTTGAATTTGGCGGACGAATTCCGGGTCGAGTTTAATCCATTGCCCCCGGATGTACACAAGGCGCCGCTTTTCCTCAACGAGGCGGTAAAATTCCTCCTCGGTCAGCTCCACGCCGTTCATCGCAAACCGCCAGTCGAAATCGACGAGGGCATCGAGGCCGAAAAAGCTCCGGCTCGGCCGGGGCGCACCCTTCAATTGTGCTTTTACCTTGAAGCGGGCCTCTGTCAACGCCTGCCACCATGCCGGCAGCAAAATTTCCACTCCCAGCGCCAGCAAAACTTCGCTCGCTTCGGTTAAAAACAGCCAGGCCTCGTCTTCGGTGAGGTGCCGCGCGAGCCCCAGGTTTTTTCGCGCCAGCCTTTGGGTTACGGATGTGCAGCCGCCGTCCCCGGTGGCAGGAACACCAGCCTCTGCGTCAGGCACTCCACCCCGGGCGCCAGCCTCGGTTCGGGGTGCTTCATCCCGCGCCATCCCGTCCAACCACGGGAACAGCCTTACCCAGCGCTCCGCCTCCTTCGCCGCCTCACCCAGCCAGCGCTTCCACGGGCCCGGCAGATTCCCCTCATCGGAGACGTCCACCAAGAGGTTTGGCTCCTTTTTCCCCCGCAAAAACACCGCCAAATCCCACGGGGCATACGCCTCCGCCGGTTCCTCCAGCCGCAGCCCGACCGTAAACGGCGCGCCGTCCTCCAGCCCGAGCCACCTGCGCCACGTCTCGCCGTCAAAATACGCCGCCAACGTCCGCCCCGAAATTCCGCGGTTCCGCAAAACTTCCAGACGCTTCCCGAGCCGCTCCCGCCATTCTTCATGTTTTTGGAAAAAAGCGGCCAGGGCGCCGTTGTACCAGTGCGTGAGAAATTGTTGCGCGGACAGGCCGCCGGCTGTCTGCTCCCAAAAGGCGGGCGGGAATTCGGAGGTGACGCTCACGGGAAGCTGCCAGCGGAACATGCCGTTCGCGAGGGCGTCAAAATCGGGGAGCCACTCTTTTCCGGTGACGGCCTCGTAAATGGCGTCCGCCGCGGCCACGCAGATTTGCGCCGTCTCGTCCCAGTCCCACCGGACAAGGCGGTTGAAGCTTTCTTTGGCGAGGAGGGTGGCGAGCTCCCAGCCGTCGATGAGGAGGCCGCCGTTCTTCTCCCGGACAAAGGCGCCGTAAAAGGTTTCCTCATGGCGGGAGAAGAGGAGGTTTTTCCAGTGGCGCGGCGGGATGGGGTCGCCGTCTGCCGTCTCGGCGGTGATGAGAAAGCGGATGTCTTCCGGGTCACGGCGGGGGGTGAGGAAAGTTCGGTTCGATAGTTCAGGTCCGATGTCGGCGGAGAGGGGTGCTCCGTCCGCCGGTTCAGTGCCGGTGCGGTCGGCGATGGATGCTCCGCCCGCCGCCTCAGCCCCGGGCCATCCCCCATCCGCCGTACTGCTCGCGCCAAACATCCCGCCATCTTCCGTCACCATCCTAATCTGAATTTTGATCGTTCTAAGCATGGAACAGCCCCCCTCTTTCGCATTCCTCTTGAAAAGCGCGCAGTCGTTTCGTCTCTTCCGCCAGCCGCCCAAAAAATTCGCGCCAGTCGCTTTCCCGCCGCAGCTCCCTGTACAAACCGCGCAACTGTTTCAACACCCCGACCGCCTCCCGGTAATTGGCCCGGTTTTTGACCGCGATATGCTTCTGCACCGCCTGATGATAAAGGGGCAGAAGCGCCGCCGGATTCTCCCGCTCCAAAAACTCCAGCCGGCCGGCAGGGAGCGAGTCCAAATCGGCGCCCATGTAAATATGCAAATCGGCCCACTTTTCATACTCCTTCATCCCGAACAAAAACTCCTCATATTTCTCATAACTATACGGCAAAGCCTGCATCAGCAGCTGTTCGTACAAGCCGCCGCTTTTCCCGCCGGAAAAATACCCGTCCAGCGCGGCGAAGCTTTTTTCCATAAATGCCTTCCGCTCCCCGTCACTTCCCAGAGTTTGTAAAAAGGGGCCAAATACCCCCGCAAAGTGCCGGGCAAACGGTCCGATCCGTTCCCATTCTTTGTGCGCCGACCACTCCTCAAACCAGTCCGGCAGCAACGCGGCGCTCTCTTTTCCGAGTTTGGCGAGCACTTTCAAAGCCTGTCCGTCTTCCTTCAGCATGACGTGCTGAAACGCGGCCGCCGCGAGCAGGGAGGGACTCTCCGGCCGCGCGGATATGTTTTGCAGTTCCTCTTGCCGCCAGGCTTCTTTTTTAAAAAGCTTCGTCCACAAAAACATGTAAAGCTCCAGCCGCGTTTTCCGCTGCCCCAATTCGTCGTCAAGGAGAAAAGAGGCGTCGGCCCGCAGTTTTTCAAGGAAAGGATCAAAGGCAAAAGGGACGGAATGAATGCTGAGAATGCCGGCCGCTTCCTTCGCTTCGTCGAGCAAGGAGGAAAGTGCCGGCCCGTAATAGCGGCCCACTTCGTCCTCGCTATGGTTCATCTCCCCGGAATAGAGGAGGAGAAGATGAAGCGAGTGCAAGGCGGCAATCAGGAAATACAAGGTCCGCCATTCCCGCGCAACCGGGGCGCCGGTCTTGATTTTCCGGTAATATACATGGAAATAAGCATATACTTCAGAGGCCGGGACCGTTTCCTCCCGGGGCATCACCTCATGAAAGGCGTCGATACAATTGGCCACCCAGCGGTCATAATCGGGCTGCGGTTCCTTCTGTTTGAGCAAATCTTTCGCCCGCTTGAGGCCGGGAATGTTCGGCAGCCCGTTGGTCCGGAGCGGGAGGCGCCATTGTTCCATCCAGTCGCTCACGCTGTCCACTTTGCTGTAGATGTGGAAAAAAGCGGCCAGTTGGTGGCGGCAGATCCCTTTCGCCGGGCAGGAGCAGGTGCTCTTTTTGAAAAAATGCAAGTCCAGTTTGATGTGGACCGGCACGACATCATGGACGACGGCCGTCGCCGCGTCTTTTTCGAGACGGGTGTTTGTCACCAGTCCCTGCCGGTATAAAATCAGCCCCTTTTGGACCGTTTTCGCGTCGTCCTGGTTTTCCGGCCAGAGGAGCGACCGCAAATCGTCGGCCGCCGCGCGGATTAAAGATTGGTAATACTCGGGAATCAGCGTCAATGGGCTCACCTCCGTTTCGCCTCGCGGTGTTGGGATCGTTCCGCCGCATGCGGGAGGGATTGTTCGTTTCGGTGTGCGCGAGGTATTTTCGTCTGTTTTGCTCCGCACATTCGGAGCGTCCCCTTCGCCGTCTTGGCGTTTTTTCGTTCGTATCGACGTACGAAGATTTACCGTCGTTTTTCTGCGCACGGACTTTTCCGTTCATTCCGCTTTTCGCGGGTTTTTGTGTATGTTCCGGCGCACACGGGAAGTTTTTTTCTGGAAAAAAGCACAACCCGGACCGATTCCGGCCGCTTGCCGGAAACCCGGGTGTGAGATGAAAGCGGAGCGGCCGTGGCCACGGCCGTTCCATTATCTATGTCAAACAGATTGCGTTCACGAAAAACATATTTCCTGCAGAACCGGACGTGATCCACGTCTTTTAAATATTTTGACTATCAAAACGATTATCCTTTAATTATACAGGAAAATTGGCGGTCAAGGGAGCGGGGGAAGAATCCTCGTTCCGGAAGACGAAAATGATAGACGGAAACTTGCCCCGCCGATATGACCCGGGCCGATAGAAATATGGAACCGAGGCAAACATTCACGCATCCGTAGGCACAATTTTTTCAGCCGGATATGGCCAGGTTTCCCCGAATATCTACTTACCTCAATCCTGATATGGCCGGGTTTCCCCGAATATCTACTTATCCCAGGCCGTGGCTCGGACAAAAGCCGTGTTTCGCAGAACAACAACCGCCCGCATGTCCGGGATTTGCAATAGAAATTACCGCATTCTTGGGATTCAATGTGACCTTATTACCGAAAATCGTCCAACCGCCCTTTACCACCACTTCCCCTATTTCAAAAGTCCTTTTCCCCGGGCAATTGGCTCTTTTTTACAAAATCCTGCAAACTTTGTCGTATTTTTTAAGATTTTCCGCAACCGCCGCCGATTTCTTGCTACAATATTAGTTAATGAATTTTTAGAGGTATTTTGCTAGGGGTGGTATGGTGAAAAAACTGCTTTGGATCATTCCGTTGGTCTTAATCATTGGCGCCATTGCCTTTTGGATCGGCTGGATGCTGATGGACGCGGCCAACGGAGGATTGAACAAAGAACCGAAACAAACATCAAGTTCCACAGATGACGACATATTAAAAGAAGTAGTCAACGATCCCGTACCGGAATCGATAATCGTGTTTACAAGCGATGACGTCCCGTTTAGAAGCGGACACCACTTCATCGCCGACCTGCACGAATTTTACAATAACACTCTTTGCTGGGGCCGTCTGGAAACCGCCGATTACTCCAGACAAGTGGAAAAAGCCCGGCTCATCCTTGAGGTCCTTGAACATACCGAAACAGAGGACAAAAACATGAAACGCGACCTTGACGCTATCAAAACGCTCGCTGAAACAGTCACCCAACAAGACGATAGGCGGGCGATGCGCGACCTGCACAGGTACTTCCACGACCTGGACATCTACTTCAACGGCTATGCTTATCACCAAACATTCGGTATTACAAGCTTCCGCGGTCTGTAATGCGGGATGCCGAACCTGTCCCCGTGTCCCAACCGCGGTCTGTAAGGTGGGCCGCGGAAGTCTGTCGATTTTTTGAAGAGTTGCTAGAGGAACAAGGTTTTTTGGAAAAAGATTTGCGCGGGCATTTTGGCCCGCGCTTTTTTTTATTAGGTTTATAAAGCGGAAAACAGGCATTATTTGGAAAAATTCTTTAGGTTGTTTTATGGGGATCGGTTTGATTCTATTCGCTGGGACGCGGAACCTATCCCCATGTCCCATCCCCATGTCCCATTGTCCTCAGAGTAGTCATCTGAAGACAAAATCGTGGAAAACCGCTCCGTTTTAAGTGACTGAGGACAGATCGGCTTCTATTTCGGCGGGAATTGTCTTCAGATTGAGTAACTGAGGACAAACCGTCTTCTCTTTCGGGGGAAATTGTCTTCAGATCGAGTAACTGAGGACAAAGCTTCCTCTTTTTCGAGGGAAATTGTCTTCAGATCGAGTAACTGAGGACAAAGCTTCCTCTTTTTCGAGGAAAATTGTCTTCAGATCGAGTAACTGAAGACAAATCGCCTCTTTTTTGGAGAGAACTGTCTTCAGATCGGGTAACTGAAGACAAATCGCCTCTTTTTTGGAGAGAACTGTCTTCAGATTGTGTAACTGAGGACAAATCGTCCTCTTTTTTGGAGAGAACTGTCTTCAGATCGGGTAACTGAAGACAAATCGCTCCCTCTTTTGGCGAGAATTGTCTTTAGCTCGGAATTCCGAGAACAAAATTGGCCCCTATTTTGGAGAAATGTCTTCAGCTGGCCTATTAGAACAGAGCGCCTGCCCGATTCCAGAGTTTGCCCTCAGCTCCGACCACCGTGGACAGCCGGCCGCTCTAATCCAGAATTTGTCCTCAACCCTGACCACTGTGGTCACCCTGCACGTCCTTTTCCATAATTCATATTCTCACCCCGGCATTTCTAGATAATCCATTCCCGCAAACAAAAAACATCCATGATCAAACTGAACGCAACCATGGATGAAAAATCTTTTTAGAGAAAGAAAAAAGAGCGGGCACGTATTTGAACCTCGCTCCAGAAATCGATTGCCATATCCCAAACACCTCTAGCAAACGGGATTTTTCGATAACGTCTCCACGGCCGTTCCCACGACCGGCAGTCACAACCTCAGCCGCTACTACAATCACGGGCGCAGCGGGACAATTACGACAGCTTCCTGAGCCGCTCCCACGACCGGCACAACTTCAGCCACGGCCGCAACTTCAACCGCACCCATAATGAATGGGCACAGCCAAAATTGCCACTGCCTCCTTAACCGCGCCCCATTCACGGCCGCAGAGGAATAATAACGCCTGCACGGCCGGAACACCCCGGCCGATTGAACAATCGGTCGGCATCCGCAAGTCTGCGGATGCCCTCCTTATGACACCTTTCCTGCCGCGCATCCGGCCCAACCGTTAAACTGCGGAAGAAACTCGGTCTACCCGCCAAACAGCGGAAGAAACCGTGCTCGCCCGCCAAACAGCGGAAGCAACCCTGTTCAACCGCCAAACAACGGAAAAAACCCGGATGCACCTGTTACTGGTATCTCGGAATTTCCAATGTGAAGTTGTAATTGTTAATCAGCTTGGTCCATTGATAAATGATTCTCGACTGTTTAACGGCCCAAGCGATGTCAGTGGCATACTGATGAGTGGCGACTCCATTGGCTGCCGCGCCTGCCGGATTCCACCTCATCTTATAAAGGGTGTCTTGTCCGGCATGGATATACTTCTCGGCAATGAACTTCGCACCGCCGATAATGGCCGCTTCCGGACTGAACCAGCCTTCCTTGTAAGCGCGTTGAGCGCCGTTGGAGCCGGAACTTCCGTCTTTCGCTCCGATGCCATACATGTTGTAGACCGTTTTGCCGTTCACCTTAACCCCTTGGGCGAGGGCAGATTTGCCGTTGCCCGTCTCCAACAGGGCGTGGGCGATTAAGTACATTTCATTGACGCCGTATTTCTTCGCAGCATCAATGAAAGCTTGCGCCTTGCCTTCAAGGATGCCCTTTCCTTTCAAAATCTTCGCATTCACTTCAGCGGCATTCAAGTTCGCCGGAGCCGACAGTTTCAAGAACTGCAACGAATCGGCCGGATTATTGACAAAATTGGCCGGATTCAAGTAGTAGCGGACATCTCCCCAGCTGGCGCCCACCCATTTTCCTCCGGCAAGTTTTTGCGGCTTCACTTTCATTTGAATGTTCGTGAGCCTGTCCAAAGAAATGCCATACGTTTTGTAAACGGTCTTCACATTGCCGGATAACACGCCCGTTTTCGGGGCCGGTTTTTTCTCGGCCGGTTGCTTCGTAGCATTATTGGTTACTTTTGTTGCGGTGTTTTTCACCTGGGTGCTGGACAAATATTTTGCGTTGACATATCCAGTCTTGCCGTTGGCAGAAACTTTGGCCCAGCCGTTCTGCTCGGATTGAACCGTTACCTTCGTTCCCCTGGCCAGTTTGCTCACGACAGAATGGCTGGTCGACGGACCGGTCCGCATATTCAAATAGGAACCGGGATCCACGTTGACGTACTTTGTTGTTGGTTTTGTCTGTGCTGATGGCTGTGAAGAAGAAAGATATTGTGCGCTGACATAGCCATCTTTCCCGTTTGCTTTTACTTTAGCCCATCCGTTGCTTTCAGAGTAGACAGTGACCTTTGTTCCCCTTGACAATCTGCTGATGACCGCCGCGTCTTTCGAAGGTTTGTCTCTCAATAACAGGCTGGAATCAGGGTTGACATTGACATACTTCGTGACAGGCTTGGGATTGGGTTTCGGTTCCGGATTTTTCGGTTTTGCCGGAGTCACCGGAGCGATTTTTTGCTCGCTCAAATATTCCCTCCTGACATAGCCTTCGATGCCGTTGGCTTTGACTTTGGCCCAGCCGTTATTTTCCGAAATGACGCTGACGGCGGTTCCCCTCGGCAGCTTGTCAACAACGGCAGCATTGGTGGACGGTTCTTTTCGGACGTTCAAATTAGAGCCGCTGTCAACATTGACATACTTCGTGACAGGCTTGGGAGCCGTTTGTGATTGACCGGTGGAGGCGTTCCCGCCGGAAGCCTTGTTGTCCGGTTTCGCTTGATTGCCCCGGTTGTTGTTGACTGTGGCTTTTTGTCCGTCCTTGTCTTTGTTTGCGGGAGCTTTGCTGCCATTGTCGTTTGCTGTTTTCTCAACCCCGGCCTTTTGCTGTGGAGGAGCATCTTTCTTGGCATCATTCTTGGATTTGCCATCATTCTTGGCATTATTCTTGCCATCATTCTTGGAATCTTTCTTTCCTTCATTCTCTTTCGTTAGTATGGGAAGGATTTTCGATTCCCCGGCAGGATTGCTGTAAATCCTCAAGAAAGATTTGGCGTGATCAATGTAATCCTCCACAGAAGCCGGTACCTCTTGCGCCGCTGGTGTGTCTATCTCTGCAGCTTCGACGGCTTTTTCAAAAGCAGGGGTTGACAGCACAGCGAGAAATAAACCGGGAATAATCACTTTCTTCTTCATCACTACCACCCTACAATTAGTAGTTTATTAAGTTGTTTGGTATAAATTAATGAAAATTAGCAAATTCATGAGTATTCTATCATAAAATATTATTTCAATGGTTACAAATTGTTACAAAACTATCATTTTATAATAACTAAAAGTTACAAATTTCTATACATTAACAGATTTTTTAACAAACCCTATTAATGTAATAAACTATCAATCTTAACAAAAAATCCAATAAAATGACAAAATGAACCTAAATTGGCACCAAAATGGGAGCAAATTTGAAAAAATTATGAAAAATTGCGGGAATAGTGCGGTACTTTTTGTGAGAAAAAATTGCGGAAAACACCGGTTGGAAAAATGATACATCACAGGAACAGAAAAGGAAAAACCGCCAACAGCAAAAAAATAAGGCGCTTCCCCTATATCAAAACGAAAAAAAAAGAGGGCATCCCGCGCCTCACATCTATCCGCTCATTCCCCTTTCTTCTTCAAAAAACGGAAAATCCGGCTCAAATCGGCGCCGTTGACAGCTTTCTCCCAGAGCGACTCATTCCACCTTTCCACCGCATACACAAGAACAACAAACAAAACAAACAAAAAAATCCACCACCACATAACACCAAAACCCCTTTATATCATAGTCCGAAAAAATTCGCCCCGCGGACATTTTTTGCAAAACTATTCATTCGACAAAAATCGCTTTTCCATTATAATTTGTCAAAACGTGGCGAAAAAAACCGCCGCAAATCCGCCGACTTCCGCCTCGCCGGCCGCAAAACAATGATTCAACAAGACTATCTAATCATAATGATAGGCCCACATTGGCAAAATTTGAAGAAAATTTTTGTCAAAACCCGTCGCAAAGCAATTTTTTGGAAAAATCGGCCAGCGGGCCCCCGTTTCCCACCCCCAACCTGTTCCGCGCCGTCCAAATTTCGCCCTTGCGGGCTTGGGGCCAACCCGCCGGCAAACGAAAAAACCCTCTTGCGCCGGAAAAGGGGTGTCGAAAAACCGGCGCAAAAGGGTCGGAAGCGGATTAATCTTTGAATTTCGGAATTTCCAAAATGATTTCGTACGTCTCCAGCAGTTCGTACAAGCTGAAAATCCGGTACACCTGCTTGGCGGCCCAGCCGATGTCCGTCGCGTATTGGTGGACAGCTTCCCCGAACGCCACGGCGCCGGCCGGATTCCACCTCATTTTGTAAAGCGTGTCCTGTCCGGCGTGGATGTAGCGGCGGGCAATGTATTCCGCTCCGCCGATAATCGCTTCTTCCGGCGTGAACCAGCCGTTTTGGTAGGCAAACTTGGCGCCGTTGATAATCGGGTCGTCGTCGGTCGCCCCGATGCCGTACATGTTGTAGACGGTCACGCCGTAAATTTCCACTCCCTGGGCCAGCGCCGATTTTCCGTTGCCGGTCTCCAGGAGGGCATGGGAGATTAAGTAAATCTCATTAATATTGTACTTTTTGGCGGCGGTGACAAAGGTGGCGCCGTGCCCTTCCAGCGCTCCTTTTCCGGCCAGAATATGCTCATTCAATTCGAACGGATCCATGTTCGCCGGGGCGGACAGTTTCAAGAACTGGAAGGAGTCGGATTTCGACTTCGTAAAATTGTCCGGATCGAGATAATAGCGGACATCTTCGGGGCTCGCGTTGACCCACGTCTTTTTGAAATCAATCTGGTACCAGTCATAGCCGTCGCTTCCTTTGACGACGGAGAGAATGGTCAACGTTTGCCCGTTATTCACCTGGCCGACAATCCAGTAATCGGTTCCCGGGCCGCCCCGCACGCGCCAGCCCGTGCCCTGCACAATGCCGCTTTTCGGATTGGCCTGGTTGTCCACCAAAAGGGCGTCGCTCCGGATATAGACGTTGTACTTCTTGTCCGTTTGCGGATTGGCCTTCAATTGGATGGCCAGGAACTCGTCAAGAGTGATGTCGTACTCTTGATATTGGATCTTAATTCTATGATCAGGCGTTTCATCCGATTGTTTCGGGGCATTGATTAAATATTGCGTGCTCACATAACCGGTGCGTCCGTTGGCCGTGACATAGGCCCAGCCGTCTTTTTCATAATGGACGACGACTTCCGTGCCCGGTGCAAGCCTTGTGATGATGGCCGCGCTGGTGGACGGGCCGGTGCGCATGTTCAGGTTCGAGCCGGGGTTGACATTGACGATTTTAATGACAACGTCCCCTTCGGAGGAACCGTCGCCGGGATTCGGTTGATTGTTATCATCCCCGGGATTTGGCTGTTCGTTGTTATCATCCCCGGGATTCGGGCCGGGTTGTTCATTGTCGTTGCCACCGGGGTTCGGATTGGGCTGTTCATTGCCGGATCCGTCGTCGTTATCACCGGGATTTGGATTCGGCTGTCCGTTGTTGCCATCGCCCGGATTGGTGTTCGGCTGCTCATTGCCGCCGTCGTTTCCGCCCGGTTTGTCATGGGGGTTGTCGGCCGGCGGTTCGCTGCTGCCGGTACCCGGTTTTGTCGGGGAGAGATATTCGGCGCTGACGTAGCCGATTTGCCCGTAGACTTTGATTTTGGCCCAGCCGTTCTTGATTTCGTAAACGTCGACCTCGGTGCCCCGCGCCAGTTTAATAATGATCGAGCCGTTTAAAGAAGGTTTGTTGCGCATATTCAAGTTTGAACCGGGGTTGACGTTGACGTACATCACTTCCGTGACGACTTCGGAACCCGGTTTTTTGTCGGATAAGAATTCGGTGCTGACATATCCTTCTTTTCCGTCAACTTTCACTTTGGCCCAGCCGCCTGTGACAGAGTAGACGGTGACGGCCGTTCCGTTCGGCAGTGAACCGATAATCGCCGCGCTTGTGGACGGTCCATTCCTCAAGTTCAGGCTGGAACCGGGGTTGACCGACACGTATTTGGTGACCGGCTGCGGTGCCGGTTCTTGCGGCTTGCTGTCCGGATGGGTTTTTTGCAAAAAGGCCGTGCTGACATAGCCGACTTTTCCGTTCACTTTCACTTCCGCCCAGCCGTTCTTTTCGGAATAGACGGTGACCATCGTTCCCCGCGGCAGTTTGCCAATGATTTCGGTTGTGGCCGACGGTCCTTTTCGCAAGTTCAAGTTGGAGCCGGGATTGACGTTGACGTACTTGATTTCCGTGGCCGGCGGACTGATGGTGTTTTTCAGGTAGGCGCTGCTGACGTATCCCGTTTTCCCGTTGACTTTGATTTTCGCCCATCCGTTGGATTCGCTGAGGACGTCCACTTTCGTTCCGTTCGCCAGTTTGCCGATAATCGTGGCATTGGTGGACGGCCCATTTCTGAGGTTCAGGCTGGAGCCCGGGTTGACGGAAACGTATTTGGTGGCGATGACTTTTTCCGTGTTGCCTCCGCCGCTGTTGTTCCCGCTATTGCTTTTCAAATACTGCGCGCTGACGTATCCCGTTTTCCCGTTGACTTTGACTTTCGCCCATCCGTTGGATTCGCTGAGGACGTCCACTTTCGTTCCGTT